>CAYJKK010000012.1:0-46027 GCA_964370905.1 uncultured Clostridium sp. | reverse complement strand
TAATTGATAAAAATTAAATGATAACTATTTCATGTTTTGTTCATAAGATTCGATCATTTTTTTAACCATTTGTCCACCTATTTTTCCAGCGTCTCTTGCAGATATATCACCGTTATATCCGTCTTTAAGTTGTACTCCAACTTCACTAGCTACTTCATATTTGAATTTATCTAATGCATTCATAGCTTCTGGAACTAATTTTTTGTTTGAATATGCCATTTTATTTCACCTCCTGAAAATTTACATATTAGAAATGCTAAATGCTTTTCTAATAATATGTTGTGCAAAATATAGAAAAATAAACAAGTAAAATTTTCCAAAAATGTTGCAATATAAGACGATTGTATATATAATTATGTAAAATAATAAAAAAGTCAGTTATTATTTTGAAATGATTAGGAGAATACAAAAATGAAATTACTAGAAGAAAGAGAAATAGTAGAAGAAATAATTAGTAATATGGATAAACATAAAATTATTTATTTAGTAGCAAGTGTAGGATTTGGAAAAACTACAACTATAGAAATAATTCAAGAAAAATTAAAAGAAAAATTTATATGGTGCAATGTAGACTCGTGTGAATACAATAAATTTAATATTAAAGAGTTAGATGAAAAAATAAATAATGATAAATCAGTTTTAAAGAAGGTTGTTATAGATAATTTTGAATATTTGTATGATTTAGAAATAAGGCGAAAATTGATAAAGTATATAAAACAAAGTCCTAAAAATGTAATGTTTTTTATAAATTCTAAAAGCAAGTTTAATAAGGAATTTAAAGACTTATATTTAGAGAATAAATTAATATATGTTGATTCAGAAAAACTTAAATTTAACAAAAGTGAGATCAAAGAGTATTATGTTAAAAATAATATAATTCAAAATGATTATAATGAAATAGAAAAAGTTTTTGAGATGTCTAAAGGATATCCTATAGTATTAAATATTATAGCAAAATATATTCAAGAAAAAGAATTAGAAGAAGTAAAAGATAATATAGAAAATGATTTTTTAGATTATTTAGATATAAAGATATTTAATGAATTAGATGAAGAAATAATTAAAATGATTGCATATATATTTCAAATAGATGATGTTAATGTTGAAAATATAAAAAAAATAGATAAGATAAATGATGCAGAAAAACAAATAGAAAAATTACAAGTTTTAGGTATCTTAGAAGTTAATAAATATGGGGAATATAGTTTTAACAATATAGTGCAAGTATATTTAGAAAAAAGAATAGAACTCATTTTAGAAGAAAAAGAAAAAGAAGAAATTAATTATGAAATAGGAAAATTGTACGAAGAACAAAAAAAAATAACAAAAGCTTTGAAACATTATGTAATAGCTAAAAAATATGAAAAAGTATGTGAAATATTAAATGAGCAAATCTTAGAACATATTGGTATCGTAAATGATAATACTGAGCTTAAAAATATTCTATTAAGTATTCCAGAGAGCATAGTAATTAAATATCCATATTTGTGTGCAAATATAGCTATAATATATTCTTTAAGCTATAATATAGGTAAATTTGAAGAATGGCTTGATAAATTAAAAAAAATGAAAATTAATAAGTGTAATACTAATTTAGAAAATAAAATAATAGAAGAATGTATTTCATATTGCAAAGTATCATCACCAAATATAAATAATATAGAATTAATATTTGAACTTAGAAAGATGAGCAGGTTATCTGAAGAAATAAATGGGATTAAGCAAAAGATGACTCTAACAGGTAACCAACCAACACTTTTAAGTGGGAGTAAAGATATATGTAATTGGAGTAAAAAGTATGAATTTATAGCAAGTATCATACCGGATTTTTTAGAAAATATTTTTGGTAAGCTAGCAGATGGTGCAGCAAATATTGGTATTGGTGAGATTATGTATCAAAGAAATGAGCTAGAGAAAGCTAGTATTAAAATACTAAAAGGAATAGCTAAAAGTCAAAGTTCAAAAAATATAGATGTTATGTTTGTTGGATATATAGTATTAGCTAAAATAATGTTTGGTAGAAGTTCAAGTCAAGAATATAAAAATGAATTGGAATACTTTGAAAATGAAATTGTAAAATCTGGCGCTAAATATTTAATGAATAATTATGCAGCTTGTAAAGTAAGATTTGCAATAATTAAAAAAGATATTGATACTGTTAACAAATGGCTTGAAAGTGCACCAGATATAAAATTAGATTTTAATACATTAAGTAGATATCAATATTTTACAAAAGTAAGAGCAGACATATTTAAAGGTGATTATAATAATGCTAATATAGCACTAGATATGTTATATGAATATATAATAACATATAAAAGAACTTTTTATGAAATGGAATATTATATACTAAAAGCTATAATAATGAATAAATTAAATCAAGATGAAGAGATGAAAGAAAATATTGAGAAGGCACTTTTATTATCACAAAAATTTGGGTATATAAGAATTTTTGTAGATGAAGGTGAAGAAATTTTAAAAATCTTAAAAAAATATGAAGGATATAGAAACAAAAATATCAAACAAGAATATTTTAAAGAGATAGAAAAAGAATGTGAGAAATTTGTTAGTATTCATTATGGTAAAGACTTAGGGATAACAAAAGCTGAATTTAAAATATTAGAGCTAATAGATGAAGGTTATAGTAATGATGAAATTGCTAAAAGTTTATATATATCAAAAGCAACAGTTAAAACACATATAAATCATATATATGCTAAAATAAACGTTAAAAATAGAATTCAAGCAATTAGAAAATATAAAGAAATAAAAGGGTAAAAAAATATGGAAAAACAAGTGGGATTCCCTGGTATAAATTTGGAGTTGCAAGTGTCAGATATAGCATTTGTAATAAGTGATGTTAAAGTTTATTGGTATGGAATATTAATAATTAGTGCTATAATAGTAATGTCACTTGCACTTATAAAGGAAAGTAAAAGATATAAAATTAAATATGAAAATATATTGGAAATGTTAGTAATAACAATACCGATATCATTTATATGTGCAAGAATTTATTATGTTATATTTGAATTTGATTATTATAGTCAAAATTTAAATCAGATACTTAATATAAAAAATGGTGGACTTGCAATATATGGAGGAATAATTGGTGGAGTTATAAGTATATATGTATATTCTAAAATAAAAAAGATGAAATTTTTAGATATTTTAGATATGATTGTCCCATATTTAGCTTTAGGACAAGCAATAGGTAGATGGGGGAATTTCTTTAATCTAGAAGCATATGGAAGTGTAACAACAAATATTTTGAGAATGGGTATAATAGAAAATGGGAAATATGTAGAAGTGCATCCTACTTTTTTATATGAGTCTATATGTACATTTGTTATTTTTATATTGCTTACAGTTTTTAAGAAGTATAGAAAATACTCAGGACAATTGGTTGTAAGTTATGCTATAAGTTATTCGGTAGTAAGGTTTTTCATAGAAGGACTTAGGACAGATAGTTTAATGGTAGGTGATTTTAGGGTTTCACAAATTGTATCAATACTTATTTTTTTAATTGCTAGTATAATAGGTGTAAGTAAATATAAAAAAATGAAAATAAGAAATAAACCTGAAAATATGATAGAATAATAAGAGGAAATAAATATGAAAAAAAATACTAAGTTGTTAATTATACTTAGTTCTATATTTATAATAGTTATGTTAGAACAAATATTAAAGAATATAATGATAGGTAAAGAGTTTTTAATATTTAAATATGTAGAAAATTATGGAATAGCATTTAGTCTGTGGCAAAATAATCTAATTTTATTAATAACTAGCCTAGTAATTATAATAATATTTGCTATAATTATGTATGTAAATAGAAAAAGTTCAACATATATTGTTAGTGGAACTTTTATAATAAGTGGAAGTATAAGTAATCTAATAGATAGGATATTTAGAGGATATGTAATTGATTATATTAATATAGATATATTTAACTTTCCAGTATTTAATATATCGGATATATTAATTGTTATAGGAATATTTACAATAGTAGTTAATTTAATAAAAAAATATTAAAACCACAATAATCAACCCAAAGGTTGATTGTAAAATTAATAATTAGAGAATATAATGTTTTAGAAATTAAAAAAATAAAATATAGGAGGAAAAGTTATGAAAAAAACACTATTAATTTCAGCAATAATTATAATGTTAATTGGAGCAATGTTTATATTAACAGGATGTGGAAGTGAGGAAGTGGCTACAAACAATACAACAGATGATTCAACTACAAGTAATGTAATACAAGTACCAATGACTATAGTTAATATGTATCCAGAAACAAATATAACAGAGTTATATTTATCAGGAGCAGGACAAGAAAATTGGGGAACAGAATTATTAGGAGGTCAAGTTCTTGCAACTGGAACTCAAATACCATTAGTATTTAATGTAGATGCACAAAATTTACAATGGGATTTAAAAGCTGTTGATCAAGCTGGGACAGCAGTTGAATTTAGAAATATAGATTTAACAAATATTAATACAACTGGTGGAACTATCACTTTACAAGCAGATGAAAACGGAGCACCAGTAGCAGTAGCTCAATAATATTATAAAATTAAAGATATAAATATTAATAGAAAACAGAAATGTTTTCTATTTTTTTAATTAATTTTAATATATTTAATATGATATTTTATTGCATTTAAAAACATTTATGTATATAATGAGGTTACAAAAGTATAAGTTAAAGTAAAAGAAAAGAGAAAAATATGTTTAAATTAATAGCAATCGATTTAGATGGAACAATGTTAAATAGTTATGGAATTGTAGAAGAAGAAACAAAATTAGCAATAAAAAAAGCAAAAGAAAAAGGTGTAGAAGTAATAATTGCATCAGGAAGACCAATTGATTCAATAAAAACAATAGCAAAAGAAATTGAAAGTAATAAATATTTTATTGCAGTAAATGGATCGTTAATATATGATATCCAAAAAGAAGAATTAATATATGAAAAACATTTAAAAAAAGAGAAAGTTTTAGAAATAATAAATATATGTGAAGAAAACAGTATATCATATAATGTATATACAGATAAATCAATACTTGCTACATCTCTAAAATATAATGTGCTATACTATTATAAAGAAAATTTAAAAAAGTCAGAAGATAAAAAGACACATATAAATATTGTGAATAACATGAAAGAATATATTAAAGAGTTAGAAGATACAAAGTTTTTTAAAATAACTATATGTGATGAAGACTTAAGTGTTTTTAATTCAATAATGAAAAAGTTAAAAGAAATATCAGGGATAGAAGTATTAGATATATCACATATGTCAAGAAAAACTTTTTTTCAAGGTACTGAAGAAATTGAAGTTGGGTATCACTACACTGAAATATCTATGAAAGATGTTGATAAATGGTATGCAATTGAATATTTAATAGATAAATTAGGAATACGAAAAGAAGAAGTAATTACAATAGGAGATAATATAAATGATAAAATAATGATTGAAAATGCAGGTGTAGGAGTTGCTATGAAAGGTAGTACACCTATTGTTACAGAAGTATCAAACTATATAACGATGACAAACAATGAAAATGGTGTAGGAATAGCTATTAAAGATATATTAGGAATATAGAATAAGAACAAACTTAAATTGTAATAATAATACAATATTAAGTTTGTTTTTTTCTTAAATAATAATATATTACATTTGTATTACATTTATATTACGATTATATTACATTTGTTAAATAAGATACAAATTTATTGATTTAAAATACTTTTTAATGTAAAATTATATAAATAAAGATATGTAAAAAATATATATAAGTTAAGGGAGGAATTTGGAATGGCAACAAATCCAATGCAAAAAAAATCAAGAAATTCATTTTTAATGGGGATGCTTTTAATGCTATTAATTAGCGCAGTAATAGGGGTGGCAGTGTTTATGCTAACAATGTCTGCTCCAAAGGAAGAAGAGGTTGATCCACTAGTATCAGTTTATGTACTTTCTCAAAATGTAAGTTCAGGACAAACAGTTACAACAGATATGTTTGAATTAAAAATGGTACCGAAAAGTACTGTACCAAGCAATGCTACAAGTGATGTATCAGTGTTTGATAATTATGCACTTCAAGATAAAGAAGGAAATCAAATATATAGCGGATATGATGAAAATGAAGAAATAGCTATGTTTATTAAATTAGATGATGAAGAATATCAAGTATTTGAAGAAGATACTACATTTAATTACTATATAGAAAAAGATGGAGAAAAACAATATTTAGACTTAGATAGTGTACCATTAGTTGCTAAAATAGATATGAATAAAAATACAGTATTAACAACAGAGGTATTAAGTAAAAGTGATAATTTAGTACAAGATGACGTAAGAAAAGAACAATATAATATGATAGAATTACCAATAGATTTAGAAACAGGAGATTATGTAGATATTAGATTAATGCTTCCGAATGGTCAAAACTATATTGTTGTATCAAAAAAAGAAGTTGAAATACCAGTAATAGAAGATATAGATTCATATGATACACTTACAATGAATTTAACAGAAGATGAAATATTACATTTAAGTTGTGCGATAGTAGAAAACTATATGATAGAAGGATCAAAACTATATGCAGTAGAATATACTGAAGCTGGAATGCAATCAGCAGCTATAGAAACATATCCAGCTAATGCAGATGTAGTAACTTTACTTTTAAACAATCCAAATATAATTGATAGTGTAGAAGAAGCAATAGATGCTAGATATGCAGCTACAAGTGGAAATACATTAAGAAGAGATGATATAGACCCATTTGTAAACGCAGATTATGATCAATCATTAGACAACTTAATTGACCAAATGGAAGAAAGTGTTGAAAGATCTATAGAAGCAAGACAAGAATACTTAGAAGGATTAGCATACTAAGATAAAGGAGAAAAATAATGAGAAACATAGGATTTATAGGGGCACATGATAAAACAGACTTATTAATATATGTAAGTAAAATACTTACAGAATTAGGTAGTAGAATATTAATAATAGATGGAACAACTGCAAAAAGAGCAAAATATGTAGTCCCTGTAATAAATTCTCAAAGAAGATATATTACAAACTACGAAGGAATTGATGTTGCAATAGGTTTTCATGAATTAGAAGAAGTTAAAATGTATTTAGGTGGCTCTCCAGATGGAAGTTTGCAATATGATTTTGTTTTTTATGATATAGAAGAAGAAGACTTAGTAGAGGGATTCGAAATAGATAAATGTGAAATTAAATTCTTTGTAACTGGATTTGATAATTATACACTTAAAAAAGGATTAGAAACTTTAAATGAGTTACATGAAAAAAATAATATAATAAAAGTTTGTTATGCACCTTATGCAATAAAAGAAGATGATGACTATTTAAACTTTTTAGCATCAGAAATGCAAATCAACTGGAATGAAGAAATAATATATTTTCCTAATGAAAATGGTGATTTGAATATAATAAATGAAGGACACAGACTAGGTAAAATAAGATTTAAAAAAATAAGTATTCAATTTAAAGATGGATTAACAAATATTATAGGAAAATTAATAGGTTCGAACAATGATTCAGAAGTAAGAAGAATCATAAAAAGACTAGAAAAAGGAGATTAAGTATGGCGATAGTTACTTTTCTTTCAAATGGTAAAGAAAAAATAGGTAAAACACTTGCTGTTACAGCAATAGCTACAGATATGGCAATTGAACATAACTATAAAGTATTAGTTATTGCAACAAAATATAATGATAAAACACTTAGTAGATGTTTTTGGGAAGAAAAAAAACAAGCATCAGGTGGATTATCTATGCTTTTAAAACCACAAGAATCAGTATCAGCATTTGAAGATAATATATATGACTTAATGAGAGTAATGAAAAGTAATAAGTTATCACCAGACAATATTACAGATCATGCTAAAATAATATTTAGAGATAGACTAGAAATATTACAAAGTTTTGAAGGTAATATTAATGATTATAAAGATATACAAGATAGTTATATAGATTTAATTAAAATAGCAAATGAATATTATGATTTAGTTCTTGTTGATTTAGATAATACAGTTGATGAAAAAAATAGAAAAGAAATAATTCAAAACTCACATTTAGTAGTGCCGGTAGTATCACAAAAATTATCTAAAATAGATGAATTTGTAGAAGAAAGACATAAAATAGATTTTTTAAATGAAAAAAATATTATGATATTAATACCTAAATATGATGGAGATTCAAAATATAACACGAAAAATATATCTAGATATATGGGAGAAAAAAATAAAATAGTAGCAGTACCATATAATACCCTATATTTTGAAGCTTCAGAAGAAGGAAAAGTAGCAGATTTATTTTTAAAATTAAAAAGACCTAATGATTCAGAAAGAAACACATTCTTTATGGAAGAAATAAAAAGAACATGTGAAAACATAATGTATAGAATACAAGATTTACAAGCAAGAATGTAAGGAGGTAAACATGACAATAATAAATATCGTATTAATACTAGGTGTATTTATAGCAGTTGCATATTTTATATATAATACAGTTAAAAAGAAAAAAACAGCAGAAGTAGAACAAGAAATTACTCATGATGATAAAACATATACAACAGAAAAAATGATGGAATTTATTAAAAAAAGATTAGATGAAATCACAAAAATAAATCTATATGATATAGGTTTATCAGAAGAAGAATTAAAAAGAAGAAAAAATAAAAAATATGAATTAAAAAGAGCTTTAAAAGGCTGTACATATGGAGATGTTAATGATAAAAAATATGTAAAAGAAATAATATTTGATTTATTAGAAAAAGAATATGGAGTAGCAGAGGGAAATATCTCTAAATCTATACCTTTTGATGTACCTTCTTTATTAACTGCGCAAGATAAATTTGATATTTTAATATATATATATAAACAAGAATTTGCATATGAAGCACTTACTGAATTTATTAAAAAATATAATTTAGCAATTTTAAAATATGTAGAAGGTGAAACAAAACCTTCATTTGTAATAACAAGCAATGAAATTGATGAAATATATGAAAAAGAAAATCCAGTACTTTCTTTCCAAGATAAATTATCTATAGTAGTTCAAAGAATTTACCAACACTATAAAGGATATAGTAGTATAGATGAAGTAAGAGATATGAATATAGATGGGGTATCAGGTGGGGTATCAGGACTTCCAGAAAGTTTCTTAAGTCAGGTTGCTCAAACAGATGGAGACTATCTAAAACAAATAACAGAAAATAAAGTACCACGTGCATGTGATAGTATATGGATATTTTTCCAAGGTAAATCAATTCGTTTAGAATTCTTATCTTTTGGAGCAGAATCTGAATTAAAAAGAGTATGTCAAAACATATATAAATACAATAACCCAGGACAGTTATCAGATACAAATGGATATAAAATTAATGAAATGAAAGACGGATCTCGTGTAGTTGTTGTAAGACCAAGCTTCTCTGAAACATGGGCATTTTTCGTAAGAAAGTTCGACGTTAAAAGAGCAACACTTGAACAATTAGTTAGACTTCCAGGAGCAGAAGATACAATAGAATTATTAAAATACTTAGTTAAAGGAGCAAGAATTTTATCACTTACTGGTGAACAAGGTTCAGGAAAAACAACACTTTTAATGGGTATGATAGAAAATATATATGAAACAATGAATATAAGGGTACAAGAAACAGCATTTGAGTTACATTTAAGAAAAATATATCCAACAAGAAATATATTATCATTTAGAGAAACAGATACAATTTCAGGACAACAAGGTCTTGACGTTCAGAAAAAAACTGATGGTTCTGTTAATATAATTGGGGAGGTTGCAACAGACCCTGTTGCATCATGGATGATACAAGCAGCACAGGTTGCATCTAAATTTACACTATTTACTCACCATGCTAAAACATTTCCAGATTTAGTAACAGCACTTAGAAACTCAATGCTTAGAACTGGCGTATTTAAAAACGAAAAAACAGCTGAAGAGCAGGTTATTCAAGTACTTAACTTTGATATACATCAAGTAAAAGACTTTAAAGGAAGACGTTATATAGAAAGAATTACAGAATGTATACCACTTGAAAGTAAAAATGAATATACATTTGATCATAGAAAAGAAAAAACATTAGAAGGGAAATTTGATAAATTTTTTGATAATGCAACACACTATTTTACAAAAGTAACAGAACAACAATTATTTACTTATAGAAATATATTAGAGTATGTTGATGGAGAATATGTAATAACAAACCCAATAACAGAAAGCAATATACGTGAAATGAGAAATAACATGGATGAAAGTGATGTAGGACAATTTGATGCATTTGTAGAAAGACATTGGGGTAAAAAAGCAGTAGTTAAAGGACCAGGAGAAGAGGAAGAAGAAAGACTTAAAGTTAAAAAAACTAGAAAAACAACTAAAAAAGATATCTAAAAGGAGGTGCTACTTTAGTGGAAGATATGATGGTATATCTAGTAGGTGTGGCAGGTGTAATGCTTGTAGCAATAATATTAGTATATTTAAGAATGCAAAAAAGTAAAAACAAAACAGATTATAAACAAATAAAACAACTTAGAAAAGGTACTCAAAAGAATACTTTTTCTATGGAAGTTTTTTATCAAAAATTTTATGTAGTAGTATCTAGATTCCCCTTCTTTAAAAGATATTTACTTAAATTAAGAAGAAGATTAGAAATCTTAAATATAGAAGATGAATACAGAACAAGAAGAGATTCAGCTAAGATAATTTTAAAAGCTTTTTCAGTAATTATCCCACTTGTTATAGGGACAATAATAATTACATCTTCTAACTATTTATTAATGGCAATACTTTTAATATTTGAAATATTTATGATAGATGTTTTAATAGATGGATCTATAGATAAATTAGATAACAACTTATTAAGACAACAATTAGACTTTTTTGCAGAAATAAGACATGCTTACCATGAATTTAACATGGTAGAAGAAGCAATATATCAAGTTTCACAAGATGATGAGATGGAAATTTCACATCAAGGTGAAAAAATATATGAAATACTTATTTCAGATGACCCAGAAACTGAACTAGAAAAATATTATGATGTTGCACCAAATAGTTTCTTAAAAGAATTTGCTGGGGTATCATACTTAACAAAAGAATTTGGGGATAGAAAAGTTGATGGAGCATCACTATATTTAAAAAATATAAATAATATAGGGCAAGAAATGCAACTTGAAATTTTGAAAAGAGATAAATTAAATTATGTTTTTCAAAGTTTATCATTTATCGCAATAGTACCAATCCTATTTTTAGAACCACTAAAATGGTGGTCTATATCTAACTTTGCATTTACTGCAAGTTGGTATGAAGGAAAAGAAGGTATGATAGTACAAATATTAATAATAATATTAACAATATTATCATATTTCCTAGTTAGAAAAATAAAAGATAATGGATCAATTGGTATGGATACTAGAAATACTGAAGATCCATGGCAAAATAAATTATATAAAACAAAATATGGAAAAAAAGTTGTAGATTTATTTGTACCAAAAGAAGGAACAAAAGAAAGAAAAAAACTAACCAAGTTATTAATGGATGCAGCATCATCTCAAAAGATAGAATGGTTATTTATAAATAGAATTGTATTATTTATTGCAACTTTTATAGTGTCGCTTATTACATTTACTTTTTTACACGCGTTAACAATAAATTATGTATATACAGAACCAACAACAAATTACGATTTATTACGGAGAATTAACAGGTAGAGATTTATTAGATGCTCAAGAATTAACAGAAATAGATAATGAATTTTTAAATATGTTTAGAGGTAATCTAGATACAACAGAAGCAGATATACAAAAAGCTGTAGAAAGATCAAAACATTATGAAACAGCAGATTTTGAAGAAATTAAAATTGCTACTGCAAGGATATTTGAAAAATTACAGATAGTTAATAGTGAATATATGCAATGGTTTGAAATATTGTTAGCATTTGTATTTGCAATATTTGGATATATGTCTCCAATTTGGATATTAATGTTCCAAGTAAGAATAAGACAATTAGAAATGGAAGATGAAGTAATGCAGTTCCAAACAATAATACTTATGCTTATGAGAATTGAAAGGGTAAATGTTGAGATAATACTAGAATGGTTAGAACGTTATTCAAATATATTTAGAGCACCAATTACAAAATGTGTTAACAATTATGAATCAGGAGCATGGGAAGCACTAGAAGAATTTAGGAATGAAATCACATATATGCCTTTAATACGTATAGTAGAAAGTCTTCAAGCAGCAGTAGAAAAAATTCCTATAAAAGACGCTTTTGATGAATTAGATTCAGAAAGAGACTATTATAGGGAAAAAAGAAAAGAATCAAACGAAAGACTAATAAAAAGAAAAGGTATGATAGGAAAAGGATTAGGGTTTGCACCAATGGTATGTATGTTTGTTGGATATTTAATAATTCCATTAGTATTTATAGGATTAACAAGTATGTCAACATCATTCCAAAGTGTTGGAGCTTAGGAGGTAATATATGGAAAATGCATCAAGAGCTATGATAATTGCAGGTGGAATATTAATAGGAATGTTAATAATTGGGGCACTAGCATATATGTTTACAGAATTAGGAAATTATCAAAGTGATCAGGTAGATAAATTAGAAGTAGAGCAATTAGCAGAATTTAATGAACAATTTTTAACTTATGATAGAGATAATGTAACAATAATGGAACTTAAAAGTTTATATAACAAAATAGAAAGTTCTAATGAACAATATAATGATAAGAACTTTAATGTTACTCTAACAATTAAAGATACTCAGCCCCCTATGAATAGCCTAATAGATAGTAAAGAGGTAGAAAAGTTAGCAGTAGATTTAATAAAACTTTCATCTTCTAGTATACCGACAGCAGCAAAAGAAAATGCTAAATTTGAATCAGTAGAAATAAAATTTAGAGATAATGGAACAATACAAGAAATGATATTTGAAGATCAAACTAAAACATTACCAAATGCAGATGCAGATTATTAAAAAATAAAGGAGGAACTATGGAGAACGCAACTAATGCAATGTTAATAGCAGCTGGAGTATTAATAGGAATTTTGATTTTATCATTAGCAGTATTTTTATTTGCAGACTTTAGTAATTCCTCTAGACAAATTGCAGAAACAGTACAGGCTAATCAGTTAATACAATTTAATTCTCAATTTACTATATATGAAAATAGAGATGATATATTAATACATGATATAATATCTTTACACAATTTAGCTAAAAACAATAATCAAAAATATGAAGGTTATACAAATTTTGAAACAGAGTATAAAATTACAATAAGTATTCAAGGTGAAAAAGAACTTGATAAAATGACTTCAGAAGAATATAATAAATTGATTTCTACTTTTTCAAATGTACATCAAACTGGAGATTCTGGAATATCAGAAGACGATATTGGAGAAATAAAAACATATTTTACATCTTCAAATGTAGAATATCATTCTAGCGGAAGAGTAAAATCAATGGTTTTTCAAGAAATAAAATAAATAGTGTAAGATATTGTATTAATTTAATAAAAATGATATAATTAGAAGGAAGGCTATGAAAAAAATATTAATTTTTGTATTATTAATAATAGTAATAATATCAACAGTATATTATATATATGCAGATAATCAAGCTAAAGAAAGACAAGCTATAAAAGAAAATCAGCAATTTGAGTTCTTTACAAATGATATACTTTATGGAACAGAACTAGTTACAGTTATTAATATGATTATAGATTCAAATGAAAAATATCAAATAGAAAAAGATGAAAATGATAAATACATTCCAAATTCGACTAATTCAATAGAAATGGATATAAAATTTATTGATGATGATATTATACTAAATGCAAATAGCATATTTAATTCTGGAATAGAAAACTTTATTAGTTATTATTCAGAAATAAAATTCAAATGTGAGAGCATAGAATATCATGAAGAAACTGGAAAAATAAAATACATGTTATTTGTTCAAATAACACAATAAAAAAGTTTTTAATATTAAAATATATAAATAAAAAATTAAAAGAAACTAAGGAGGAATTTTTATGGAAAACGCATCGAAAGCTTTGATAATTGCAGGAGCAATATTATTAGCAATATTATTAATATCATTAGGTATAATGATTTTCCAACAAGCACAAGATACTGTTACTAACAGTGGGATGTCTGAAGCTGAATTATCAGCATTTAATACAAAATTTTTAAAATATGAAGGAACTAAAAGAGGATCTGAAGTTAAATCTTTAATTAACGAAGTTATAGCTAGTAATTCAACAGATAGTAATAAAGACTTAGAAAGAGTAATTAATGTAACATATCCAAATGGAGATGTAGTAGATGCTGCAACAGACCCAGATTCAATAACAACATCAGGAATAAGTACCTCAACAACATATAATGTTGAATTAACATATACTAGTGGTAGAGTGTCAGGAGTACTTATAACTAATGCGGGTACTACTACTACACCATAGTAAATATATAAATTAATATAAAGGAGATAAGGCAGTATGGAAAATGCAGTAGACGCGTTAAAAATGGCAGGATCAGTTTTGTTATTTATAATAGGTTTAACAACAGCTATACTGTCTTTCTCACAAGCAAGAGAAGCAGTAGATACAGTTTTAGCTTATTCAGATAGACCATCTTTAGATTATGAAGATGAAAGATTTTTTTATAATGCTAATCAAAATGGAACAGATAGATATGTAGGATTAGAAACAATAATACCTACAATTTATCGTTCATACAAAGAAAATTATAGAATTGTATTTGATTTTCCAGATGATAATTATTATCTATATACATTAAGCGATAAAGATAATGAAAAAAGGCAAATTAAATATATAGATTTAGAAAAACAAATGATAACAAACGAGATAGCCAGTAATCAATTCTTAGATGGTATAATTTATCATGATTTTGAATATGGAGACGGAAAAGATAAAGGTGATTACGAATATAAATTTGTTATAGAGCCAAGCAGTAAATCTTTAATGTCTTACATAAATGAGAAGTTAAATACTGGATATAAAATCAAAGAATCATTGGGAACATATATACAAGAAGATGTTTTAAATGATATTAATGTATATGATGATTCTAGTGATTATAAAAAACAACTAACTACTTTTACACCATCATCAACAAGATTTGAAACAGAAAAAAGAGTAATAACATATACTTTTGTAAAAAATTAAAGTATATTATTTAAATTAGATGAAATAATAAATATTTCTAGAATGGAGGAATTAAAATGAGTGATACTTTTATTACAATAATTGCAATAGGTTTAGCCGCAGTCTTACTATTTGTATTTCCATTAGTAACAATGGCAGATAGATCAGATGATGTATCTCAATTAGCGGTTCAAACAGCAACAACAGAATTTGTAGACGATATACGTTCTACAGGTAGAATTACAGAAGAAAATTATAGTGAATTTATTGAAACAATTACTGCAACTGGGAATATTTATGATGTTGAAATGGAAGTTAAAATAAAAGATGAAAATCTAGGTAAAAAAGTTTCAATAGCAGAAAGTGATAAAATAGGTGAAAACATATATTATTCACAATACACATCACAAATCGAAGAAGAAATTGATGGAGAAGGTGTATATATTTGTTATGAAGGGGATATAGTTTCAGTAGATGTACATAATACATCTTTAACAATATCTCAACAATTACAAAATTTCTTTTACACAGTAACTGGAAATGATGCTTACACAATTTCAGCACAACATGCAGGTGTTGTTACAGCAGATGGAGATTAAGATAAACTAGAAATAGCTTGTAATATATGTGTATTACAAGCTATTTTTAAAATACAAATAAGTGAGGAAAACATATGAAAATACAAGGTTTAGCAGTAATTGCAATTATAATTATATTACCAATGTCAGTATTATTAACATCATATACTGCATATCAAGTAGAAACATTAAGTTTACAAATATCATATGATACACGATTAAACACTGCTACTTATGATGCAGTAAGAACTTTTCAATTAAATATGTCTAATAGCTCTACATCTAATTTTACGAATTCTAAGATGAGAGATATAAATGCAGCTATTAACATATTCTATAATTCACTTTCAAGTAATGTTAATCAATCAGGATATGGTGAAGACGAGCTAAATGATTATATACCCGCTTTAGTATTTGGAATGTATGATGGATTCTATATATATTCACAGTATACAAACACACTATCTACACAAGATCCAGATGATAATGAGATGGAGTTAATTGAAACAGATGATTTTACTTCAGAATTTGTTGATGGTCAAGAACTATATGGTTTAAAACCATATGTATATTATAGTCAAAGATATATAAAAGATGGAGATGATTTTGTAATAACATATTCACTTGATTCATATATAACTATTCAAGGTACAATAGGTGGAGAAATTGTAAACGATGCAGGATACTTATTAACAGGAGTAAGTAAGTCTGGTACAGATTATACATATAGAGATGTTGTAATAACTACAGAAGAACAAAACAATATAACACAGCAGGTATATGTAGAAAATGAAACAGGTGGAGATAATATAGTGTTTAATGGTGAAACTGTTGGAACAATATATAATATCCCATATCAAAAAGAAAATGGTACAAAATATTATAATAATAATGGAGAAGTATTTTCTATATTAAATGAACAAAAATTTAAAGAAATAGATGATTCAAGATTTGATTTTTCTACTAATGATTTAGGTGTTCAATACTATAAAGAAGCTTATGACTTTAAAAATCGTTTAGAATCATATGAAGTAATGGATTTACAAGCATCTGATGCAGTAGATTCAAGTGGAAATAAATATGCAGAAAATACATATTATGACTATCGAATATTTGCAGAATTAGGTGGCGGCTCAGCAACTTCTACATCAAATATTGAAGATGAAGACTCAGAATTCAATTCACATAAACGTGAGGTAATTAAAAATGTAATGGAAACAAATTTAGTAGCAGCAATATCAAATTATGCAACATCATCAACATCAGATTTGAATTTTTCAATGCCTAAATTAACAGAAGAAGATTGGGATTTAATATCAACTAATATATCAATGATTTCTTTTATGCAAGGATTTAGTATAGGTGGAAGAATATATAGTGGGTATTCAGTAGTAAATAATTCGTTAAGTCAAGACTATATTTCTGAAGAAGATATATATATATTAAATACTAGTTCAAATGAATACTATAAAGTGACAGACTCTAGTTTAATAAGTTTAATAGGTAATGGTACGACTGTTGGAATGTTATCATCTGAGTTTGAAAGAGTAAAAGTAGATGTTGCAGATAAGGCAGATAATACAAATACGATATACTATTATCCAAGAGAAGAACTAGGATCATATTCATCTATTGTTTCAAACACAGTAAGTACAACATATAACAGAGATTATTCAGTATATGATTTTTTAGAAGAATTAATTGATAATGAACCAGGAACTGGTGAACAAATAGCTAGAATATATTACACTGCACTAGGAAGGGAAAGAATGGGATTATATAGACCAGTATCTTTAGGTCAATAAAGTTAAAAAAAATTCAAATGAAAAAAATGTAAATAAATTTAAATTGAATACCAAAATAAATAATGTAAATACTAATAATATAAAGGAGAATTGTATGAAAAAAACAATACCTAAAATATTATTAGTATTTTTTTTATACTTGATTTTTATATATGTCGTAGCAATAGAAAAGATACCAGATAATATAGTTTTATTTGAAAATGAAAAATTAAATGTAAAAACTATATTTGGAATAAGTATAAAAAATTTAGATGCAATAGAAGCAGGAAGTTTAAATAGTAAGCCAGTATCTGAAATTTCAAGTGGAAAATATGAAGTAAGTTTATTTGATAATTTTTTTGTTAAAACAGTAGATGTAGATGTGATTGAAAATACAACTGTAATACCAGTAGGAGATATGGCAGGTTTAAAGCTATATACATCTGGAGTTTTAGTAGTAGGAATGTCAGAAATTGAAGGAATGGATAAAGTAAAATACAAGCCATATGAAAATAGTGGAATAGAAGAAGGAGATAGGATAATAGAAATAAATGATGTACACATATATTCTACAGAAGAATTAACAAAGGCTGTAAATGAATCATCAGGAAAAGATGTTAAAGTAACATATGTACAAGATGAAAAAACACTAGAATGTAGTATAACACCAGTTGAAACAGAAAATGAAAAATATAAATTAGGTTTATGGGTACGAGATAGTGCAGCAGGAGTTGGTACAGTAACATATTATGAACCAGAAACAAAAACATTTGGAGCATTAGGTCATGGGATATCAGATATAGATACAGAAGAATTAATTCAAATTGCATCAGGTGAGTTTGTATCAACAAGCATTTTAAATATACAAAAAGGACAAGTAGGTATGCCAGGTAAAATAGAAGGATATATTGAAGAAACAGAAGAAATCGGCGAAATATATAAAAATACAGAATTTGGAATATTTGGAACAGTAAGTGATTTATCTAATTTAGATATTGATATAAATAAAGAAATGGAAGTTGTACTAAGAGAAGAGATAGAAATTGGTAAAGCAGTTATATTATGTGATTTAGATAATGGAACAGTTAAAGAATATGAAATAGAAATAGAAGAAATATATTTAAATAACAATTATGATAATAAGAGTATGAAAATAAAAATAACAGATCAAGAGTTACTAGATAAAACAGGAGGAATAATTCAAGGTATGTCTGGTTCTCCAATAATACAAAATGGAAAATTTATAGGAGCTGTAACACATGTTCTTTATAGCAACCCTGAAGAAGGTTATGCTGTATTTGGTGATTTAATGATAAAACAATCTAAAAAAGTATCACAGTAATGTGATACTTTTTAGTAATATAAAATTAAAAAGAAGCAAAAAAAGAAAATCAAAAAAGAAAAAATATTATGGAAAATTTATATAATATATGATATATTAAAAGAATAAATTTTAGAGAGGAGTTATATAGTGCAATATTTACTTTTATTTTTAGAAGGACTAATAACATTTATATCACCATGCTTGTTACCAATGATTCAAATATACATATCATATTTTGCAGGAGAGAAAAATGGGAATAGCAAAATAGTAATTAAAAATGCTTTAGGCTTTTCTTTAGGTTTTACAATAATATTTGTAGTATTAGGAGCTTTTGCAGGAAGTATTGGATATTTTTTAAGAGAAAATAGTACAATAGTTAATATTGTAACAGGTATAATAGTTATTATATTTGGTATAAATTATTTAGGAATTATAAATATTAAGATGTTAAATAAGACTAAAAAAATTAAGTTTGAAACTAAAAATTTAAGTTTTTTTAAATCAATTTTATTTGGTATAGTATTTTCAATTGGTTGGACGCCGTGTGTTGGAGCATTTTTAGGTTCAGCATTACTTGTAGCTGCACAAGGTAATTCACCATTAGTTGGAATGAGTATGTTATTTGTATATTCTATAGGATTATCAATACCATTTATAATAAGTGCTATTCTAATTGATAAATTAAAAACAGCATTTGACTTTATAAAGAAAAACTATAAAATTATAAATATAATTTCTGGAGTGATATTAATTATATTGGGGATATTAATGGTAACAGGTTATATGCAAAGAATATTAACAGTTTTAAGTATATAAATGAAATATAAATTAAAATGAAAAGAGGAAATAGTGTGAAAAATAAAAAATATATAGGAATTGTGGTTTGGTTAATAATATTAGTAGTGTTAATAGCAGGTGGAGTATTTGCATATAATAAATTAAGAAATGAAGTACAATCAGATAATTTATCAGTAAATGAAAAAGATGAAAATGAAGAAGAAATTAAAGCTGTTAGTTTTAAAATGTATGATAGAGAAGGAAAAGAAGTACAATTATCAGATTATTATGGAAAACCAATAGTATTAAATTTTTGGGCATCATGGTGTCCACCTTGTAAAGATGAAATGCCACATTTTAATACGGTATATAAAGAAAAAGGAGAAGAGATTACGTTTCTTATGTTAAATGTAACAGATGGTATGAGTGAAACTAGAAGTACAGCAGAAGTTTATTTAGATACTCAAGATTTTGAATTCCCAGTATTTTTCGATGAAGCAGGTGAAGGTTCATATATATATCAAATATATTCATTACCTACAACATTATTTATAGATAAAGATGGAAATATAATAGCTGGAGCACAAGGCGCTATAACAGAAGAACAATTAAGATCAGGAATAGAACAAATACAATAAATTTAAAATATAACAAATTTCGACAAATTATGACAAGTGGAATATGGTATTATAGGTAATATTATATTAGGAGGAGTATTTGTATGGAATTTGAAGAAGAAGTAAAAAAATTTATTAACAGAGTAGGGAAGTTAAAAGATGTAATAGGAACAGAAGAAGCTACAAAAACATCATTAATAATGCCATTTTTTTCATTATTAGGCTATGATGTATTTAACCCAGAAGAATTTATTCCAGAATGTATAGCAGACGTTGGAATAAAAAAAGGTGAAAAAGTTGATTATGCTATAAATTTAGATGGCGAATTAAAAATATTAATTGAAGCAAAATCAATAAAGGAAAAATTAAAAAAGCATAATTCACAATTATTTAGATATTTTGGTACAACCAATGCTAAAATTGCAATATTAACAAATGGTATTGAGTATAAATTTTATACAGACTTAGATGAAGTTAATAAGATGGATCAACAACCTTTTTTAGAAATCAATATATTGGATTTAAAAGAAAATCAGATAGTAGAGTTAGAAAAGTTCAAAAAAGAAAAATTTGATATAGATAGTATTATAGCATTAGCATCAAATTTAAAATATGCAAGTTCTATTGAAAAAATTTTGAATGAAGAATTTACAAATCCAAGTGATGATTTTATAAAGTTAGTACTAAATAAAGGTATTTATGAAGGTGTAAAAACACAAAATATTATAGATAAATATAAACCGATATTGAAAAAGACTATAAATATATATATAAATTTATTAGTAAATAAAAGATTGCAAGATGCATTAAACAACAATAATACTATAAGAGAAAAATCAGAAAAAAATAATTTAGATAGAGAAGAAACAGGTATAGAAACTACAAAAGAAGAATTGGAAAGTTATTATATAATAAAATCAATACTATCAGAAGTAGTGAAATCTACAAAGTTATATTATAAAGATACATATAGTTATTTTGGAATATTATATGAAAATAAAGTGACAAAATGGATATGTAGAATATATATAAAAGAAAGTTGTAAATATGTTATAATTCCAAATGAAGAAAAAATAGAAGAACGCTATGATATAGAAAGTATAGAAGATATATATAATTTAAGAGACAAATTAATAACAAGGATGAACACTTTTCTAAGCTAATAATAAAATCGAAACTAAATTAGTTTCGATTTTTATTTATATTATAATCATTGGTCCTATATTTGTAACTGTTCCAGCACCTAAAGTTATTACAATATCGTTTTGCTTTGCATTATCTTGTATGAAATTTACACATTCATCAAAATCAGGAATATATTTTGTATTAGGATTTAATTCTAATACTTTATCAAATAAATCTTTAGAAGAAATACCATAAGTATTTTGTTCTCTTGCAGCATATATATCAAGTAAAATAATATTATCAAACTTAGAAAGAGAAGTTGCAAATTCATTTAAAAGATTAGCAGTTCTACTATAAGTATGAGGTTGGAAAATAGCCCAAGATTCATTATATTTTTTATTAGATAACGCATTATATGTAGCATCAATTTCTGTTGGGTGATGAGCATAATCATCATACACACTGATATTATCATTAAGTTTACCAACAAATTCAAATCTTCTATGTGCACCAGTAAATTTTAATAATCCAGATTTAATAGCAGAAATTGAAATATCATGCATATAACTTAGACTTATACACGCTAGTGCGTTGTATATATTATGTTTTCCAGGAACTGAAAGTTTAAAAGTATCTAATAATGAATTATTATGGTAAACATCAAAAGATGCAAATCCATCATCATCAAAAGAAATATTTTTAGCAAAAAAGTCAGTATCTGTATTATTAATTCCATAAGTTACAACTTTAGATTTAGCTTGAGGAATTAACTCATTACAAGTTTTATCATCACCATTTAAAACAAGTAAACCATCATCTGGAAGAAGATCTATATATTTTTTAAATGCTAGAACAATATTATCAAATGTTTTGAAATAATCTAGATGATCATTATCAATATTTAATATTATTTCAGCTTTTGGTTTGAATTTAAGAAAACTTTCAACATATTCACAAGCTTCGATTATAAAGTGTTCACTTTTTCCTACCAAATAATTACCATCAATATTTTTTAAGTAAGCTCCAACTTGGATAGTAGGATCTTTAAGGCCTTCTAGGAAACATAGAGAAACCATAGATGTTGTTGTTGTTTTTCCATGAGTTCCTGAAACACAAATAGTATTTTCATAACATTTAGTAATTTCACCTAAAAAATTTGCTCTTTCAATTATAGGAATATTTAATTTCTTAGCTTCTAATATTTCAGGATCATCTTCTTTTACTGCAGCTGTATAAATTACTATATCTGCATTAGAAACATCTTCAAGATTATGACCTATTGTTACCTTAATCCCTTTATTTTGTAATCGTGGTATTGAATCAGAAGTGTTCATATCAGAACCAGTTATATGAAATCCCCAGTTATGTAATATTGCAGCTATTCCGCTCATACTAACTCCACCAATACCTAGCATATGAATTTTTTTATATTTTTTTAAATTATCTATATTTTGCATTTTATGCACCCCTTATATATTATTGTCAACCTAGATTATATAATGTATTATATAGAAATACAATACTTTTACTAAAAAATATTATAACCGAAATTAGGAAATATATATGATATTTTATTAAAATGTCAATATTAATGTTACGGAAAATTAATATATAGGATAAAAGTTATAAAAAAACAAATAAATTGTAAAAAAAAGAAGGAATATTAAATTTTATGGAGAAATATATAAGTGTACATATAGATAAAGTAGGTACAATATTTTAAAACTTAAGGAAGGCGGGTGCACCATAATGCAAATTACAGATGTACGTTTAAGAAAAGTAAATTCTGAAAACAGAATGAAAGCTGTTGCTTCAGTAACATTCGATAATGAATTCGCAGTACACGATATCAAAGTTATCGAAAGTCAAGATGGATTATTCATAGCTATGCCAAGCAGAAAAACTCCAAACGGAGAATTTAGAGATATAGCTCATCCAATCAATTCTGACACTAGAGAAAAAATTCAAAAAGCTATTTTTGAAGCTTATGAAGCTCCAGAATCAGAAGAAGCAGAAGAAGTATCAGCTGAATAATTAGTTGATAAAAAAGCACATTAGTGCTTTTTTAATTTGAAGATAGTTTATATAGATTTATAATGAGTTTAAAAATCAAAAATTAAAAAAACTTTAAAAAATTTTCAAAAAAACTATTGACAAATAATATAAAAACATTTATAATTTATACTTGTCAGGGAGAGAAATGCGGGTGTAGTTCAATGGTAGAACCTCAGCCTTCCAAGCTGATGGCGTGGGTTCGATTCCCACTACCCGCTCCATGACTTTATTATAAATATATAAAATATCTACCACATACACGCGGGTGTAGTTCAATGGTAGAACCTCAGCCTTCCAAGCTGATGGCGTGGGTTCGATTCCCACTACCCGCTCCAAACTTACAGTATTAACTGTAAGTTTTTTTGTATATTTATATATAAAGAGATAAAGGATTTCGATATTCGTTATTTTTTCTAATTCCAAAATGAAGATGAGGTCCAGTAGAAGCACCATTTGTTGGTAAACCATTTGAATCAAAATATATATTATTAGGTATATCATAAATGTATCTAGGACCAACATAGCCAATAATATCTCCTTTAGAAATATTATCACCAACACTTACAATATAGTTAGGGCTAACGTGACAATATGTCGCTTTATACTCACCAAAAGAAAGTGTGATTGTATGACCACCAGGGCCAAAAAAACCAGTAAAAGTAATTGTACCATCAGCTATAGCAATTAGGTTGGTATTTTCAGGAGCAGGAATATCAATTCCATAGTGAAATGAAGAAGCACCCTCAGTTGGGGCAGTTCTAGAACCATAATCTGAGCTTATTTTAGTATATCCAGGAATAGGCCATAAGTAAGATGATTGATTAATTTCTAAATTGGGATCAATATTTGTACCATCAGTACTAGTATATGAATAATCTGAAAGAGAAATTGTAAATATAGAGATAATAACTGTAAATAGAATTAAAAAAATAATAAGTTTGTTAACATTTGAAATAGTAACACCTCCTTTAAGTATATTGATAAAATGTTTAGTATTAAATTACCTAGATTAAATTAGAAAGATAGAAAAGTTAAGGAATAAAAAGTAAAGAAATAAAAGAAAATAAGAATAAAATAAAAAAAGAAGAACATCAAATTATTCTTCTTTACGTGGCAGGGGTAGTAGGATTCGAACCCACACAGGCGGTTTTGGAGACCGATGTGCTACCATTGACACTATACCCCTAAATTTAAATTTTAACTTTATATGAACAATAAATATATTAGCATATAAATAAAAAAAAAACAAGATATTTAAGAAAAAAGTTTGATAAACTTTTTTTAGTATGATAAAATATAATAGAAAGGGAAAAAGAGAAAATGAATAATAAAGTGATTGTAATTATAGTAGTAGTGTTATTAATAATATTAGTAACAATAGGAATTGTAGCATTTGATGTTTTAGGAAAAGGGAAAGATATACATGAAAAAGCAGAGGAAACGATTGATTCTAGTGATATGTCAGAGCTAGAGATACAAACGTTTAATAGTACTTTTACAAGATATGAAGGTGAAGAAATTAAGGGAAGTGAAGTTAAATCGTTTATAAGTATGTTAAAAATGAATGAAGAAGCAATAGAAAAAGGTATACAAGTTAGTATTGATGGAACAAAAACTCAAATTGAATCTCTTTCAGTATCTAAAATAAAAACTTCAGCAACATATAGTGTAAAATTAGAATATAATGGTCAACCAATAGTTCAAGAAGTTATAATAAATGAAAATATTTAAAAAATGAATTGACTTTTATAAAAAAGGGGAATATAATAGTATAAACTAATAATTGTGAAGAAAAAGAAAAAATATATTAGAAATTTCAAGAGAGCTGGTGATGGTGTAATACCAGTAATTAATAATATATGGGGAGCTTTGGAGCAATAGAGAATTAAGGTGCTAAAAAGTATTAAAAATATTTTTTAGAATTAGGGTGGAAACGCGGAAAGTAAACTTTCGTCCCTAGCAGTAGATGCTAGGTTCGAGAGTTTTTTTGTTAGAACTTAGTAAATAAAAATAAGGAGGAATTTTTATGTTAAAATCAATGGATACTTTAGTATCACTATGTAAATCAAGAGGATATGTATATCCAGGATCTGAAATTTATGGAGGTCTAGCAAATACTTGGGATTATGGACCACTTGGTGTGGAATTAAAAAACAATATAAAAAAAATGTGGCTTAAAAAGTTTATACAAGAATGTAAATATAATGTTGGATTAGATTCTGCTATATTAATGAATCCAACAACTTGGGTAGCATCAGGGCATGTAGGAGGATTTTCAGATCCATTAATAGATTGTAAAGAATGCAAAACACGTCATAGAGCAGATAAATTAATTGAAGAATGGGCACATGATCAAGGAAAAGACATGATAGCAGATGGAATGACTGATGAGCAGTTATTAAAATATATAAATGATAATAAAATTAATTGTCCAAATTGTGGAAAATTAAATTTTACAGATATAAGAAAATTTAATTTAATGTTTAAAACTTTTCAAGGTGTAACAGAAGATTCTAAATCTGAAATCTTTTTAAGACCAGAAACAGCACAAGGAATATTTGTTAATTTTAAAAATGTAATGAGAACAACAAGAAAAAAATTACCAATGGGGATAGGTCAAATAGGAAAATCATTTAGAAATGAAATTACACCAGGAAACTTTACATTTAGAACAAGAGAATTTGAACAAATGGAATTAGAATTTTTCTGTAAACCAGGAACTGATTTAGAATGGCATGGATACTGGAAAAACTTCTGTGAAAAATGGTTACTAGATTTAGGTATGAAATCTGAAAATATTAGATTAAGAGATCATGATAAAGAAGAATTATCACACTATAGTAATGCAACAACAGATATAGAATTTAAATTTCCATTTGGATGGGGAGAATTATGGGGAATTGCAGATAGAACAGATTTTGATTTAAAAAGTCATATGGAAGTTTCAAAAGAAGACTTCAGATATTTAGATGACGAAACTGGAGAAAGATATATACCATACTGTATAGAACCATCTTTAGGAGCAGACAGAGTGGCTTTAGCATTTTTAGCAAACAGTTATGAAGAACAAGAAATATCAGAAGGAGATACAAGAACAGTATTACATTTACACCCAGCTCTAGCACCATATAAAGTAGCAGTACTTCCATTATCAAAAAAATTATCTGAAAAAGCAGAAGAAGTATATAGTGAGTTATCTAAAAAGTTTATGTGTGATTATGATGAGGCAGGAAGTATAGGAAAAAGATATAGAAGAGAAGATGAAATAGGGACACCATATTGTATAACTGTAGATTTTGATACATTAGAAGATGAAGCTGTTACAATAAGAGATAGAGATACAATGGAACAAATTAGACTTAAAATATCAGAACTAGAAAACTGGATAAGAGAAAAAGTAGAAATATAGAATAAAAAATAAAATGTATTAGTTATTTAAGCTAGTACATTTTATTTTTTAATATATTAATGTTCAAATAAATCATCAATATAAACATCTTTTTCTTCAAAATTATCAATAAAACCAACAGTAGCTACATCTTGATCAAGTTTTTGAATCCAAACAAGCCTATTATCATAATAAATATCACACTTTTCTTTATTACTTAAAATTTCATTAATCCTATATAAATTCATAAATCCTCCTTTGTATATTTTTATTAATATATAATTAAGTATACTCAAAAATTATTTAGATATAACTAGAAAATATATAATACATAGATTTATCATATTTTCATTGAATATATAAATTGACTAATACATATATTTAGTGTAGAATAAAGCTAAATTAACAAAGGAGGATACAATTATGAAAATACAATATGAAGGGAAAAATATAAAAGTAGAAGAAGGTGTTAGATTATGTGATGTCTTAGCGGAACAAATATCTAATAGTGCGTATCCAGTAATCGGAGCTACTTTTAATAATGAATATATACATTTAGGAAGAAAAATAGTAGAAGATGGAACAGTTAAATTAATAGATATTTCAAGTAAAGAAGGAACTAAGATATATAGAAGAACATTAGTATATATATTAGCAATGGCATTTGAAAAAATATTTAAAGATAAGAAATTGATGGTAAAATATCAATTATCAAATTCAATGTTTTGTGAAATTGAAAATACAGATATAACAGAAGAAATGATAGAACAGTTAACAGCGGAAATGAAAAAGATTGTAAAGAAAAATATAGATATAGAACAAGTAATAATGAATAGAGAAGAGGCAACTAAGTTATATGAAGATAAAGATAGTTCTAAGGGAAGATTACAACTAGACTTAGAAACAAATAAAGAAATATATATGTATTTTTGTGGAGAATACTATAATTATTGTTATGGATCACTAGCACATAAAAGTGGAATTACTAAAGTGTTTGAAATAGTAAAATATGGATCTGGATTTTTAATTAGATACCCAGGATCTTCGGCACCATTAGAATTACCAAAATTTGTAGAAACTAAAAAAATTGCTTGGGCACTAGATGAATATGAAGATATTCATAGAATATTAAATATGCATACAGTGTTTAGATTAAATAGTGCAGTAGAACAATCTAAAATAAAAGAAGTTATAATGATAGAAGAAGCGTTACATGAAAAGAAAATAGCAAATATTGCTGACGAAGTTGCAAAAAAACGTGAAGTTAAAGTTGTCTTAATTGCAGGTCCATCATCATCTGGAAAAACTACTTTTGCACAAAGATTAGGAATACAACTTAGAATTAATGGTCTGAAACCCGTAACAATATCAGTAGACAACTATTTTGTAGAAAGAGAAAATAATCCAAAAGATGAAAATGGAAATTATGATTTTGAATGTATAGAAGCATTAGATTTAGAATTGTTTAATGATCATTTAACAAGACTTTTAGATGGTGAAGAAATTGAAATGCCAGAATTTAATTTTAAACTAGGAACAAAAGAATATAAAGGAAAAAAATTAAAGTTAGCAGAAGATGAAATCTTAGTTATAGAAGGAATACATTGCTTAAACGATAAATTAACAAATTCAATAGATAAAAGTAGAAAATATAAAATTTATATAAGTGCACTTACTGTTCTTAATATGGATAGATATAATAGAATATCAACAACAGATACACGATTAGTAAGAAGAATTGTAAGAGATAATCAGTTTAGATCATATGATGCTAAACAAACAATAAAAACATGGTATAGTGTAAATAGAGGAGAGGAAAGAAATATATTTCCATTTCAAGAAGAAGCAAATATAATATTTAACACATCATTAATTTATGAATTAGGTGTTTTAAAAGATTATGCAATTCCACTATTAGAAAAAATAGGAAAAGAAAATGAAGAACATGCAGAAGCACAAAGATTAATAAATACTCTAAGATACTTTAAATCTATTCCTGGAACATATGTACCATCACATTCATTGTTAAAAGAATTTATAGGTGGAGGAGATTTTGACCATTAATGGAAAGTAGAAATTTTACTAAAATAGATGAAGAATTTATATGTGAAAATTGTGGATATAAAGTCCCTAAATTAGGATATACATGTAGAAATCATTGTCCTAAATGTTTACATTCTAAGCACTTAGATATTAATCCAGGTGATAGATTAGAAACTTGTCATGGGATTTTAGAGCCAGTTAGTTTAGAAATTGATAAGAAAAAAGGATATGTTATAATTTCTAAATGTAAGAAATGTGGAGCTATAAGAAAAAACAAAGCAGCCGAAGATGACAATATGAACTTAATTATTGAATTAAGTAGTAAACAATTAGAACAATAATTGAAACCAAACTAAAATAAAAACCTACAGCTAAAGCTGTAGGTTTTGTTATATTTGTCTATTTAAATTTCCATTTGTATAATCTTTTCCTTCTAATCTATTGCCACTTTTTACAGTTTCAATTATATTATTAATCTCATCAATATTTTCATCTAATATATCAATACGAGCATAATTAATATTAAAATTTTTTGTAGATATAGAAGTTAGTTTACTATTATATAAAGTAGTTATTGTTTGAAGATTATCAGGAATTATTCTAAAATTCATATTTAATCTATCTTTTAAATAATAATTATTACAAGAAGTACATCTAGCACCACAAGTTGGATAACATTTATTTGTATCACCTAAAAAACAGTAATTCATATTCATAATAGGAATATTTCCATATACAATCATTTCTTTTTCTAAAATAGTATTATCACATAAGTGCGAAATTGTGCTAAAATCTAATTCAGGAGATAGTGTAAAAATATTAATACCATAAGATTTTAAAGTATTAATAGTATATGTATTAAAAACATTAAATGTAAAATTTGCAACTATTTTAAAATCATTTGGTAATGCTACATCTTTTAAATTATCAGCTAATATTTGTAAATTTGCTATATTAGAAAATACAATTCCTTTTATATTATATGTTTCAATAGAACTTACAGCTTTAGAAGAACATAAATTTCTATAATTTTCTTTTATAATAGTTGGGATATATATGTATATATTAAAATTTTCAGAAATTTGTTTTAAAGTTTCTTTTAATTTAATATCAAAAAAAGCTTTTAAAGGAATATATACTTTATCAGCACCTATTATTTTAGAATAATCATAATTAGTATTAAGATTATTTAAAAGTAAAGAGATTTTTTTATCTGAAATATTTTCTGCAGAAGAATTATTAGTTTGCAAATGTGTAAAAGTAGCAATTTTTTTGTCAATGTTACGTGTTATTAAAGAACTAATATATATAGTTGTTAATTCTAGTGCATTTCTTCTAAGTTCATTTAAAAGACTAACCTTTGGCAAAAATAAATTTTCATCTAAATCTACAACAATATTTTTAAATTCAAAACATGAAGAAGTAGTTTTTGAGATTTGTCTTTTAACAGAATCTTCGTCTAAAGGTCTATTTATAGAAGGTACTGGGATTGCATCTAATTCACATTTTATATTCAAATCCTTATATAAAGGTATTTTATTTGCTGCTTGTACTTCTATAGAAATAGGTAAATCTTTTTTTATTTTAACAATACATTTTAATCCTATTTTTATATTTTCACTATTATATGATTGCCTAGCATTTTCAAATAAAGTTTTAGAAGATAGTTTATATATATTATCTCCAATTTTTATATTACCTTTCATTCTACCAATTATTACATTGTTATTAATTGTAGTTTTTGTAATATTAGAATTTCTTAAATTCATAATTTCAGAAATAGTGTAAGAACCTTCTTCGTTTTCTAGTGATACAGTATCACCAATTTCAATAGGTTCATTTAATTTTAAAGTAATATGACCTTTATTTTTATTATATTGCTCTACTTTTCCTAATAGTAATCCCATATTATTGGATTTATCTTTACAAATTAAGTCTCTATTTGGTTCGTTTTTTAAATGTCCAGAAGAAAAGTTCCCTCTATTAAACACTTGCATTAAGTCTTTTTTATCTTTTTCATCTACGATATATTCTTGATTTGAGTTAGCTAAATCAATATATTTCCTATAAATCCTAGTAACTGTTGCCACATATTCAGGTGATTTCATACGCCCTTCTATTTTTAAACATTTAACACCTGCAGAGATATATTCTGGAATATATTCTATAGCACAAAAATCTTTAGGACTCATTAAGTATCCACTATCTATTTTTTTATCATTTTCTAGTAATGAATATGGTAATCTACAAGGCTGAGCACATTTTCCACGATTAGCAGACCTTGCACCAGTTAAACTTGAAAAAAGACATTGACCCGAATATGAAATACAAAGTGCACCATGTGCAAAACATTCAATTTCAGCTTTACTATTTTTACAAATATATGATATTTCAGCAAGTGGTAGTTCTCTAGAAAGAACAACTCTTTTAAAGCCTTGTTTTTCTAAAGCTAGTACACCATCTAAAGTATGTATACTCATTTGAGTACTTGCATGTATTGGTAAATCAGGAAAATGTTTGATTAAAATTTGAGCTAAACCTAAATCTTGCACAATTATAGCATTTACTCCATATATATAAGCTGTTTTAGCTAATTCAAAAGCTTCTTCAAATTCATTATCAGTAATTAAAGTATTTAATGTTAAAAAAACTTTAACATTTCTAATCCTACAATATTTTATACTTTCCTCTAATTGAGTTTCAGAAAAATTTTCGGCAAAAGCACGTGCACTAAAATATGTAGAACCTAAATATATTGCATCTGCTCCATTTTGCACAGCAGCTTTAACACATTCAAAACTCCCAGCTGGGGATAATAATTCTATCATGTTAACCTCCTAATTTAATATCATTCATATTTTATCATAAAAAAGTAAATTTGTAAAAAAAAATAGAAAAATGACGAATATTAAATTAGATAAAATTTAGATAAATATTGAAAATCAATTGTAAAAATATTGACGAAAAAAAATGATAATGATAAAATAATTATAAATATACAAAAGGTAGGTAAAGTAGTGAGAAAAGAACTAAAAAAATTAATCAAAATATTAATAATGTTTGTAATAATTAGCACATTTGGTGTTTATGCATATGCAGAAAATTTAGAGGCACCAAACACAGAGGATAATGTAGTAGAAAATACAGAAAGTGGAAATAATCAAGAAGAAGGAACTGGAAATACAGAAGAGCCAGCTCCAGAAAAACCAGAAGAAAATAATACGGAAGAAACTCCTAAAGAAAACGAAAACACTAATAGTGGAAATAATAGTAATAACACTTCACAAACAGCAACAAAATCAAGTGATGCAAGTTTAAGTAATCTAGGAATAAATCCACATGATTTTTCAGGTTTTACACCATCTAATACAGTATACAATGTATTAGTACCAGAAGAAACAAAATCAATCGAAATATATGCACAAGTAGCAAATTCGAAAGCATCAGTAACTGGAACAGGAACAAAAAGTTTAGAAATAGGTAAAAATGCTTTTGTACTTGTAGTAACAGCAGAGGATGGAACTAAAAAAACATACACAATAAATGTAACAAGAAATAACGAAAATGTAGATGAAGGTAATGAAACTGAAAGTAATGATGTGATTACAAATACTAATGAGAGCTTAGAAGTTATTGGTGGAAAAGAAGGATTAAAAGCTCTTAATATAGAAGGTGCAGAATTATCTCCAAACTTTAAAGCAAATATATATGAATATACAATTAAATATGAAAGTAACTCAGAAAGTTTGAAAATAGATTTTGAACCAGCAGTAAGTACATATATTGTAGAAATAATGGGAAATAACAATTTAGTTCAAGGTGATAATGTAATTAGTATATTTGTATCAGATGAATCAGGTAATAATATAGCAACATATCAAATAGTAATTGATAAATATTTGGTGTTAGAAACAGAAACTACAAATACAAGTATGTATATTTGGATTGGAATTGTAGTATTCTTAATTCTTTTAATATTAATAGGGATCATTACAAAAATTATTAATAGAAAAAAAATAAAAGAGCATTTGAAAAATAAAGATGAAGAAAATGTAAATATTTCTCAACATGTAGATGAATTACCAAAAGGATTAGCTAAAAAAGATAGTGAAATTAAGAAAACTCTTCTAGAAAAAATTAATGATGAAGGTTTAGAAGAAAAAGAAAATGTAATTAGTCAACTAGAAAAGGAAAAACAAATAGCTAGAAATCAATTTTTAGATGAGTATGAAGCAAAATTAAATGATGAAGAGAAAATATAGATAAAATAAAGAAGTAACTACTATTAATAATAAATTATAAACTAAAATTAAAATAATGTTAGAATAAAAATAAAAAGGATTTGATTTCTCAAATCCTTTTTTGTGTACAGGAAAGATTAGCAGCATCCTCCTTTGTTACCACCACAACAGCAGCAGAATAATACTACTAAAATTAAAATCCAGCAGCAATCATCACCAAATCCGAAACCACCGCAACCTCTATTTTCTGGCATAGTCTAGACCCCCTTCCATCAAATAAATATGTTTTTCCTAAATTTAGGCTTTATCTTAGTTGTTTTTTCTTTTTGTTTTTCCTTTGTATAATATATGATATGAGAAAGAGAAAATAATGACACAAAAAGTAGAAAAATAATTTAAAATAATCTTAAAATACTTTAATATATTGTATAAATATGTTAGAATAACGATTGACTAGGGGGGAATAAAAGTGGCAGAAAAATTAAAGAAATTAGTAGATGTTTTTTCAGAATATAATGTAAATTCAAATATAAAATATGCAGAGATACAAAGCTTAAATGTTATAAAAAAGACTAATACATTGCAAGTAACAATAGAAGCAGATGAATTTATAGAAATAAAAGAAATATGGTATTTTGAAAAATTTTTAATAGAAAGATTTAAGTTTGATAAAGTAGATATAGTAATTAAATATGTCGAAGAAACTAATATAAATGATATAGAGCCAGAGTGGAAAAATATAGTTGCATATATGGCACATAAATATCCACTTGCAAAGCCAATGTTACTACTTAGAAGTAAACTGCAAGTAGAAGATAATGAAATTTGTGTAAATATGAAAATTAGAGGAGCAGAATTTTTAAAAGCAAAAAATATGGATAAAGAACTTAAAAAAGTAATTAAAAACCTGTTTAATCGAGAATACAATATAGAGATAAAAGAAGATATATCAAAAAATGAATTACTAGAGATGGAAGAAAAGCAAAAAAAAGAAGAAGAAAGATTAATATCACTAGTAGCTGCACAAAAAATAGTAGAAGAAGAGATAGAAAATAGTGTAGAAAATACTGAAGCTATACCACCAATAGATGATGGTGATTTAGTAGGAAATATTGACTTACTAGATAATGAAGAAAATAATAGTGTAGAAGAAGTATATGAAGAAGAATATATAATTGGAAAACCTACAAAAGGTAAATTGAAAATAGTAATGATAAAAGATATATCAGCAGGAGCAGCAAGAGTTACTATAGAATGTAGAGTTTTAAAAATAGATATAAGAGAAACTAAAACAGGTAAAGGAATGATAACTTTTACAGTATATGATGGAGAGTCTCAAATAACAGTAAAATCATTTAGTAAAGATCTTGCAGAAGGAAAAGTTGCAGTAGTAAAAATAGAAAAAGCAAAAGCAATAAGACTTACTGGAAAAGCAGAACTAGATTCATATATAGGAGATGTTGCAATAATTGCAAATACGATAGCTGTAAGTGATGCAAATATTCCAGAGCCACCACCAGAAGAAGAAACACCACTTATATTGGGTAATAGTATGAAAATGGAAGAATCATTAGTTAAAATTGAAGAAATAACAGAAGAACACGGAAAAGTATTAATAGAAGGACAAGTTATAGGAACAGAAGAAAGAGAATTAAAATCTGGAAAAACATTGTTTAGTTTTGATATATATGATGGAACGTGGACAATGACATGTAAAGCTTTTTTAGAAAAAGATAAAGCAAAAAGACAAATGAAAAGAATATCTGGAAGTAAATGCTTAAAAGTTGTAGGGACAGCAGGAATGGATCAATTTTCAAATGAGTTATCAATCATGGCAAATACAATAGTAGAAACAGAAGCACCTAAAAAAGATAAGAGAAAAGATAATGCCAAGAAGAAAAGAGTAGAACTTCACTTACATACTCAAATGAGTCAAATGGATGGAATGTCATCTGCAAAATCTTTAATTAAAAGAGCTCAAGATTGGGGAATGAAATCAATTGCTATAACAGATCATGGTGTTGTTCAGTCATTTCCAGAAGCACATAAATTATTAGGATATGATAATAAAGATATGAAAGTAATTTATGGAGTTGAAGGATACTTAGTTCTAGATGATACGGTAATTACAGAAAACTCTAAAAAACAAGATATTGATACAACATATTGTGTACTTGACTTAGAAACTACAGGATTTTCAGCAACAACTGAGAAAATAACAGAAGTCGGAATAATGAAAATTAAAAATGGTGAAGTTATAGATAAATTTGGAACATTTGTAAACCCAGAAAAACATATTCCAGCAAGAGTAACAGAAGTAACGAAGATAACAGATGATATGGTAAAAGATGCAGATACCATAGATATAGTATTTCCGAAAATATTAGAATTTTTAGGAGATAGTGTGATTGTTGCTCATAATGCAGGGTTTGATATAGGATTTTTAAAACAAAATGCTAAAAAATTAGGATATAACTTTGATTATACATATATAGATACACTTAATTTAGCAAAGCAGTTATTTCCAGAATATAAAAGATATAAATTAGAAAAAATAGCAGAAAATTTAGGATTTAAAGTAGAAGTAGCACATAGAGCATTAGATGATGTGGATACAACAGTTAAAGTATTTAAAGTAATGTTAGATATGTTAAAAGAAAAAGGAGTAAAAAATGTATCAGATATTGATCATTTAGCAGGTGATGAAGAATCAAAAAAAGAAGCATTTAAAAAATTAAATCCATACCATATAATTATACTTGCAAAAAATTATGTAGGACTTAAAAATTTATATAAATTAGTATCATATTCTCATGTAGACTATTTCTTTAAAAGACCACGTATATTAAAAAGTATATTAGAAAAACATAGAGAAGGACTAATACTTGGAACAGCATGTGAAGCAGGGGAGTTATTTCAGGCAATTAAATTAGGAAAGCAAGATGAGGAAATTGAGGATATAGCAGACTTTTATGATTTCTTAGAGATTCAACCAATAGGAAATAATGAATTTTTAATAAGAAATCAAACAGTTCGTGATGAAGAAGATTTAAAAGACTTTAATAGAAAAATAGTAGAATTAGGAGAAAAAACAAATAAGCCGGTAGTTGCAACAGGAGATGTTCATTTTTTAGATCCACAAGATGAAATATATAGACGTATTCTAGAAGCGGGACAAGGATATTCAGATGCAGACAATCAAGCTCCACTATATTTAAGAACAACAGAAGAAATGCTAGAAGAATTTAGTTATTTAGGAGAAGAAAAAGCATATGAAGTTGTTGTTGAAAATACAAATTTAATAGCAGATATGTGTGACCAAATAAGCCCAATATCTACTGAAAAATGTGCACCACATATACCTGGCTGTGAACAAGAAATTAGAGATATCTCATATGATAAAGCACATGAACTTTATGGAGACAATTTACCAGAACTTGTGAAAGATAGATTAGAAAGAGAATTAGATTCAATAATATCAAATGGATTTTCAGTTATGTATATAATTGCTCAAAAACTAGTTTGGAAATCAAATGAAGATGGATATATCGTAGGTTCAAGAGGATCTGTAGGTTCATCATTTGCAGCATATGTAACAGGTATAACGGAAGTTAATTCACTTCCAGCACACTATAGATGTAAAAAATGTAAGTTTTCAGACTTTTCGGATTATGGTGTTAAAAATGGATTCGACCTTCCAGATAAAGAATGTCCTAACTGTGGAGAGGTGTTAGAAAAAGATGGAATGGATATACCTTTTGAAACATTTTTAGGATTTAATGGAGATAAAGAACCAGATATAGATTTGAATTTTTCTGGGGAATACCAGGCAAAAGCACATAGGTATACAGAAGAAATATTTGGAAAAGGAACAACATATAAGGCGGGAACAATTGGAACGATAGCAGATAAAACAGCATTTGGATATGTTAAAAAATATTATGAAGAAAGAAATATTAATATAAATAGAGCAGAAGCAACTAGAATTGCATCAGGGTGTGTAGGTATAAAAAGAACATCAGGTCAGCATCCAGGAGGGATAATAGTTGTACCAAAAGGTAGAGAAATTTATGAATTCTGTCCTGTACAACATCCAGCAGATGATCCAAATTCAGATATAATAACAACACATTTTGATTATCATTCAATTGATGAAAACTTACTGAAACTAGATATATTAGGTCATGACGATCCAACAGTAATTAGAATGCTTCAAGATTTAACAGGAATAGATCCAACTAAAATAAAATTAGATGATAAAGATACAATGTCAATATTTAGTAGTACTAAGGCACTAGGTGTAACGCCAGAACAGATAAAATCAGAAGTAGGAAGTTTTGGAATACCAGAATTTGGAACTAAATTTGTAAGAGGAATGTTAGTTGATACTAAACCTACAACATTTGATGAATTAATTCGTATATCTGGATTATCACATGGTACAGATGTATGGTTAAATAATGCTCAAGATTTAATAAATCAAGGAATAGTAACACTTCGGTGATGCAATATGTTGTCGTGATGATATTATGATTTATCTAATTAAAAAAGGAGTACCACCAAATCCAGCATTTAAGATTATGGAGTTAGTACGTAAAGGTAAAGCTTTAAAAGATCCAGGTAAATGGGCAGAATATGTAGAAATGATGAAACAAAACGATGTGCCAGAATGGTACATAAAGTCATGTGAAACAATTAAATACATGTTTCCAAAAGCTCATGCTGCAGCATATGTTACAAATGCTTTTAGAATAGCATGGTTTAAAGTACATCAGCCTTTAGCATATTATGCAGCATATTTTACAATAAGAGCAGATGAATTTGATAGTACATCAATGATATTTGGTAAAGAAAAAGTTAAATTAAAAATGAAAGAAATAGATAGTCAAGGTAATAGTGCAACAACTAAAGACAAAAATATGTATTCTATATTAGAACTTGTATTAGAAATGTATGAAAGGGGCTTTAAATTTTTACCAATGGACTTATATAAATCAGATGCAAGAAAGTTCGTGATAGAAGAATCGGGAATAAGACCACCACTAGATAGTATAGCAGGACTTGGAACAGTAGCAGCACAAGGAATTGCAGAAGCTAGGGAAAAAGGGAAGTTTATGTCTATAGACGAAATGAAAATTAGATCAAAAATTGGAGATTCAGTTACAGCGTTATTAAAAGAATTTGGCTGTTTAGATGGAATGAGTCAAAGTAATCAAATGAGCTTATTTGGTTAATTAATAAAAAAATTATATATAAATAATATATAATTAGAAGGAGCGTATTATGGATAACAAATACTTAAAAGAAAAAGTTGAAAAATTTGATGAAACAACATCTTTGTCAGGAATACAAAAATATATACAAGAAATGGTGGAAATACGTGGGTTTGTAGATGAAACACCTCAAGACATTATGATTTTATTAACAGAAGAAATAGGTGAGCTTGCAAAAGAAGTAAGAAAAGCAAGTCATATAAAAGTAGATAGCAAAAATGAAAGAATAAATAATTTTAAAGGTGAATTATCAGATGTATTAACATATGTTATATGTATGGCAAATAGGATGGATATAGATTTAGTAGATGCATTAAAACAAAAAGAATTAAAAAACTGTGAAAGAGAATGGAAATAAATATGAATATAGGAATTGATTTTGATGGAGTAATTTTTGATTTTGAAAAGATGTTAAGAGTAGAAGCGGAAATATATGACTATAACTTAAAACAATTAGGATTACAAAATGGTATAAAAGATAATAATGCTTATGGGATACAAAGTAGATATAATTGGACAAAAGAGTATTTAGATAAATTTATAGATATATATTTTGCTAAGGCAAGTAGAGCAAGTGGCTTTATATCAGGTGCAAAGCAAGTAATAGATATATTGAAGTTAGATGGACATAATATAATAATAATTTCAGCTAGAGGTGGATTTAATGATGAAGAAATTGTTATAGCTAAAGAAAAGATTAAAGAAGAAGGTTTAGAGGTTGATGAAATTAATTGGAAAGTACAAGATAAATCTAAAATGTGTAAAGAAAAAAACATAGATCTAATGATAGATGATAATTTTAAAATATGTAAATCATTATCAGAAAATAATATTAAAACACTATATCTAAGAGATAAAACAAACAGAACTATAGAAGAAAATGGATTTATACAAGAAGTTTCTAATTGGGGAGAAATATATAGAATAATAAAAGAATTAGAAATTAATAAAAATAATTAAAATGTAGGGAGAAATTAAAAGTATGGAAGAAGTTTTTAGTATACAAAATATATTAATATATTTAGCAACTATAAATTTAATAGGTTTTTTTGTAATGTGGTTAGATAAAAGAAAATCACAAAAAGGAAAATGGAGAATACCAGAAAAAACAATATTTATTATAACTGGTCTAGGTGGAGGAATAGGAACGATACTAGGAATGAAAATATTTAGACATAAAACACAAAAAATAGGGTTTGTAATAGGACTTCCTTTTATTACAATATTAGAAATAATAGCTATAATATATTTCTTTTTTATAAAATAGTAAGATATAATAAATAAAAGGAAAAAAGATAAATAGAAAAATATATAAATTACTATATTAAGAGTAGCAAATAATAATAATAATAATAAATAATATAAAAAGCCAGGAATTAATTCCTGGCTTTTTATATAGCTGAATATAGATGTTGTTTAGTTAGAAAAAAAGAGTAACATAAAGAGATAAAAAATAAAATTGTTACATAATAGATTATTAGAGAGAAATGAATTGTGTATAACTTGTGTCCTAAAATATAGTAAAATAAGTTATTCACAAAGTTATCCACAGTTTCCACATAGGGTTGATGGTGAAAAATGTAGAAAAATGAGAAGAAAATAGTATACATAAAAAAGAAAAGTGGACATAAATTGTAATAATTATGTAATAGTACTGTAATATAAAGAAAGAATTAGGGTGTAAAAAGGGAGATTGAAAAATATTAAGTCGAAATATAAAGAAAAAAGATGTAGTATTTGTAATATATTTGTAACTTTATTGTAATAAAGTTAGAAAAAATAGAAACCAAAAATTTAATGTTTGAATATAATATATATAAGGGACAAAAAAAGAATATAAGTAAAGGTGATTAAGTATGAATGAAAATAGTATAGATTTATTAGAATTAAAACAAAGACAAAAAGATGGTAGCATTATAATTGATGTGCGAAGTAAAGAAGAATATGAAAAAAATCATATAATAGGTGCGATAAATATACCAGAATATGAGATTGAATATAAAATAACTAAATTGATAAAGGATAAAAATGATGAAATTATATTATATTGCACATATGGTACTAGAAGTAAAGACGTTATGTTAAAATTAAATAATATGGGATTTGAAAATGTATATTATATTAGAAAATAAAAAATATGTTAAAAGAATTTAGCTCGGAGTTTGAAAACTCTTGAGCTTTTTGTGTTTATATGGTAAAATATGCATATTAAGAAGAAAGAAAGGTAATATACATGGAAAATAGACAACAATATATAAGAAATTTTAGTATAATAGCACATATAGATCACGGAAAGTCAACTTTAGCAGATAGATTAATCGAGATGACAGGAGTTTTATCTAAAAGAGAAATGGAAAGTCAAGTATTAGATAATATGGACATAGAAAAAGAAAGAGGAATAACAATTAAATCTCAAGCAGTAAGAATGATATATAAAGCTAAAGATGGAAAAGAATATATTTTTAATTTAATAGATACACCAGGACACGTGGATTTTAATTATGAAGTTTCAAGAAGTTTAGCAGCATGTGATGGAGCTATACTTGTTGTTGATTCAAGTCAAGGTGTTGAAGCACAAACACTTGCAAATGTATATTTAGCAATAGATAATAATTTAGAAATTCTACCAGTTTTAAACAAGGTAGACCTTCCAAATGCAAGAACAGATGAAGTGAAACATGAAATAGAAGAAATAATAGGAATACCTGCAACAGATAGTCCTTGTATATCGGCTAAATCAGGACTAAATGTAGATCAAGTATTAGAAAGAATAATAACAGATTTACCACATCCTACAGGAGATGAAAATGGAAAGTTAAAGTGTTTAATATTTGATTCATATTATGATAACTATAAAGGTGCTGTTGCATATGTAAGAGTCATAGATGGAACAGTAAAAGTTGGAGATGAAATAAAACTTATGGCAGCAGATAGAGTATTTACCGTTGCAGAGCTAGGATATTTTGTACCAGGATCATATATGCCAGCAAAAGAATTAAAAGCAGGTGAAGTAGGATATATTGCAGCAAGTATAAAAAAGTTATCAGATATACATGTAGGTGATACAATAACTTTAAAAAATAATCCAGCAGATGAAGCTTGTCAAGGATATAAAAAAGTAACACCAATGGTGTATTGTGGACTATATCCAATGGATGGCAGTGAATATGAAGTCTTAAAAGAATCATTAGAAAAATTAAAATTAAACGATGCAGCACTAGAATATGAAGCAGAATCATCAGCAGCACTTGGTTTTGGTTTTAGATGTGGATTTTTAGGATTATTACATTTAGAAATAATACAAGAAAGATTAGATAGAGAATTTGATTTAGGTTTAATAACAACAGCACCATCAGTAATATATAAAGTATTTAAAACAGATGGAGAAGTAATAGAATTATATAATCCAGAAGACCTTCCAAAAGCACAAGAAATATCATATATGGAAGAACCGTTTGTATCAGCAAATATATTGACTCCAAGAGAATATGTTGGAAATATCATGGAATTATGTCAAAAAAGACGTGGTATATATATAGATATGCAGTATTTAGATGAAAATAGGGTAACACTAAGATATGAAATGCCACTAAATGAAATAATATATGACTTTTTTGATAATTTAAAATCAAAAACAAAAGGATATGCATCACTTGACTATGAATTTAAAGAATATAAAAGATCTACATTAGTTAAATTAGATATACATATAAACGGAGAAGCAGTGGATGCACTTAGTTTTATAGTTCACAAAGATAGTAGTTATGAACGTGGTAAAAAAATGGTAGAAAAATTAAAAACTGTTATACCAAGAAAATTATTTAAAATTCCAATTCAAGCAGCAGTAGGTGGACAAGTTATAGCAAGAGAAACAATATCTGCAATGAGAAAAGATGTTTTAGCTAAATGTTATGGTGGAGATATATCAAGAAAGAAAAAATTATTAGAAAAACAAAAACGTGGTAAAAAGAAAATGCGTGAGGTTGGTAATGTAGAAATACCACAAGAAGCGTTTTTATCAGTGCTTAAATTAGATGAAGAATAAAATGAAGAGTGTATAAACTATAAACTATAAAAAATATAAAAAATATAAAAAATATATTAAAATATCTATATATTTTAGAAAAGAGGAATTATGATAGTTGAAAGAAAAAGATGGGTATTTTTTGCACTACCTTTTACATTTACAAAATATCAAATAGAAGATGAATTAGTAATAATTAAAGAAGGTTTGCTGAATCAAACAGAAAATTCTTGCTATATGTACAAAATAACAGATGTAGAACTCAAAAAAACATTATTTCAAAGAATGTTTAAATTAGGAACTGTAGTGTGCCATACATCAGATGTAACACATTCATTATTAGAAATAAAAAATATAAAAAATTCTGACAAAGTAAAAGACGTATTAATTCAAAAATCTGAGGAACATAGAATAAAAAGAAGAACAGTTAATATGCAAAATATTGATGCAGAAGTAATTGATTAAAGAAAAGGGGGATTAAATGCAAAAAGAAAATAAAGATAAAAAAAGAAATTTTAATAAAAAAGGTTTTGAAAAATCGAATGACAAAAAAGCATATGGACAAAAAAAGAATTTCAAAGGAAAAGAGCCATATCCTAAGAAACAAAAAGAACGTGGTGATGTTAAGGACAAGGAAAATAATAGAAAATCATTTGAGCGAAAACAAATTTACAGAAAGCCTATAGATAGAAAAGAAATAGAAAAAGAAGAAAAAAATTATGACGACCAAGTAGAAGGAAGAAATAGTGTTTTAGAATTATTAGAATCTGGAAAAGATATTAATAAATTATTTATAGCAAAAGGTGAGAAGCATGGATCTATAAATAAAATAATAGCACTAGCTAAAGAAAAAAGAGTTATTATAGTGGAAAAAGATAGAAGACAATTAGAAGAAATGGCAGGAAGTGAAAATTGTCAAGGTGTCATTGCTGTAGTGCCACCATTTGAATATTCTGAAGTAGAAGAGATATTAGAATATGCTAAGAGTAAGAACGAAGATCCATTTATTTTAATATTAGACGGAATTGAAGACCCACATAATCTAGGATCAATAATAAGAACAGCTGAAACAGCAGGAGTTCATGGAGTTATAATTCCAAAAAGAAGAGCGGCATCTGTAAATAGTACTGTTAATAAAGTATCAGCTGGAGCAGTTCAATATATGAGGGTTGCGAGAGTAACAAATATATCAGATATTATTGAAGACTTAAAACAAGCAGGATTATGGATATGTGGTACAGACTTAAATACTGACAAATATTATTATAATCAAGACTTAACAGGACCACTTGCAATAGTGATAGGTAATGAAGGAAATGGTATAGGAGAAAAAGTTAGAAAAAATTGTGACTTTTTAGTTAAAATACCAATGTTAGGTAAGGTGGATTCATTAAATGCATCAGTAGGAACAGGGGTTGTAGTATTTGAAGCAGTAAAACAAAGGAAAAAATAAAGTGGAGGTTAGTTATGAGAACTAAGAAACAAAAAAATAAATTAGTAATTATATTGGTGATAGTTTTTATATTAATAATATTAGGAGTTTTGGTAGGGTTATATTTTTTAACAGATATGTTTAAATCAGAAAAAGTACTGTTTACTAAATATATGGTAAATGGATTTTCTAATATTAATACTGGATATAAATCATGGGTAGAAGCGGAAAAATATCCGGATAAAATGTATGAAGAAAATATAACTGCTGAAATAGACTTTATGGAGAATATAGGAACAAGTGAAGAAAATACAGATAATAAAATAAACGATTTAGAATTAGAATTAAACAATAAGATAGATAATATAAATAACTATAAAGAATATGAATTCGCTTTATATAATTATATGGACTCTGAAGATGGAGAAGAAGTTAAAGAAACTTTATTAGAAGGTAAAAGCATAAATGATGTATCTAACTATCTTACATTAGAAAATGTAACAGATAAATATTTGGATTTAGGAGTGGTAACTGATTTATTAGGTGCAGAAACTGTACAAATTATATTTTCTCTTAATACATCAGAAGATGAAATAATGAGCGTTATTACTAAATATATAAGGATACTGAATGAACAATTAACAGATGATATGTTTTCTAAATTAAGTAATCAAAATATAGAAGTAGCTGGGAGCACATATAGAGCAAATGCATATCTATTGAGTTTAACTAAAGAGCAATATGGTGAGATTCAAATAAAACTACTTGAGGAATTAGAAAAAGATGAACTGATATTATCTAAAATTCCTACAGAAGATATGAAAGAATCATACAAAGAATATTTGTTAGAAGAAATAGATAATATAAGAGCAGAAAATATAGGAACAGATATAACAACAATAACAGTATATGAGGCAAGTGGAAAAACAATAGCTATGACAATTAAAGATAAAGAACAAGAGCAAACACTAAAAATTATGCAAAGCCAAAGAGATACTAATTATGAGTATGAATATTTAGACTTGACAGGTGGAATAAATATCAATTTAGTAGTGAATCAGACTGCAGAATTGAAGAAAATAGAATATTTAGGAGTATCTGAAAAGGATAATGAAGAAGTAAGTATAACGTATGAAGAAGATATAATAGCTAAAGAAAATGGAAAAGCATATGAATCGTCTATTATATATGAAACGGATAAAAAAAGTACTCATCATAAAGTAACTATTAATATAGATAGAGAAATTGAATTTGTAGACAATATAGAAAAAGAAGAAATTGAAATATTAGATATAGAGAATTTAGATTCAGAGGAAAATGAAAAAATTGGACAGGCATTAGACAAGATAGTTGAAAAGTTTGAAACATCAAAGGTAGTTGAAGATTTTAATTCGATGATAACAACTATAGTTGAGAATGGAGAGGTATTTGAATTTTCTGGAGAAGGTGTGACAGAAGCGGAGAAAAATAGATTTAATGCACAGTTTCAATTATTAACAGTAGAAGGAGCAGATACAGATAAGTTAAAAGAAGTAATATCTTTGACAGGACAATATATAAGTGCGCTAGATGTTGTTTCAAATACAGAGTTAAGAGTTGAAATAGATCGAACAAACCCAGATTTAGAAAGTAAAACTATATTGGAGAACTTTTTAGAAACAGCAGATAGCTTTGAATATATAATAAGTTTAGAATATGATGATGAAACAGGACTTGTAGATGCTATAAATTTAGTTATAATAGAAGATGAATAGTATTAATATAGAAGAAAGATATAAAAACATAAATAATACCTGAAAATGGTTTTAAAAATCACTACTTATTTCATATATAATGAGTAGTGATTTTTATAATCTATAAAAAAAAGAAAAAAATATAAAAAATATAAAAAAATGTATTGACTTAATTAGATAAACATGTTAACATAGAAAGTACCTTTTGAGGAAAAGAAAAACACTTAAATTTGATGCGAAAAATGTTAAAAAAAAGCAGAAAATAAAAAAATAAAAAAATTTTTAAAAAGTGTTGACAAAGAAAAAAAGGTATAGTATAATACAAAACGTCCCGCAAGAGTGAGACGAAAAGTACATTGAAAAGTAAACAATAAAATCCTTTAGAGAATAAACCGAAGCGGT
>CAYJKK010000011.1:58196-60654 GCA_964370905.1 uncultured Clostridium sp. | reverse complement strand
TATGTGTATGTAAATCTATCATTTTATCGTTCTTCCTCTTCTTTCTCTTTTATGTTATATATTATACTTTTATTTTCTTCTGCTATAATTGTATTTTTAAATATTTCTTTAGCTTCTTTTAAATATTTATCTTTTTCTATCTCAGGCCAAAAATGTGTTAACATTAATTTTTTTACCTTTGCTTCTTTTGCTATTTTAGCTGCATCTACTGCTGTTAAATGAGTATCTAAAGTAGATTGTCCTAAAAGAGAACTTTCACAAATTAATAAATCTGCTTCTCTTGAAAACTCTACTATACCTTGTATATTACTTGTTCCAACATCTGATGTATATACTATTTTAATTTCTTTATTTTCCAATTTTATCATATATGAATTTACTGTATGTGATTTATTGTCTTTAAAAGTCACTTCAATATCACTAATTTTCAATCTACTACTTTCATCTATATCGTGATATTTTGAGTATGTTTGCTTATTTGATATTATCTCCAATTTACTATTATCTACATCTTCTTTAGGCATATATATATGTATTGGTTTTTCTAATAAGTGTAATTTATTATATACATAAGAAGCATATTGAATCGATCCTAAATCTCCATAATGGTCTTTATGGTAATGAGAAATTAAAATATATAAATTATTTAAATCACTTGGGAAATTCATTTCTCTTGTTATTCCATTTCCAGCATCTAAAAGAATCTTTTCATTTCCTATTTTCACTAAAAAACCTGGACAATTCATTTTATCTTTACAATATGGAGATACTGTTCCAAGCGGTATTATTTCAACTTTTTTCATCATTTTACCTTTCCGCGCATTCAACTTCTAAGTGAGTATATCTTTTAAAATCTATAATTTTCCTACTATTTTCATGTTTCCATGAGCATAAAATATCTTTTGGTATAGTTTCATTTTGATTTACAACCCCCATCTTTACATTTGGTTTATATTCACCATGATAATCAGAACCACCTGAAATACTTAATCCTTTTTTTGCACATAAACTTCTTAAGTATTTACTTTCATCTGCAGTAAATGAAGAATGATAACACTCTAATCCATCAATGTCACAGTTCTCTAAAACATGATTTAAAATCTTATTTGCATTTTTTCTATATTCATAAGGATGTGCTAAAAATACTCTTCCTCCTAACTTTCTTATATCTTTTATCAAATCTTCAAACTTTGGTACTGTTTCATTTGGGTCTATATAAAATACACTATCTGGATTTGATATATGCTTTCTATAAAATATTAATGGGTTTTCTACTGATTCTTTATCTATATTGATATTATTGCAAGTCTTTAAAAATTCTTGTATATATGTTGATGCATAACCTGTAGGATCATAGTCTTCACCAAAATTTTCTGGTAACTCTATACCCATTTTTTTACATCCTTCTTTTAATTGTATTAGCTCAAAACTATTTCTCTTTTCTACTGGCATATATACCTTTTTAGTATATTCTCTATACTTTTCAACATCAATACCATATATAAGTATTTCTATTGGTACATCTAAAACACTTGTATTTAATTCAATGCCATTTATTATTTTTCCAGAATAATATTTTGATACATCTAAATCTTGTAATTCAAAATATGAATTACAATTATTATGATCAATTAATGAAATTACCTCTAATTTTTTTTCTTCTGCTTTTTTTAGTATTTCTATAACACTGTCAGATCCGTCGGAATAAGTTGTGTGAATATGTAAATCTATCATACATTACCTCATTTCTTTAAAGATATTTATTATTTATCTCTACCATTTTATCTAACTTTTTCTCCATATCTAATACTAGCTTAAATTGATTTTTAGCTCTTATTAAATTATGATTTTTCATATGTATTTTAAAATATTCATCTCCTATTAAATAGTCTGTTAAAAACCTCATTCCTAATTCTAATGCTATTAATATTGGTGCTTTTGCTAAATTTTCTTTTTCCTTTTTAGTTAATATATCTTTTGTTTCCTCTAAGTATCCTTTTACAAACATTTCATATTTTTCCATATCACAAGATGTATTATTTAAATACATTTCATCTTTTCTTGAAGAAATAGCTCCAGACCTTATACTATCTCCAAAATCATAGAGTATAGTTCCTTTCATTACTGTATCTAAATCAATTACACATAATCCTTTATTTGTTACTTTATCAAATAGGATATTGTTTAATTTAGTATCATTATGACAAACTCTAAGTGGTATTTCTCCACTATCTATATGTTTTTGAATTACACTACAAAATGTTTTTCTTGCTTTAATAAACTCTATTTCTTCCTTACAAGTATCTATTCTATTTTCTATATCATTATTAACCGCTTCTTCAAATACTTTATATCTTTCCTCTGTATTATGAAAATTTGGAAGTATATCATATAGAGTGGATTCATCAAAATCTTGTAAATCTTTTACAAATTTTCCAAATGTTTTAGCACCTTCATA
>CAYJKK010000011.1:49289-58171 GCA_964370905.1 uncultured Clostridium sp. | reverse complement strand
TTCTATATAATTATACATTCTAAAAAAACGTCCTTTATTATCTATATAGTATTTTTCTCCAGTTATTGTTTCTATTAAACTTAATGTTTCTCTTAATGGGTTTTTTCCAACATTTATTAATTTATCACGCAAATGTGTTGTTACTTTATCAATATTTTGTATCAATTCTTTAGGATTTTCAAATATTTTTGTATTTACTTTCTGTAAAATATATTTAGGAATTATCTCATTACTTATCTTGTATTTAATTATAACTGTTGTATTTATATGTCCATTTCCATATTGCTCTATAAAAATATCTTTTTCTTCTATTTGAAATTTTAGTGCTATTTCCTTTAATTCATTAATATTCATATTTTCCCTTTCTATTAATAAAATTATATATATTCTCACCATATTTTTTCATATTTTTTTATCTATTTTAATACCAAATTGTTTTACATACCATTTATTAAGTGTTTTCCTATTTTTAAATGTTATTATATCTTTATCTTTAAATTTATTTAATAATTCTAAAATTTGAGTTTCTTTTTCTTTATCCCATAATATTGTTCTTTTAATAAAATATATATCTAATCTTTCTTTACAGCCTTGTATTTCTGGTCTTTCTTTTCCTAAATTTTTTATACATCTTTTTGTTATTCCACTTAGTCTTGCAACTTTATTAAAATTTAAAAATATTACTAAATCTGATTCTTCTATTCTTTTTTCTAATGTAGATGTATATGTTCCGTCTGTTATCCATTTTTCTTTATTTATCCAATTATGTATCATTCCATCTCTTTTTTCTTTATTCTCTACTTTCCAACCTGGTAGATGATGTATGCTATCTATATGTAAAATATCTATTCCTAATACTTTAGATAGATTTTTTCCAAGTGTTGTTTTTCCTGTTCCTTGTCCGCCTATGATTACTACTTTTTTATTATTTATCATATACTACTCCTCTTACTTTCATTTTTCTCTCTTTTCTTCCCTAGATAATATATCATATTTAAATTTTTAAAACAACAAAAAAAGCTAATAATGTTTAATTACTAGCTTTTTTTGTATTAGTCATCATTATCGTCATCATCATCTTGATCATCTATGTCATCATCCATATCGTCATTATCGTCATTATCGTCATCTTGGTCATCATCCATATCGTCATTATCATCATCTTTATCATCCATATCGTCATTATCGTCATCTTGGTCATCATCCATATCGTCATTATCATCATCTTTATCATCAATTTCATCTTCTATATCTGTACTATCAATTCCATCAATATCTCTACTTAATATTGTTCCTGTTAAAGCATCAATTTTATATTCATATTCCTTGTTATTGTATTTAAATTCTACTTCATATACCATTTTGTTATCATCATGATCTATTTCTGTTTCTAATTCAGATAAATCTGCTTGTGTTACTCCTAAAGTTGCAAGTACTGCTGAAGTTGCTTGTTCTAATCCTACATAACTTCCATTTGATATATTACCCAATATTTCTAAATCTTCTAATATGTCTTCTTTAGCATCTACTAATAGGCTTAGATCTAATGTGTTTAATTTAGCTAATTCTGCAAATGTATACTCTGGATTTACTGCTATTAATTTATTTATTATTTCTGCTTTTCCTAAAGATATATTATTTTCAGTTGCTAATTTTTGTAATTCTTCTGAACTTGTTACTAATTGTCCTATTATTGAAGGATTAATATCTTTACTTGTTAAGTATGATTCTATACTATTTGTAAATTCATTTTTAATTCTTTCTGCTTCTTTACTTGCTTCATCTACTGTTACTAATACTGAATTTGCTTCTGTTGATATATATTTATTGTCTATCATTGATTGCATTATTTCATCTGTTGCTGTTTTGATGTTATCATTTTTAACATCTACACTTTCAACTATTTTTTTAGCATCTTCATTTAATGCTGTAATTTCTTTAACTTCATCTTTGTTGTTTACTTGTAATTCTATTCCTGGGTTTACATCTATTGTTACTGTTGTAAGTTCTGATTGTGATGGTATAATAACTGCTACAAATAGGGCTAAAACTGCTGCTCCTACACTTGGAAGCCATATCCAATCACGTAAATTTATTTTTGATTTTACCTTTTCTTTTTTATTTTTAATTTCATTATTTATTTCTTTTTTCATATCTAAAATTTCTCCTTTTCCACTACTAATTTTTTCTGTAATGGCGCTAAAATCTGAAGAAATCATATTGTCGAATAATTTATTCATATCTTTATTTAATTTTTTATCCTTCATATTAATTCACACCATCCTTTCCATAATTTTCACGAACTTTTTTTAAAGCTCTGTGATATTTTGATAAAACTGTTGATAATTTCATATCTAACATTTTTCCTATTTCTTTAAATTTAAAATCTTCTATTGAATGAAGTACAAATATCTGTCTTTCTTCATCATTTAATGATTCTATTATATTTTGTACTAAAACTTTATCAAAAGCATTATCATTATTTGTAACTAATGTTTCTTCTAATTCAGTAATATCCATATTATTATTTCTTTTTTGTTTTTTTAATTTATTAAAACATAAATTTTTAGTAATTGTTAATATCCATGACATTGGCTTTGTTTTTGCATCATAATTAGAAGCATACTTATTAATATTTATGTATGTATCTTGCATTATATCTTCTGCCTCTTCTTTATTTTTCATTATTGAAAAAGCAAATCTAAATACATAACTTCTAGTTTCATTATATAAGTTTTCTAGTGCTGTAATATCATTTTTTACAATTTGTTCAAGGTATTTTTCTATTTTTTGGACGTCCATTTGTTTCCCCTTTCATATATATAACAATTTGAAATATCATTTTATTGCAAAGAATTTAAAATTTTTTTATATTTTTTTAATTTCATAAAATAAAATCTAATAACAATCTGTAATTTTTATTGATATTCCAATGTTTTATATTTAAAAAATATTCAACATATTTTTTATTATTTTTAAAAATTTTCATTATTTAATCTCCATTTTCCTAAGAGCATGTATTTATTATATTATTTATTTATATTAATTACAATCACTAAAACTAAAAAAGAAGAGATTTTTCCCTTCTCTAATATTACTTTATTAAAAGTTTCTAATTAAAATTTTTTTACTTTTTTATTTATAACAGTTATAACTTTCACACATAGATTGTTCTTTACTCTCTACCTCTACTTTTCCAATAGGTGATATATTAATTGTTTCTAATTTACATCTACATTTTTGTACATCATTATGTGTACACGTCCCAATATTGCAATTTATCACTTTATTTTCCATAAATATTTCCTTTCTTTTTAAGTATTTATATTATTTACTCTTTAAATTGTATTATTCATTACCTATACATTTTTCATCTGGTTTACTAAATCCTAAATACCAACTTATTCCATTATTGTTTTCTTCTATATATGCTACTCTTTCTTCTAATTCATTTATTGTTTTTGGTGGAGGAAGTATTCCTGGCTGACCCGTAACCCAATTAGCTGGCATAACTAAATTACTACACTTAGAAACTTGAAGTGCTTTTACTGTTCTTAATATTTCTGGTATAAACCTTCCTATATTCATAGGATAACTTAGTATAACCCTTATAACTCCATTTTCATCTATTATATATACATTTCTTACTGTTTCTGTGTTACTTATTTCATTTGAAATCATTCCATATTTTCTTGCTATTTCTCCATTCCTATCTGCTATTATTGGAAATGGTAACTTTATTCCTGTTTTTATATATATATCATATACCCATGCTAAATGTGAACTGTTACTATCTACACTTAAGCCTAATAGTTCTGTATTTAGTTCATTAAAGTATGTACTCATATTTGCAAATGCTATCATCTCTGTTGTACATACTGGGGTAAAATCTGCTGGGTGTGAAAAAAGTACTAGCCATTTTCCCTGATAGTCTTTTAAGCATATATTTCCCATTGTTGTTTCTGCACAAAACTCTGGTGCTTTTTGACCTATTTTTAAGTTATTATTTTCTAATAATTGATAATCCATAAATATACTCCTCTTTTTTTTATTTGTATATTTTATGTTTATATCTTTAAGATAGTTATTATTTTAAATATTAATTTTTTAATTTCCTGTATTATAGAACAAAAAATATATATAATTGAAACTAATATATTCTTTTTCTAATTTTGACATAAAAAGTGGTGATATGTGTATTAGTTATTTCTAATACATATATCACCTTTTTTAGAGAGTTTTTATTATTTCTACTATAATTCTTCGCCTATAGTGTAAATATTTATTTTCAGACCTTCTTCTAACTCCATGTTTATTGGTAGTCTTATTATATACTTAGCATATACTATATTTTCTAGATATATATCAGCATACTCAATATCAAATGCTGAATTTAGCTCTGTAGGTATTACATGATATATTGTTTCAAGGTCATAGAAAATTGGTCCTGGCCACATATCATACAAAACTTCATAATATTGAATATCCCAAGCATATTCATCATGTGGTCCATAATTTGTTCCTTCAGTATGTTCGACTACTGGAATATCATCATATTGCACTTCTACTAAGTGATCACCTTCATATAGCGGTATTTGTATTTCATATATGCTGTCTTCATTTTTGACAATTTCCATTTCCCTTTCTGATTTGATGTATATTTCATCGTCCCCATATGGTACATTTATTTGGTAACTATACCTGTCTTCACTGATATTTACAACTTCCAATTCCGCATAATTCTTTTCGAAAGTTTGAGAAATTAAATCGACTTTTTTCATAGCTTTTTTTTCTGCTGTACTTCCTTCTTGTACAGACATATTGTAGTTTGCATAAATTGCAACACTCATAATAATAAGTGTTAATAAAGTAATCATTATTACTTTTAGTTGTTTTCTTGTCATCTTGTTCTCTCCTTCATAATGTTTTTATCAACCTCTCTACTTATTGATAAAATATACTTAATATTTTTTACATTTATATTATATCATAATTTACATAATATTTCAAACTAAGGCTTATTTTAATAGTATAAAATAGCTATTATTTAAAGATATATTAAATTTTATTCTTTTACATAAAAAAATCCTCATAGTGTTAACTACAAGGATTTTTTTATTATCTAAACCAGTTTTTTCTCCAATCATCTTTAATAAAATAATATTGAGCATCATCTAGTTTCTTTTGACTTCTTAAAAATGCTAATACCTCTACTATTCTAGGTTTAATGCCAAAGTTAGTAATCGGATTATTTTTAGTTTCGTCTGAATAAAATACACCATCTTCATATCTGAATTTACCTTTATATAGTGTATCTCTTAAATATTTTTTAACTATACCATGCTGTATCTCTATATGATATACTATTCTAAAACTTTCATCTACTCCAACATTACCTATTTGCATTTCAAGATAATTTATCTCATTTATGCCTTTTTCTTCATAACCTAGTATTGAAGATATTACTGTATATATAACAGCAAAATTTACAAATTTCAAATTTGAAATATATTGTTTTAAACATTCAATTCGATTCTCATCATAATTCCCTCTAAAATTAAAGTAAAATGAATTAATATGGATAAATCTAGAAATTGTAAATTCACATTTGTAACTTTCTTTTTCTAATGTAAATTCCATATTGTTTTTTAATTCATATAGTTTGTATTTAGGTGAATTCTTAGCTATGTAGATTCTTTTTAAATCTTTCTCTGATCTAAAAATTTCTATTATAATATCGTTTTCTTCTGCAGAAATAGTTACTTCAAACTTAGTAGTTATAGAGTATCCAGTTAAATATATTAACTCTTGGTTTATATCTAAACTCTCTATATCTAATTCTAATAAATAGATATTATATTTTTTAAATATTTCTAAGACTCTTTCTTCATCTACATTGTTCCGCTTTAAAAATGTTTTTAATTCTTCAACTCCTAGTGTTAATTCAAATTCTTCTCTTTTGTTTTTCATAATGTTACTTCCTTTCGCTCTCTTACACAAAATAGCATAGTATAGCTATTTTTCATATAAATATTTCATAAATATTATATATCATTTCTTGATTTATGTCAACTAAAGGCTCACAGTAATACTGTGAGCCTTTAGTTAATTATTCAAATTTCAAATGGTTACTTTTCCAATCAGATTTTATTATTTTGTCTTGCTTATCCGTTGTATATCCATTTCTGTGAAAAGCAGCTAAAACTTCTCCAAAATGTTTCTTCTTGTTTAGCATATATTCTGAAGTTTGACTTGTATTACGATAATATTTATTATCCTCATATCTAAAATATCCTTTATCAGCCATAGAAGAAATATATCTAATTACTATTCCATTTTTCAATTCAATTGCATATGGTATTATAACTCGATCATCATCATAATCCCTTCTGATTTCAATTTTAATGTTAAGATTACCAATACACCAACTAGTATATCCTAATAGAGATATGATAGTTGCATATATGTGTCCATAATCGACTTTAGTAATTGTTTTGAGGTAATGATTTAACAGCATAATGTCATTTGGAGTTTCCTTAAATTTAAGACATACAGTTATAATTTCTGCATTTGCTTTTACTCCTTCTAGTTTTAATGTTTTTTCAAAAGAATATGTAGTAACACCTAAGTCATCTGTTTTAAGCTTAACACTATAGTCTATAGCATCTTCCTCTCTTGACAATTCTCTTACAAATCTATCAAACTCTAGCTTTACATTTTCTCCTTCTTCCTCATACTCTACTAATATGTTTTTGTTATCTAGCAAAGTTATTTTTACATCTAACTTTTCTGGGGTAACAAAATACATAACCAGCACATTATCATTGATTTCAGTTTTAACAGTATTTACATCTAAATAAAAAATTCCTATAGTTCGTAATATTTTATATATCTGATCAATTATTAAATTGTTCTGATTAAGCCAATTTGTTAAATTATTTCCTCCATTTTTTTGAATCTTTGTTTTCCTAAGTAGTCCAAACATAGCAAGTCTTCCTTTCAAATAATTGTTATCCTTTGTCTAATACATTATAATTAAACATCCTTAAAATTTTGTCTACTACATTATACTATTAATTTACACTTATGTCAACTAATAGTAAGTGCTATATTTCGAGTTAAATAAAGAGATACTATATTACAGTATCTCTTTAAAGTTGCTATTTTTTTAATTCCTCATACATCTTATCTAACGCTATTCCTCTATGGGAAATAGTATTCTTTTCTTCAGTTGTCATTTCTGCATTAGTTTTTTCATATGGCGGATAATAGAAAATAGGGTCATATGCAAAACCACCATCTACTTTTGGTTCTACTATTAAACCTTTTTCTTCTCCTTCTACCACAATCATTTCTCCAAATGGAGAAATAGCTACTAATACACATACAAATTTAGCATTATAGTTATTTACATTTTTGCATTCATCTAAAATAAGGTTAAACCTATCTTTTATTGGAATATCATTCCTAAATCTTGCTGTTTTAACACCTAATTCATTTGGCATAGCTTCAATTAAAAGTCCTGAATCATCTGCTAATACCCACTGGCTACCTTCTATTAGTTCTGATAATGCTATTGCTTTAATTTTTGCATTTTCTTCAAATGTTTCTCCAGTTTCATCAATATCTAAATCTTTCTTTAGATATTCTTCCATACCAACACATATTATTCCTAGTGGTTCAAATTTGTTTTGAATCTCTTGAATTTTCCCTTTGTTGTTTGATGCTACTACAATTAGATCTTTTTTCATACTAAATTTCCTTTCAAAATAAAATTATTTATTTCCTTGTATACATAAAACTTTATATATTATATTAGGTTTTAACGGTTTTGTCAATTTTAAGTTCATCAATCTTTTTATTTATTGTTTCAACAAAAGTTTCATCATAATTAATCTCTTTATCATTTATATTATATTTTTCTTTTAATTTTAGAACCCTTCTTACGCTTTTATTTATCTTATATTCCTTTATTTTTCCTGTTTTTACTTGTTTTAATATTTTATCAATAATCTTATCATTGTTGATATATTTTAATAAAATTATATCATTTCCAGCTTTTATTGCTTTTAATACTGCATTATATTTACCAAAAAATATTTGAATAGCTTTCATTCTCATATCATCTGTTATTAGTACTCTATTATATCTATATCTTTTTCTAATTAGTGATGTAATTACTTTTTTAGACATAGATGCTGGTAACTTTTTATCAATAGCATTTATTCTAATATGACTTACTAACATAGTATCGATACCACCATCTATTAAACTCTTAAATGGTATTAAATCACTTTTTTCTAGTTCTTCTACTGAATTACTTATACTAGATAATGAAAAATGTGTATCTTCTTTTGTTGCACCATGACCTGGAAAGTGTTTTATTACTGGTACTATATTTTCTTCTTTCATTGAATTAACATATATATTACCAAATTTAATTACATCTTCTACATTATCACTAAATGCTCTATCACCTATTGGGTGATTATCCTCAAATCTTTTCAAATCTAGAACTGGTGCAAAATTCATATTTATACCAACATGATTTAGCATTTTAGATAAGACATTAGTATGTTTTTTTGCATATTGTATGCCTTTTTTTGCTACTTCACTTTGACTTTCTAAGTTGTGTATTTCTTTAGGCATCCTATTTACTCTACCACATTCTTGGTCTATTGAAATTAAAATTGGCACTTTATTATTCTTATTTAACTCTTTAATATAGTTTATCATTTCAACCATTTCTTTATATGTAGAATAATCTTTTTTATATAACATCACTCCACCAATCCTATATTTTAATATTAATTCTTCTAATTTTGGCTTAATTTTATGTGCATCCATACCAACAATTAGCATCTGTCCTATTTTTTCTTCTA
>CAYJKK010000011.1:0-49279 GCA_964370905.1 uncultured Clostridium sp. | reverse complement strand
TAATTCCTCCAGTCTAAGTAATTATTACTTTTACTAATTTTTCTAATTATATACTTTTACTTATTTTAATTCAAGTAGCTTTTTTAAAGATTTTATGTTATACTAAATTTCAAATTTATGTATAGATAAAGGAGCAAAATATATGGCGTTTGACGGTATTGTTACAAAAACAATAGGAATAGAATTGCAAAAACTAATTGGGGGGAGAATTGATAAAATATTACACCCTTTAAGAAATACACTTCATATTGGAATATATTCAAATAGAGTAAACTATTTATTAAATATTTGTATAGACTCATCTAATTATAGGGTAAATATTACAAATTATCCTAAACCAAATCCTAAAATTGCAACTAATTTTTGTATGGTACTTAGAAAACATTTACAAGGATTATTTTTAAAAAATGTTATTACTTCTAACTTTGAAAGAATATTAACATTTGAATTTGAAGGATTTGATGATATTGATGATATTATTTCTAAAAAACTAATTATTGAATTAATGGGAAAACATTGTAATATTATTTTAGTTAATGAAAATGGAATTATCATTGATAGCTTAAGACATATCATAAGTTCTGATAGAGATATTACTCCTCATAGCAGATATATACTTCCAAAATCAACTAAGCTTAATATTTTAGATTGTACTAATTTTGATGAATTTTATAATCACCTAGATACTTCTTTAAATTTAGCAAAAAGTATATCTAATACATTTACTGGAATTAGTAAATCTTTTATTGATTTTCATATTGAAAATTTAAATATTAATACAAATTTAATAGAAGATATAAGGAAATTATATAACTACATTATTCAAATATTGTCAGCTCAAAATACTTCTGATCTTTATTTTACAGGTTATGATAAAGGTTATACATTAACTTTAAATGATGAAGATAGTATTGATAATAAAAATGATAAAGATATTAATAATGAGTTACATTTAAATACTTTTTTAGATGATTTTTATTTTGATAAAGAAAAAAATGAAGAATTTAAAAATTTAAAAGATAAGAATATAAAGATAGTATCAAATACTTTAAAAAAACATCAAAAAAGATTATTAAATATTAATGAAAAGTTAGATGAATGTAAGAATATGGATACATACAAATTATATGGCGAGTTACTTACAGCAAATTTATATACAATTAAAAATTTATCATATAATTTAAGTGAAATAGCTTTAAATAATTATTATGATAATAACGAAGAAATAACTATTAAATTGGATAAGAAATATTCACCTAGTATAAATGCTAAAATTTTCTTTAAAAAATATTCTAAGTTAAAAAATGCTTTAGAAATAGTTTCTGTCCAAAAAGAAGAAACTCTAAATGAAATTAATTATCTAGAAAGCATTTTATTTTCTTTAGATAATAGCTCTTCTGTAGATGATATTAATGAAATTGAGGTTGAGATATCAGAAAATTTAATTTTTAGGAATACTTCTAATATCTTAAAAAATGAAAATAAAAATTCAAAATATGGAAAAAAAGCAAATAAAAAATCAAATAATAAAAATCCTATTAGTAAATCTAATTCAGTAACTTCCTTTAATCCAATCAAATACCAAGTAGATAGTTTTACTTTATTAGTTGGAAGAAATAACAAAGAAAATGATTATTTAACTTTAAAATATGCAAGCAAAAATTCTTTATGGTTTCATACAAAAGATATACATGGTAGTCATTGTATCTTACAGGTTGAAAATAACAACCTTCCATCTGATGATGTTTTAATTAAGTGTGCTAAAATTGCTAAAGAACACAGTAAAGCTAAATATTCTTCTAATACACCTGTTGATATGTGTGAAGTTAAATATGTAAAAAAACCTAAAAACACAAAACCTGGTATGGTAATATATTCTAATAACAAAACTTTTTATGTTTAATATGTAACTATAATTATCTATGTAAACAAAAGTAAAACAAGCTTCTAAAATTAGTTGCTTGTTTTACTTTATTTTTCATATTAAACTCTCTATGTTTTTGCACTTTATATTATTAGAATAATATTATTAATTTTATCATAGTACTAAAAACAATTTCTGGTGTTAACATTTCTTGTAATACATCTTCTATTTCTTTTTCTTCTGGTTTGTTATCTACAACTGTTATACTATATTTTTTAACATCATGTATATTAAATAATATTTCTAATGGTGTACCTTCTTCTGGTATATCATCTATTTCTATATATTTAACACCTAGAATATTATCTCCTCTGGAAAATAACTCTATTTTTAAGTATTTACCTTCGTAATATTCCTGATTTTTATTAGTTATTACACCTCTTATTCTACCATTAACAGCTGTTGCTTCAGCTTGATATATCAATACATTATTTGGCTTTTCTATTTCGTCTATTTTGGTATATGCTGAATTTAATCCAACATCAATTAAGAAATTTGAAAATATGAAAAATAGTACTATTCCTACAAAATATAATATTAATCTTTTTATTCTATCCATATCTACCTCTAATTAGCTTTTTAGCTTAATATACTTCCTATTAAACCACCTGAATTTGAATTTGATGTAGTTCCAAGTAATAAGTTTGATGCTAATTTAGAAGCTGGCATTGTTTGAAGCCATACTGTTCCATTTCCTGATAATGTTGTTAAAAATAATCCTTCTCCACCAAATACTACATTTTTAACTCCTTTTACAGTTGTTATATCTAAATTAATTCCTTCTGTCATTGCTGCTACATATCCATTATCTACTTTTAGTAATTCTCCTGGTTTAATTTCTCTTTTTACAAGTGATCCATCTATTTCTACATATGCTTTTCCTGTTCCACTTAATTCTTGCATAATGAATCCTTCTCCACCAAAAAATCCTGCACCTAATTTTTTTCTGAATTTCATTTTCATATCTACAGTTTTTTCTGCACATAAAAATGCTCTTTTTTGGCATATTATTTTTTCTTCTCCAATATCAAATTCTAATATTTTTCCTGGAAAACTTGATGCAAATGCAATTTCTGCATTATCTTTTGTACTTGTATAGTTATTCATAAATATTGATTCACCTGATAGAGCTCTTCCTAAACCTTTCATTATCCCACCATTTGTAGATGTATTCATTTCTATACCATCGTCCATCCATGTCATTCCACCTACTTCTGTAAATACTGTTTCTCCTTTATCTAATTTACAAATTAATACTGGTAAATTCTCTCCTACTATTTCTGCTCTCATTTTCTTCCTCCTCTTATTTTTGTATTTTATACTTAAATATTATACCATAATTCGACATATTGTAAATATTTTATAGACTTTTATTTTACAATTAAAAATGATTAAAAAAATAGAACTTCATACTAATATATTAGTATTGAATTTCTATTTCTCTTTAATTCTTCTTTATTTTTCTTAATAATCTTTTATACCCAGAATATTAGTATCGCAAATATTGTTCCTAAAACTACTTGTTGTTGTGTTAAATTTTCTGGTAATAATTTTAGTTCTTCTACTTCTGGTTTTTCATCTACAATAGCTATTAAATATCTATCACTATTTTTTAACTCATATAATATTTCAAAAACTTGCATATTCTCTTCATTTTGCTGCTCTACTATTTCAATATATTTTTCCCCAAGTACAACATTATTATCTGATAGTATTTCTATTTTTAGATATTTTCCTATTATATCTGTATTATCACTTAAATCTATAGTTCCTCTTATTCTTCCATTAATATATGTTGATTCTGCTTGAAATATATCTACTTCAGCTGTTTTATCTAATCTTACCATTTCTTCATAATCTGAATTTAATCCTACATAAATTAAGAAATTTGAAAATAGGAAAAAGGCTACTATTCCTAATACATATTTTGATATTTGTTTTAATCGATCCATACCATCATCTCCTTTTTACTTCTTACAACAATATTTTAGCATACTTACCGTTTTACGTCAACTCTAAAAAGGAACTAAGTATCACGATACCTAGTCCTTTTTTGAATGTTTTTAATTTACATTTTAATTTGTTTTTTATATTTATTTTTTATTCTGTTCTTAAAGCTTCTACTGGATCTTTTTTACTAGCAAAACTAGAAGGAATTAATCCTGCAAATACAGTAAGAAGTATACTAATACCAACTAAAATAGCTGCTGCTGTTAATGGTAACATTGTTTGAACTTCTACACCTGTTATAATGTATGTTATAGCATTTATTGGGAAAGTAAGACCTATTGTTATTAATATTCCTAATAAACCAGATATTGCTCCTACAATAAATGTTTCTGCATTAAATACTCTTGAAATATCTTTTTTAGATGCCCCTACAGCTCTTAAGATACCAATTTCTTTTGTTCTTTCTAATACTGATATATATGTTATTATACCAATCATTATAGATGAAACTACAAGCGATATAGCAACAAACGCAATTAATACTAAGCTAATTGTATCAACTATTTGATTAACTGAATTCATCATTAATGCAATCATATCTGTATATGTTATTACATTTTCTTCTTTTCCATTATCTCTTTGCATTTGATTATATTTTTCAATTTCTGCAACTATGTTGTCTTTAGCATCAAAGTCTTTTGGATATATACTAATTGCTGAAGGTTTATTAATATCAACTGCACCTAGAGTTTTCATTGTATTTTCATATGTTGCACTTGAATTTGATGTGTATGCTTCCATCATTTTAGATATTTCTTCTGCTGATAATTGAGCCATTGCCATTCTTTGTTCCTGAGTTAATTCTTGAGTATAGTTATTTTGCATTTCTTCTTCTGTTGGATACTCTAATCCTGTTAAAATGTTTATCTCTGGGTTCTGAACTTGTTCTTTTACTATTTCTGATTCATTAGTTTTAGTAATTACATGTTCTTTTAAGTCTGTTAAATATCCTACCATACCTGCTGTACTTGACATTGATTCTTCTTTTGGTTTAATTATTCCTACTACTTTTATTTCTTCTGCATCTTTTATAACTTGATTTTTAAATTCTTGATTTTCTGATTTATCAATCCATAAGTTATTTTCTTTAGCATATAAGTCTGTATTTAACACTAATTTAAATGTAATTCCTAAAAGTTCGTCATACGTATATTTAGATTGCTCAATATCTTCTGGTTCATTTCCAGCTTGAACATTTTCCCATATTTCTTCTAATTCAGCTGAATTTTTTAATCCCATTGAATATAATACATAATCTGTTATTTCGTTTTCATCATTTGTTATTATTACAACTTCGTTATATTTAGTAGGCCATGAACCTGCTAACAACTCATTTTGTGATTGTAATAATTCTTCATTATCTAATAACTCCGTCCATACGTCAGTATTAGTTGCTGTCATAGACATCATAGGGCTTGCTGCTGTCATAGTCTCCATTGGAGAACCTGATTCTGTATCTGGAGTTGTAGAATTCATACCTACAGATTCTAAAACTGTACTTGGATTTACTTGAACTATTTCATTTTCTACTTCTCTGTATATATTTATATTCATATCATAATCATATTTAATAGCATTTGAATTTTCTGATATTTGATTATCTGAATTTTCAATATGTTTTTTAAGCTCTTCTAAATTATTACTACTAACTGTTCCAGATAATGTATTTAGCATTTCTCCCATTATATCTGCTGAATATAGTGTGTTTTCATCTTTTTCTACTTCTTCTTCACCTAAGTTTCCCATAAAAGATTGCATCATACTTCCCATATCTATTGCAGATTCTTCTACTGTTACTGGGTATGATGATAATGTGTCTTCTTCAACACTATCTATATAGTTTTGAACACCTGTTGATATCGCAAGTATTAAAGCTATACCAATTATTCCAATACTTCCTGCAAAAGCAGTTAATATTGTTCTTCCTTTTTTAGTCATTAAATTGTTTAAACTTAAATTTAATGCAGTAAAGAAATTCATTGATGTTTTACCTAGTTTTAAAGTTTCTTTTTTATCTTCTTTATTTTCTTTACCTTCTTCTGTTTCTGAAGAATATGGATTTGAATCTCCAATTATTTCACCATCTAATATTTTTACTATTCTTGTTGAATACTCCTGGGCAAGTTCTGGATTATGTGTTACCATTATTATTAATTTTTTCTTAGCAATTTCTTTTAATATTTCCATTACTTGAACACTAGTTTTTGTATCTAATGCTCCTGTTGGTTCATCTGCAAGTATTATTTCTGGATCATTTACTAATGCTCTTGCTATAGCAACCCTTTGCATTTGCCCACCTGATAATTGGTTAGGTTTTTTATTTATATGATCTTTTAGCCCAACATCTTCTAATGCTTTTATTGCTCTTTGTTTTCTTTCTGCTTTTCCAATACCTGATATTGTTAATGCTAATTCTACATTTGCTAATACACTTTGGTGTGATATTAGGTTATAGCTTTGGAATACAAAACCTACAGAATGGTTTCTATATGAATCCCAGTCTTTATCTTTAAATTCTTTTGTAGATTTACCATTTATCATTAAATCTCCAGATGTATATCTATCAAGTCCTCCTATTATGTTTAATAATGTTGTTTTACCACACCCACTTTGACCTAAAATAGAAACAAATTCATTTTTTCTAAATTCTAAGTCAACTTTTTTTAGTGCATCAACTTCCATACCACTTGTAACATATTTTTTAGTTATTTTTTCTAATTTTAACATTTAGTTTCCTCTTTCCTAATTTTTACCGAACAATTTATTAAGTAATTTTTTATCTTGTTTCATTGTTCGTTTACCTTCTTTTGTTTTAGTTACACTAGCTTCTTGAAAAACTATATCTTCATATTCATCTTCTTGCTCTTCTATTTCCTTACGTTTATTCTTCTTAAATTCAATTTTAGCTGTTGTTCTTTCTAATATCTTATCAAGTTCCATTTCAAAGTCATCATGGGTTATATATTCATCGTCATCATCATATTCGTCTTCTTCGTCTTCTTCATCATCTTTTAGATTATATCCATAATCATAACTATCATAATCTTCATCTTCCTCTTCTTCATATTTTTCTGATTCTTTATCTTCATAAAAACTTTTATATCTTTTAGGTGAGTGTTTTTTTTCTGTTTTTATAGCTTTTTCTTCTTGATAATCATAATCATCTTCTTCGTCTTCTTCATCTTCATACTCTTCATTACTATTAACAACTGACTGAAGTATTTGATTTAATTCTAATTCTTCTTTTTGATTTTTTCTCATTTCTTCATTTTGTATTATTTTAGAATTATTTTGAAAAATATATTCATCTTCTTCAATGTCTTCTTCATCATAGTAATCATATTCTTCGTCATCTTCTTCGTATTCTATATATTCATTTTTATATTCTGATAAATCCTTTTCGTACCTAGTAGTTACTACTTCATCAAAAATATTATATATATTTGTTATACCGTCAATTCTCCAGTAATTTGAATTTATTACTGTAGCTAAATTTGTTTTAAGAGAACTCGCTTCTTGTTCAAAGTTTTTTTGTCTGTCTTCTATATTTTTAAGATATGTATTGTTATATAGTTCATCATATATTTTTTTTGTAGATTTATTTGATATTTCTCTTAATATTAATTCATATAGGCTATTTATTTGCATTAAATCTAGTTCAAAATTATTACATGCTTCTTCCATTAATCTTTGATGTGCTTTTGCTCCTCCTATAGTTGTCATTCTTTCATAATCTAAAAAGCTTGCAATATATTCTTTTTCTGCTTCTAGAAAATCTAATTTTGAAGATACATCTTTTAATACTTTTTTGTATTTATCTAATTTCAAATTATCATTTTCTATTTCTGCTAAAAGTTTTTTAGTTCTATCATATACAAGTACATATGACTCTATTTCTTTTTCTGCAATTTCCATTCTTACTTTTATTGCTCTTTTTATGATATTTTCATCAAACCCTACTTTTTCACTTTTACCATTTCTAAGCATTATATCAAATATTTCTTGTTTTACAGTTTCTTTTTCTGAATCTAAGAAATCTTTTAAAGCTTTTATATCTTTTATATCTATTAAAGAAAACTCTTTTACAGTTTCTTTTATATATTCTATATGACTTGCTTCTGTTAGCCTTCTTGCTTTTTCACATTTATTTCTTTCTTTTTGTCTATCTCCAAAATCATTTAAGTTTTCTATAAATTCTTTTCTTAATTCTTTTAATTCTTGATGATTTTTATCTAAAACTCTTTCTATTTTTAATAATTTAGTTTCTATATTTTTTGAATCTTCTCCTAAATCTATAAATAGATTATGTCTTGCATCATCTAGCTTTTTATTTTCTGCAATTAATATTGCTTGCTGCTTTTGTATCAATTCTATATCTTTAACTGTTAAATCAAATTCTTCAATTATCTTCCCCTCATTTATTGTAGCTATTTGAAATGTTTCTACTTTTTCTAATAATTCTGAATATTTTTCATAATTTGATTTTACATTATTATCTTTATTAAATTCTAATATTCGTTCTAAATATCGTTCTAATACAATTATACTTCTTTCATACATACTATTAACATCCTCCAATTTGTATATAAGCCTTGTATCTATCCTACTTTATCTTTTTTATAAAGTTTACTACTTCTTCTGCTAATTGTTCTTCTTTTTCTGAATAACCATGATCTGCACCATCAATATATCCTATATCTTTAACTTTATTTTGTAATGCTTTTTCCACTATTTGAACTAGATCTTCTGCATTTTGTAATATAAATTCATTTACATTTCCCCATCTCATAAATATAGGTGATTTTATATTGTTTAATTTTTCGAATTTTTCGTTAATACCATATTGTGCAAAATTTATTTTGTCATTATCTCTTAGATATCGTAAAAAAGATTTTACACTAATTGGGTGTATTGATGATTTAGGTGGCATTAATTCATATTCTTTGCCTATTTTCTCTTTTTCTATAGCATATGTATATATTTCCTCATATTTTTCTCTTGTATACATTTTTAATGCTTTTGGTATATCTATTAATGATGCTAAAAATACTCCTTTAATATTATTTATTGTGTCATCGTTTTCTTCTAGTAACTCATTATAAGTATATACTATTTTTGTACTTCCTAAACTATGACCATATAAATATATATTTTCATATCCTAGTTCTTTAAGTTTTAAAATTGCACCTACTATGTCTTCATATCCGTCTAAAACGTCTTCATATGCAGTTCCACCTAATTTTCTTTCTCCTAATACTTTTAGGTATTTTACTATTTCACTTCCCCTGTTATTAAAGCAAAAAAAGTCTATATTATTTTGAACTAGTTTTTCTTGAAGTATATCTTCACGTTTTTTAAAACAATTGCTACTCATACCATGAACAGCAAGTACTACATCTTTAGTTTTACTATTTCCTTTGTATAAAAAACCTGTTAATTCAACTTCGTCTACTGCTAAGAATTCTATTTTTTCCATTCCAAAACCTACCTTTCTTACTTCACGTATTATATATTTTTTTCAGCTAAAAGTAAAGATTTTTAGATAATTTCACAATAAAGTTACAAATAGAAAAAAAGCTAAAACATTTAATTCTGTTTTAGCTTATATTTGATTTTTTTAATCTTTTACATTTTATCTCTTTTAATATATTTTGTGGTAAACCTGTAAGCCGGGTTCTGTCATTTAAAATAGTCATTTATCTAGGATATATATTACTATATACCTCAAGCCACACACATCAGAAGGCGCTCGAGAAAGCTTAATCTTCTTTTTAGGTGTTGCTCCAGATGGGGTTTACACAGCCTATTATGTCACCATAATAGCGGTGAGCTCTTACCTCGCCTTTTCATCCTTACCAATTTACTTGGCGGTTATTTTCTGTTGCACTTTCCTTAAGGTTACCCTCACTAGACGTTATCTAGCATCACTCTCTATGGAGCCCGGACTTTCCTCTCATAATTCCTTTCGGAAATTATCAGCGACTATTCTAGTTTACCACAAAAATAATTATATCATATATTTGATAATTGTTCTACTAAATTTTTGTATTTTATTAAATATACTTCTCTATCATTTAAAAGCACAGCATTTTTCAGTTCATTTAACATTACATATCCTTTATTTATTTCATATTGCATATATTCATTTATTTCCATATTCCCTATTATATTTGAATACACAGTAAGTGCATTATTTAAAAATTGTTCCATTTCTACATAATTTTCAGTATCTAATATTGAATATGATTTAAATATATCTTTTTTTACTTCTAATATATTACTTTCTAAAGTATTTCCATAAACTTTTTTTGAAAACTCTACAATATATTCATATATTAATGCTAAATCTACTAATGCTTTTTCTTTGTCTTGTTCTTTTATTAATATTGTTAATCTATCTATTTCATTATTAAAATTTAAAATTTGTTCATTTCCTATTTGTAATTCATATAGGTCTAGTGTAATTGTTGGGAGTGTTTGGTGTATTAATTCTATTTTTTCTTTTATCTCTTCCCAGTTTATTTCTTGTTCTCCACTAGTTAATATCCCTATATCTTGTATGTTATATTCTTCTGTTTCACTAGAACTACTACTCTCAGTTCCGCTTCCTTCATTATTAGAACTAGCACTAGAACTATTAGCAGAATCTTCTGAACTTTTAACTTCTATTTCTTCTGATACTATTGTATATCCTTTAATATTTATATTGTTTAAACTATTAAATATATTTATTATTTCTCCTTCTAAATATTCTATTTCTGCTTTTACTTTTTCTTGTAATAGGAAATCTTCATTTTCCGCATATACATTATTATATATCAATACAGAAACTCCAATAATACTAAGTATTACTATGATATATGCAAATATTTTATATTTTTTCAAATTATACCTCCATTTTTTAGTTATTATATATATTATCCTCAGCATTTATGAATATATACTCTAAAAAAGAAGAAAGAAAATAAATATATAAAATAGCAGGTAAAAAAGAAATAAAATAAAAAACAATTAAAATAAATTTAAATATAAAAAAGAAGTAAAAAAATAGAGAAATAAAGATAATTCTTTTTCCTCTACTAATTTATTAATCATTTTCTAATATTATTGTTACTGGTCCATCATTAATTAATTCAACATCCATTTCTGCTCCAAATATTCCTGTTTCTACTTTTATACCATTTTCTGTACATTTGTTACAAAAATATTCGTATAACTCATTTGCTAAATCTGGTTTAGCACCTTTTATAAAGCTTGGACGATTACCTGCTGAGCAATCTGCATAAAGTGTGAATTGTGAAACTATTAAAAGTTCACCTTCAACATCTTTAATAGATAAATTCATTTTACCATTTTCATCTCCAAATACTCTTAGTTTAGATATTTTTTGTACTAAATAGTCTGCTTGTTTTGTTGTATCATTAGGCCCTACACCTAATAGGATCATAAAACCTTTTTTGTTTATTTCACCTACAACTTTACCTTCTACTTTTACATTTGCTTTTTTTACTCTTTGTAATACTGCTTTCATTTTATACCTACTTCATTAAATTTATGCTTTTTTATTCTTTTATATATTATACTTATCATTATCTAATAAGTTATTAGACTCTATCTCAACTGTTTGAGCTAAATTATCTAGTTCTTCTTGATAAATATTGTAATCATCAACATCTATATCTTTTACATTTGATTCTACCATTATTGTTTTTTGTAAGTCTTCTTTTTTAGCTTGCTTACTATCTTTATCATTCTCGCTTTCATTTTTTTTAGTTTCTTCTTGTTGTTTTTCACCACAATTAAAACAATATTTATCACATTTTTCTATTTTTGTACCACAGTTAAAACATTTCGTCTTGTTTTTAAGCTCCAATATTTCTTTTTCTAAATCTGATATTTTAAGACTTAAATTACTTACCTTTAAACACTCGCTCAGTAACTTACTATCTATCTCGTTACTATCTGTTATCATATATATTTCATATACTCTTTTTCCTATTTCTTGATAAATATCTTCAATATCATCTTTATATGTTCTAATTTTAAACTTTAACTTTGTTTCTTTAGAAAAACTTTCTGTCTTATTACATACTCCTGTATACATTTTTTTAGCTGTTCTAGTGACTTTATCAATCATTTCCATACTATATACTCCTTACACATATTTTATATAGTATTTGTAATTTTATGCTAAATATTCACTTTTTTTATCTCTTGTCATTAAATTTTTAATTCCAGCTTGAGGATCATAACCTTCATGTAATACTCTGTATACACCTTCTACAATTGGCATGTCTATATTATGTATTTTAGCTAGTTCATATGCTACTTCAATATTATCAATACTTTCAATTACCATTCCAACTTCTTTTTGTACTTCTTCTATTGTTTTTCCTTGTCCTATTAATTTTCCAGCTCTCCTATTTCTACTATGTTCACTTAAACAAGTTACAATTAAATCTCCAAGCCCACTAAGTCCATAAAATGTTTCATGTTTTCCGCCTAAAGTAGTTCCTAATCTTGTTAATTCGCTTAATCCTCTTGTTATTAGTGCTGCATATGTATTATCTCCTAATTTCATTCCTGCAGCTACTCCTGCACAAAATGCGATAATGTTTTTTAAAGCTCCACCTAGTTCTACACCTTTAACATCTTTTGAAGTATATATTCTCATAGTTTCAGACATAAATGTACTTTGTATTAATTCTAATATTTCATCATCGTAAGATGCAACTACTAAAAGTGTTGGTACTTTTAAAGATACTTCTTCAGCATGGCTTGGTCCTGATAAAACTCCAACTCTTACTTCAGGCATTTCTTCTTTTAGTACTTCATCTAGTGTTTTTAAACTTTCTTTTTCAAAACCTTTTGAACATATTATTACTGGTTTATTACCAACATACTTTTTATATTGTTTAAAAGTTTCTCTTGTAAATTTAGATGGTGTTACATGTATTATAAATTCTGCATTATCTATAACATACTCAAAATTGTTTGATGCTTCTAAGTTTGAGGGAATATCAACTCCAGGCAAAAATTTACATTTTTTATCTTCATTTATCATTTTAGTTTCTTCTTCATTAAATGACCATATTTTAATTTCATTTCCTAAACTTGCTAAATGTACCCCTAGTGCAACTCCCCAACTTCCAGCTCCTATTATACCTATCTTTTTCATAGTCTTTTTCCTCTCTGTTTTTCTTTTATTCATCTAATGTTTATAATTTTAGTATATTTTTTAGTTTCTTATTTTTTCTTTCCTAAACTAACCTTATTTTCTGTTCCTTTAAGGATTCTATCAATATTTGCTCTATGATTAAATAGTACTATTAATGATAAAATTAGTGCATATATTAAATAGTCTTTCCCACTTTTACCTTCTGTTAATACAATATAGTTTGTATTTATGAAAAGTACTAATATTGGAAATAGTATTGCTACCATAACTGATCCTAATGATACCATTTTAGTTATTATCATTAATGTTAATGCAAATACTAAACAAATTAACCCTATTTGCCAATTTGTAAGAAGTAATACTCCTAAAGATGTTGCAACACCTTTTCCACCTTTAAACTTGAAAAATATCGGAAATGTATGTCCTAATATTACTAACACACCTGCTATTTGTATTAATAACTCCCTATTTATATCTGGCACAATAAGTCCTAAAATTATTGCAATTCCTATTGATACAACTCCTTTTAATATATCTAAAAGTAGTGTAAAAATTGCTGCTTTTTTTCCTACTGAACGTAACATATTTGTTGTTCCTGCATTACCGCTTCCTTTTTCTCTTACATCAAATCCTGCCATTTTTTTACTTAATATTACTGAAAAGTTTATACTTCCTACTAAATATGCAATTATTCCTATTAATATATATACTATCATTTTTTCCTCCATATTTTATATTATTTTACTTTATATAATATTTACCTTTTATGCATCTCTTTCATTTTTTTCTCTAACTATTACTCTAATTGGTGTACCTCTTAGTCCAAATTCTTTTCTAATTTGATTTACTAAATATCTTTCATATGAGAAATGGAATAGTTCTTTGTTGTTTACGAATATAACAAATGTTGGTGGTTTTGTTGAAGCTTGAGTAGCATAGAATATTTTTAACCTTTTTCCTTTATCTGTTGGTGGTTGTACTAATGCTATTGCCTCATTAATTACTTGATTTAATATTGATGTTGATACTCTCATTGCATTTTGTTCTGCTACATAGTTTATCATATCAAATAACTTGTGAACTCTTTGTCCTGTTTTTGCTGATATAAACATTATTGGTGCATATGATAGATATTTTAATTTTTCATATATTCCTTTTTCATATTTTTCTAATGTTCCTGTTTCTTTTTCATATATGTCCCATTTATTTACAACAATTATTACACCTTTACCAGCTTCATGTGCTTCTCCAGCTATTTTCGCATCTTGGTCTGTTACTCCTTCATTTGCGTCTATCATCATAAGGACTACATCTGCTCTTTCTACTGCTAATAAAGTTCTCATTATACTGAATTTTTCTATTGATTCTGTTACTTTACTTTTTCTTCTAACTCCTGCTGTGTCTATTAATGTATATTTACCAAATTCGTTTTCAAATTCTGTGTCTATTGCATCTCTTGTTGTTCCTGCTATATCACTTACTATTGCCCTATTTTCTCCTAATATCTTATTTATTAGTGATGATTTCCCTACATTTGGTTTTCCAATTATTGCTACTTTTATTTTCCCATCTTCTTCTTCGTTTTCTGTTTTTTCTGGAAACTCGTCATATATTGTATCTAATACATCTCCTATTCCTAGTGCATTTGTTGCAGATACTGGATGTGGTTCTCCTAGTCCTAAGTTATAGAATTCGTATGATTCTTCTCTTCCTTTATCAAAATTGTCTGCTTTATTACATACTAATACTATTTTCTTTTTAGATTTTTTTAACATTAATGCTATTTCATGATCTGTTGCTGTTACACCTTGTCTTACATCTGTTAAGAATATTATTACATCTGCCATTCCTATTGCTAAGTTTGCTTGTTCTCTCATTTGTGATACTATTATATCTTCTGACTCTGGCTCTATTCCTCCTGTATCTACTAATGTAAAGTTTCTTCCTCTCCAGTTTGTTTCTGCATATACTCTATCTCTTGTTACTCCTGGTGTATCTTCTACTATTGATAATCTAGTTCCTACTAGATAGTTAAAAAATGTTGATTTTCCAACATTTGGTCTTCCGATTATTGCTACTATTGGTTTACTCATTTTACAATTATATATATTAATCAAACTTAATATATATTCTCCCTTCTTTATATTTATTTTACTTTATTTCAATTTCAATCATTTTAATTTCTATTAATTTAATTTACTTTACTTTTTTCCTTTATATTTTCTAGCACAATTCTTTTGCAAATTCCTATTTATATAGTATAACATAAAATGTAGGTAAATAACAAGAAAAAGTATAGATTTTCTATACTTTACTTCATGTTAATACTATAATTAAATTTTATATTTATAAGTCCTTTTTTTTACTTTTTTGAACCTATAATATTTATAAGTTCATTTTTTTTAATTTTAGGACTTATATTTTTTTGTAGGTTCATTTTTTTTGCTTTTTTGAACCTATAATATTTATACGTTCATTTTTCTATAAAAATAAATCTATGTATTTCTGAAAGGCAAACATTTGATTTCTAGAATAACCTGTAGTTTCAACTAAAATATTTTTTCTACTAACATATTAATAATTTCTTTAATTTGGATCTATGTCAAGTTTTTAGACATTGATACTTTTACTTTCTGTTTTTTATGACATTTTATATTACCATTTACAATTAGACACAGTTATATTGTAACACTCTTTATGGGATATTTACATCATTTACAGTTATACCTCATATACTATCATACACACCACCTTATACACTCTCATATATAACAAATAGCCAGGTAAATTATTACCCAGCTTACTTGCATAATTTCGGATTTTCGCCATTTTACTACTAAAACAAAATTACTGTTCATGTGTTTGTGATATATATATGATATACCAAAGGAATTAAACTTCTTTGATACAAATCAGGTATCATTCTCATTGGTTAAACTCTCGGTAGTCTCCTTGAAGATCTACCCATCTGGATTGAATTCTTAATTCTTGTGTATCGAAGTGCGCCCCAACGCCCGGCTACGCAGGCTGCTAGAAGGCCAGGACTGCTCGGAAGGAATTATTGGAATTGCTATTGCCATTCGTATTATTGAAATAGAACAAGCCTGCATTCGACCCATTACCGTAATTGCCACCTCGTATGAAGAAGGGATTCGAAGAATTCGGGAAGTTCGAGTTGTAACAGTTTAATCCCTGAAATTAATAACTTTTTCAGTTTTCTATATTTTATTTCATTATTTTATTTTTTAACTATTTAGTTTAATTATATTTTTAACATATTTCACTTTTTAAATTTTCGCCCCTTACGGGGCGGTATTACTTTCTTCAAAATTTGCCCTTTCCAGTCTACTCATAGTGGTATGTTATTTTCTACATTAAAGGGACTTAGCATCTACTTTTTCTCTTCTATTTATGTTTTGTGTGATTTTATGTTAACCTCGCTCCTGTTTTACCTTTTCAGGAGCAAGGAATAAAGTGGGCTCCCTGCCCGGCTCCGCAGGCTACCTAGAAAGCTAGGACTGCTCGGAAGGAACCATACGTAGTGCCAGAGCCATAAATCCCAAGGAAATAGAACAAGCCTGCACCCGACCCATAACCGTAATAGCCACCTCGGATGAAGAAGGGATACGAAGAATACGGGAAGTACGAGTAGTCTCCGTGCCATGATGTCGGACCTTCACCCGTAGTCGATGTTTCTAGGACTGCATCCCCGTAACCGTATGAGCTACTACCTACTGCTGCATATTGGTTATAGTTATTTATTCTACTATCACTACTACTATATGGATATGCTGTTACATATTTTGTACTATATGATAAATATCCATTTGTATTTGCTCCATCTGTTGTTGTTGTTAAGAATGAACTTCCATATGTTAATAAATCACTAGTTCCATTTGGTATATATCCTGCCACATATTCGTATGCATTTCCACTTAAATCATATATTCCTGTTACATTTCCTGTTGTACTTTGATTTACATTTGTTTTATATGCTGTTCCTGTTCCTCCTCCTGTATAGTATGTTGTTCCATTATTATTTATCGTTACTTCTACTCCATTACGGCCATATGCACTATGTGCTAAATATGCTACTGCTCCCCATTCACTGTTTTTCATTAAATGACTTCCTTTTGTACTATCATAGTTTAATGAATATGTGTACATATCTCCTATTTCTATACTTCTCCAACTTGTTACTCCGGGTACTGATTTTGGTTTATTAGATTCATTACTTGCTTCATATTTCATTACCCATATTCCTGCTAATTCTTTATCCCACTCTCCATTTGTATATTTTGTACTACTTCCGTTTTCAAATGCTGGGTGTATTTTATATCCACTTGTTGGCGTTGTTTGACTTACTGGAATGAAGTTTATATCTATAGTTTGTGCGCTTTCATTTAACTTATATTCATATCTTGGTATCCATACCCAGTAACTTCCATCTGATGTTTTTGCATTTGCCCATTTACTTGTATCTGCAAACCCTAATAAAGATACATCATAACTTGCATTTGTTACTTCTGTTATATTTCCTGCTTTATCTATTGCTCTAATACTTACCTTGTAATCTGTTCCTCCTGTACTTGTATCTATATATGCATACCAATCATCATCTGTTGTTGGTGTAAACTCATTATTACTACTATCCCATGCTACTTTTGTCATTCCTGTTCCCATTGTTGGTGTTGGTACACTTGCTATTGCACCTTCTATGTCATTTTCTAAATTTGTAAAGTTATATGTTGTAGCTGTTCCTATTGTTGTCCAGTCTGTTATTATATCATTTGTACTACTTAAAAGTTTAACTTCATATCTATCAATTCCAATATGTTCTAGTGCTGTACCTGTACTTCCAGTATCTGTTGTACTACCATTTACTGTAAAAGATTCAGTTTCTATATTTGATGTTGTTAAACTAAAACTATTTGGAGCTACTTTATCTATATTTAATATATTTAGTGCTGCTGTTGTATTATTTGTTTGTCCTGCATTATCTACTAATCTTACATATATTACTCCATTTTCTGTAATTAGTACTGGGCTTGTATAGTTTACCCATAAACCACTTGTACTATCTATTTGATATTGTACATTTAAACCTGTTGTTGTACTCATTGTTACTTGCACATTTTGGTTTGTTGCAGCTCCTGTACTTGGTGTCATTGTTACATTTCCTACTGCTCCTGTTACTTCTCTTGTTGTTACATTTAAATTAGCTGTTTGTCTTTCTAATCCTACTTTATCTATTGCTTTTGCGACTACCGTATACTCCGTATTTTGTTCTAAATTATTAAATGTATGTGTTGTACTAGTACTTCTACTTGTCCATACTATACTTTCACCTTGTTTTGCTATACCAAATTCATATCCTGCTATTCCTGAACCTGAATCTGTTGTGCTTCCACTTACTGTTATACTACTTGTTGTTATATTAGTTGTTGTAACATTAAAACTGTTTGGCGCTTCTTTATCTATATTTGATACTGTTGTACTTGTTTCTTTTGCTGTTTCTGTTCCATTATTGTATCTTGCATATACTGTTGTATTATTTGTTGTCACTGTTACTGTTTGTGGGTTAGTTGCACTATTCCAGTTTCCACTTGTTCCAACCCTATATTCTATTGCACTTTCTGCTCTTGAATCATAACTTATTGTTACTACTACATTATCTTTTGTTACATCACTTGGACTTTTTGATATTTGTATACTATTTAAATCTGATATTTCTAAAAACTCATTTACAACTACCGTTACTTCTCTAGAATTTCCAGATCCATCTGTTACGGTAAAAATATATGTTCCGTTTTCTGTTACTGTTGTTGTTACTGTTCCACTTCCAGTTATTTCTTTGTTTACTCCACTTCCTGTTACTGTTATATTACTATCAGTTTTATTACTTGTTATATCTAATGTTATTGTTACATTATTTCCACTTAAAGTTTTACTTACTTCTATTCCTACTGTTTCAAAATCATCTACATCGTTTGGGTAAAATATATTTGTATTTGGTCTTGGATCTACAGTTACTTCTACTACAATGTCATTTACTACATCTTTTAAATATCCAGTATTACCACCATCTACCCATTCTAGTTTACCATCTTCTAATATTCCATCATCTTGTAGTATATCTCCTATATCTTTTATTGTTACATCTCCATCTTCTAATGTTGCTTCTGATATTGCTAGATTTACTATTTCATCTAATTCTGCTCCTCTTGTTTCTTTAGCAGCTCTTTCGGCTTGTGTTAATATTCCATTTTCACCAGCTAATGTTGCTATTGCTACTCCTGCTAAAATTAATAAGACTATTATTGTTATAACTAATGCGATTAATGTTATACCTTTTGTATTTCTCATAATTTTTCTCCTTTTATTTATATCTTTCATTATAATATATTATTTACATTTTATACCTTTTTAGTACTTTTTTCAACGAAATATGCTTTTTTTAATATTAAGTTTTTATTACAATTATGTTACAAGAATATTACAAATTTTTATGTTTTATACTTTATGTTTGTATTTTTTATTTATTTGTGTTTTCTTTTTTTGTTTTGTTTTTTTACATAAAAAAGATGTATAATCAAATGCTTAAGAATTTGTTTTCCCGTACATTTGTTATACATCTATTTATTTTCATTTTTGTGGTTGTTTTTTGTATTTTTTGTTTCTTTGTTTTTTGTATTTTTATTTCTTTTTTGCTTTTTACTATCTTATTAAAGTTTTACATATCCACCTATAACTTTATTTTCTGTTTTATCATTTAAAATTCTAGCACCACCTGCTAAAACAACAGTATCACCTTTTTCTAAAATACCTTCTCCTCTTAGTATTTCAATACCAGCTGAAATAGTATCTTCAATAGTTTCACCTTCAGTATATAGTACTGGATACACATTAAATGTTACAGATAATTGATGGAAAGTTTGCTCATCATCTGTAATTGCAAACACTGGACATTTTGGACCTAACCCTGCTAATTGTCTTATAGAGTCACCTTTATGAGTATATGCAACAATAGCATCTGCTTTAATTTGACCTGCTGTTACACAAGTAGTATATGCAATTACTCTTTCTAAATCTTCTGAATCTAATTCAATATCTGTTTTATTAAATCTTTTCCAGTAATGAATTTCACTTTCTATTGTTTTAGAAATTTTATCCATCGCTTCAACACATTCAATCGGATATTTACCTACAGCACATTCTCCAGATAACATTATTGCTCCTGTTCTATCATATACTGCATTTGCAACGTCACTAACTTCTGCTCTTGTAGGACGTGGATTAGATGTCATTGATTCTAACATTTGTGTAGCTGTTATAACTGGTTTACCTACTTCATTACATTTTTTAATAAATCTTTTTTGTACAACTGGAACTTGTTCCATAGGTATTTCAACACCCATATCTCCACGAGCTACCATTATACCATCTGATAATTCTAATATTTCTTCAAAGTTTTCTATACCTTCTTGGTTTTCTATTTTAGATATTATTTTAACTTTTTGCCCACCTTTTGCATTTAATAAATCTCTAATAGCTTTTACATCTGCTGCTTTTCTAACAAAAGAAGCTGCAATAAAGTCAAATCCTCTTTTAATTCCTTCTGTTATATCTGCTATATCTTTTTCTGTTAATGCTGGTAATTCAACTTTAACACCTGGTACATTCATAGTTTTTCTGCTACCAATTTTACCAGTATTTAATACTTTACATACTATATCTTTATCTTTTATTTCAGTTATTTCAAATTCTAAAGCTCCATCATCTACTAATAGAGTTCCTCCTACTGTTACATCTTTATATAGTTCTTTATATGATATTGTTGTTTTTTCGCTATTACCTAAAACTTCTTCATTTACAAAAGTATATGTTTGCCCTTCTGTTAATTGTATTTTTTCTCCTCCTGTTTCTAATACTCCTGTTCTTATTTCTGGCCCTTTAGTGTCTAATAGTAAAGCAAGTGGTTTACCTAATTTAGCTCTTACTTTTTTAATTGTTTCTATCTTTTCTCCATTTTCTTCATATCCCCCATGAGAAAAGTTTAGTCTTGTTACATTTAGTCCACTATTAACTAATTTTGTTAACATTTCTTCACTTTGGCTAGCTGGTCCTATTGTACCTACAATTTTTGTTTTTCTTAGATCAAATTTCATTTTTTCTTCCTCCTATTAATTTCCAAAACATTATACCACATAAATTCTTTATTTTCCAATATTTTTATTTTTTTTTTTACTTTTATGTTATTTTTCTTTTTTTGTTCTAGTTGTTTTCTTTTTTTGCTCTTGTTGTTTTTTGCTTTTTCTTTTTTGCTTTTTCTTTTTTGTTTTTTGCCTTTATTTTAATAACCAGGTTTTTTTAATAATTTAAACATATTCTTTTTATATTCTTCAACACCTGGTTGATCAAATGGATTAACACCAAGTAACATACAAGAAACAGCACAAGATTTTTCAAAGAAATATATTAATTCCCCCATATTTGTTTCATCTAATTTGTTAATAGATATTTGAACATTTGGAACTTTACCACTCATATGCGCTCTTACTGTCCCTTCCATAGCTTTTTTATTAACATAGTCTAATGTTTTTCCTGCTAAATAGTTTAATCCATCTAAATTGTCATCATCTGGGTTTATTGTAATATCTGTATTTGATTTTTTTACAGATACTATTGTTTCAAATATGTTTCTTCTTCCTTCTTGTATGTATTGCCCCATAGAATGAAGGTCTGTAGTAAAGTCTACTCCTGCTGGAAAAATTCCTTTATGTTTTTTTCCTTCACTTTCTCCATATAATTGTTTCCACCATTCTGTAAAATAATGCATTTTAGGTTCATAATTTACTAAAATTTCTATTTTTTTATTTAACCTATATAGCATATTTCTAAGTGCTGCATATTGGTAACATATATTGTATTTTATATCTGGGTCATTAAATCTTTCTTCCCCTATTTTTGCTCCTTGTATTAATTTATCTATATTTAGTCCTGCTACTGCAATTGGAAGTAGCCCTACTGCTGTTAATACAGAGTATCTCCCTCCTATATTATCAGGTATTACAAATTGCTCATAACCTTCATTTTCTGCAAGTGTTTTTAATGCTCCTTTTTCTTTATCTGTTGTTGCATATATTCTACTTCTTGCTTCATATATTCCATATTTATTTTCTAATATTTCTCTAAATATTCTAAATGCAATAGCTGGTTCTGTTGTTGTTCCTGATTTTGATATTACATTTACCGAAAAGTCTTTATCCTCTAAAAATTCTATTAGTTCATTTATGTAATTAGGACTTAGGTTATTTCCTACATATACTACTTGTGGAAATTTTCTTTCTTTTTCATTTAACATATTTGTAAAGCTACTTGTTAATGATTCTATTATTGCTCTTGCTCCTAGGTATGATCCCCCAATACCAATTACTACTAATACTTCTGATTCATTCTTTATTTTTTCTGCTGCTTTTTTAATTCTAGTTAATTCTTTTTTATTAAAAGTACTTGGCAAATTAAGCCAACCTACAAAATCTTTTTCATCTTCTGCTCTTTTATGTAATTCTTCATGTATTTCTGTTACTTTAGCTTTATACATTTGTAATTGCTTATTTAAGATTCCTGTAGTTTTAAAGTTAAGTTCAACATTTGACATATCTTTTGTTCTCCATTTCTTTTTTATTTATCTAAAGTTATTATATACAAAAGATTTTTATTTTTCAATAATTATATATAATTTATATTAAAAGATATATTCTATATTATTATTTTAATTATCATTAGTTACCAAAAACGAGAACTATATCAGTTCTCGTTTTATTATTATTTTATCTTTTTATCATTGTTTTTATTTTAAATACTTAAAATTTATATGCTAATAAAGGAATTAATATATTAAATGCTATATATCCTATTGATATACTCCAAAATGCTACATTATCTAATTTATTGCAAAATACTTCGTTTTCTTCATCTTTTCTTAAATTTAAAGATACTATTTGTAATATTACAACTAATATTACAGATAATAGTGAGACAATATTTAACATATCTAGTAAGTTAAATGATCCTCCATTTGCTGGTACTAACGAAAATGCTATATATGCATTTGCTACTACACCAAAAAATGCTGCTCCTGATAGTCCTAATGAATCTGCTTCTGTTTTATGAGAATATAGGGCAAATAAGGCTAGTCCTACTGATAATATAAATGGTATTGCAATTTTTAAATAAAATCCAAATCCATCTCTTTGTATTTCAATTCCTACAATATATTGTGAAAACACTCTATCTTCTCCATCTGCATTTGGTGATGAATATGTAGATTTATATTCATGTGGTTTTACTGTTGATTGTATTCCATTTAATATATCAAATCCTGGTATTTTAACTCTTGAACTTATATTTGTTTGTTCAACATCTGGTACATATCTTAATTTAGCACCATCTCTTGTTGTGTCTTCTATGTAGATGTTTAACATATGGTCTTCTAATGAAACTCTTGATAAGTCATAATATTTATCAAATGAAGCAGTAACTTTATATCTTTGATAATTTTGTCCTTCATTATAGTGTTCACTAACTACTTCTTTTTCTTCTATTTGTCCTCCTATAACTTGGAAATTAGATCCTGGACTAAATTCTTTTGGACCTTCCCATGAAAACCAAATATAGAATACTCCTTCAAAAGAAGAATCTGCTATTGAAACATTTCTTAATGCTTCTACATACATTCCTACTTTAACTTCTGTATATTCTCCTTCTGGATATTCAATATCTGTTGCTGTCGGATCCATTCTGTCTGCATGACTTTGTGTTGATTTTACTTTACCATTATTTAAGTTTATCCCAAATACAATTGTTAATACTGTAAATATTGATATTAATATTATACCTACAGCAGCTAATATAACTTTAGTTTTTTTATTCATTTTTTGCATAATAATTTTGCTAGTTTTACCTAGCTACCCCCCTTTTTTTATATTTTATACTATTATACATAAAAATGATGATTTTAACAATATATTGTTTTAATTTCTAAATTTTCTTTTTCATTATTTTTTGTTTTTTCTTATTTCATTTATTTATTCTAATTTACTTGTTTTCTTTTATAACTTCATCAATTACTTTTGCTAAATATTTCATACTAGCATTTGCTTGTTCTAATGTATTTCCTGTGGCACCAACTTCAATTATAGAGGCATATTTTGATGTATGTTGGTTATATCTAGATTCTGTTAAAAATATCGGCTTAAATAGTCCTGGGTATAGTTCATTTGCTTTTTCTTGTACCTTATATGCAAATTGCAAATTATATTCCCAATTAGGGTGATATAGCCCTCCTGCATTTGTCCCAATTACAAACATAAGCTGTGCTACTTCTTCTTCACCAATTCTTACGGTTGGTGCATAATCTGTAATTGATCCAATTGCATCTCTATGTATATCTATTACTATATCTGCTGGGTTAGTTTGCAAAATAGTTTCTACTGTTCTTAATGAATTTGTATATGACCCACTATATGATGGGTAATCATGAAATGTTAAATCATGATATACATTAAATTCATAATCTCTAAGACTTGTACTAAGCTCTGTTCCTACTCGTGCTACAGAATAGTCTAAATCTATTGTTCTATAGTTTCCAGAGGATTCATATGTATTTAATTCTGTTGGTGTATAACTCTCACATGTGTGTGTTTGAAATATTAATATATTTTCATTGTTAAATTCTAATTTATTTAATAACGTTTCTTCTGTAATATAGTAGTCTGTTTCGTTTTTTATTTTAACACTATTTAGTTCATATGTATAACTTTCTGCTACTGGATTTTGTGTTATTACTTCTGTAGGTAGTCCAGTTTCAGCTTTTTGTACCTGTTCTTCCTCATTTTCTTTTATTGTTTCATTTGTTTCTATATTAGTATTTTCATAATTTGATATTTTACTTTCTTCTAATGGTTTTATTGCACTTAATTCACTTTTTAATATTTCATTTAATATATCATACCTTTTTGTTTCTTCTTCTACTTCTATGCCCTCTCCACTTACAACTTCTATGCTACTTAATTCTTGATTAATTGAGTTAAATATGAAGTCTGAAAAAAAGTTTTCAATTTCTTTTCCTATTTCTATATATTTATTATTTTCCAAATCTTTTTCAACTACTTCTTTAATGAACATAATTACTGATATTAATATTATTATTGTTAAAGCATATTTTAATACATCTTTTAACCTTACAATTGTTACATTAAACATTTAGTTCTCCTTAAATATATTTTATCTTTATATTATATTCAAGTGATTTCTAAATTATGTTAAATAAACAAAATAAAGCAGGTTATCTGTTTAGATTTCCTGCTTCATTTTGTTATTTTTAATCTTCTTGTTTTATATTTTTTACTTTTTTCATTTTTTGCTTTTTTATTTCAATCTACTTTCAATTAAATCTGCAATTTCTTTTGCTTTTTTAGTAATATATTCTTGATTTTCTCCTTCAATCATAACCCTAACTAAAGGTTCTGTTCCAGAAGGTCTAATCAATACTCTACCATTACCAGCAAATTCTTTTTCTAGTTTTTCTATTTCAGATTTTATAGTTTCATCACTTTCATAATCATACTTTTTATTTGAACTTACTTTAGCGTTAATTAATATTTGAGGATATACTTTTAATAACTCACTTAATTCTGATGCTTTTTTGTTTTCTTCAAGCATAGCTCTAATTAGCATAAGAGATGTTAATATACCATCACCTGTTGGGTTATAGTCAAGTAATATAACATGACCTGACTGTTCTCCACCTAAGTTATATCCACTTTTAAGCATTTCTTCTAATACATATCTATCTCCAACTTTAGTTTGAATTAATTTTAAATTATTAGATTCTGCATATTTATTAAACCCTAAATTACTCATTACTGTTGCTACTATTGTATCATTTTTAAGTTCTCCATGTTTTTTAAGTGTGTTTGATATTATAGCTAATAGTTTATCTCCATCTAACTCATTTCCTTTTTCATCTACAGCTAAACATCTATCACCGTCACCATCATATGCAATACCTAAGTTAAATCCATTTTCTACAACGTGTTTTTTCAATCCTTCTAAATGAGTAGATCCACAATTATGATTAATATTTATTCCATCTGGATTATTATTTAATATTTCATATTTAATTCCTAATGTTTTAAATACTTTTTCTGCAACTTCATATGTAGCACCATTTGCTGTATCTAGTACAACTTTAAAATCTTTTCTTAAATATTTTTCCATAATATCATCAAATCTTTTTCTAAAAAAATATACATATTCGTCCATTAAATCAAATGCATATTCAGCTGTTCCAATTTTATCATGTATTGCTGATAATTCATCTAATTTTCCTGAATCCATTACTTCTTCTATTTCTAATTCTATATCATCTGATATTTTTGTTCCTTTGTTACTAAAAAATTTAACTCCATTAAATTCAAATGTATTGTGAGAAGCAGATATTACAACACTTGCATCTGCATTTAATTTTCTTGTTAAATATGCAACTGCTGGTGTTGGTATAACTCCTAAAAGTTTTACTTTTGCTCCATAACTAAGAAAACCTGATACCATAGAACTTTCTATTAATGTTCCTGATAACCTAGGATCTCTTCCTATTAAGATTGTTGGTGCATGGTCTGTATGTTTAGATAATACATATGCTCCAGCCTTAGCAACTCTATATACTAATTCAGGTGTTAATTCTGTGTTAGCAATTCTTCTTATTCCATCTGTTCCAAAATATTTTCTCATTTTACCTCTCTACTTTCTCTTAATATTTATTATCTTTTACTTAATTTCATTTTTAACTTTTCTTTTAAAGTTAAAAATATTTCTGTTGGTTCTTCTGAATCTATTTTCTTATTATTTAATGCTTTTCTTGGATTTTCTTCTGCTATTTTATCAAATCTTTCCTCACCAATTATTGCAGTTATTTTCATAATTGCTTCTGGTATTTTTGGATATATTGAATTTTGCCTATGAACATCACTTCCTAAAAAATGTATCATGTTATTTTCTAATAACTTTTCTACTATTAATTCTGCTTTTTTTCCATATATTCCTAATATACTTCCATAGTTTGCTTGCATTAACACTCCTCTATCAATTAAATCAAAAACTAAATTTGGGTCTTCTTGTACATATGTATATCTTTCTGGATGTGCTAATACTGGTACTATGTTGTTTTTAGTAAGTTCATATACCATATCAAAAAGATAAAGTGGTTCTACAGACATTGGAAGTTCAAAAAGTACATATGATGTTTCATTTATTGTTGAACTTCTTCTATCTTCTAATAATTTTAGCATGTTTTCTGAAAAGAATATTTCTGAACCTAAGTATAGGTTTGTATCTATACTTTTATTTCTTAAATTTTCTTTTATTGCTCCTAACCACACTTCTCTTTCATGTTCATCTGTTTCATAATGACCTTCAATATAGTGGGATGTTAAGACTATGTCTTCAAATCCTGCTTCTTTTGCTTCTTTTATTAAGTTTACTGTTTCATCTATATTTCTAGAACCATCATCAATATTTGGTAGTATATGTGTATGAAAGTCTATCATTTCTTATCTCCTTTGTTACTTCTATTCTTCAATTTTTTTCTGCTCATCTATATAGTTATTCATTTTTTCTATCATTTCATGTGTTCTACTTAAATAACTATTTGGATTTTTAGTATCAACTTTTTTTTCTAGGACGCTTTTTTCATGTGGTTTTTTATAGTTTTTCCTATTACTATATACTTCTTTTTCTTTTATTATTTGTATATTTTCTTTTTTAGGTTTTTCTATTGTCTTTTCTCTTCTACCTACTTTTTCTGTTGTAGATTTTTTTTCTGTTCCAAATAGAGAAGTTTCATCATTCATTCTTTTTCCTATTTTAGTTACTCCTATATCTACACCTTCACTATAGTAGTATTTCTCTGAATATCTTTTTTCTGACATTGGCACTTTATTTAAAACAATTCCTGCTAGGTTCCCACCAACATTTTTTATGCTTTTTATTACTTTTTTAAGTGTTTCTTTTTTTGTTTTCTTAAATGCTGTTACAACAACTGTAGCATCAACTATTCTTGATAAAATTATTGAGTCTGTTACTAAATCTGATGGTGTCCCATCTATTATAATTATATCACTATGTCTTTTTAAGTCTTCTAATAATTTCATCATTTGTTCTGATACTAAAAGTTCTGATGGGTTAGGTGGAACATTTCCTGCTGGTAATATCCATAATTTTTCTATTTCTGTTGGATTCATATAGTCTTCTATGTCTATATTACTTTCTTCCAAATCTGTTTCACATAAATAGTTTGAAAGTCCTGGTTTTGATTTTATTCCAAATATTTTAAATAATCTACCTTTTCTCATATCTCCATCAATTAAAACAACTTTTTTACCTGCTTGTGCAAATGTAATTGCTAAATTAGATGCAATATAGCTTTTACCTTCACCTGGAAGAGTAGATGTTATTAATATTGTTTTTAATTTCTTATGTGTTGCCATAAATTGTATATTTGTTCTTAATGTTCTAAATACTTCTGATATAGGGGATTTAGGATCAATATATGTTATTAATTCACTTTTACTCATCTTCTTCCTCCTTTACCTCTTGCTTTATCTACTGCTGTTATAGATTCTGGTACAACAGCTAAAACTGGCATTTCTAGTATTTTTTCTATATCTGCTTCTGTTTTTATTGTTGTATCTAATATATTTGCAACTATTACATATATCACTGCAATAACTCCACCTATTATCATAAACATTAATATATCTCTTATTAAATTAATATTTGATGGTGAATTTGATTCTTCTGCAACATCTACAACATGTATATTATTTATATTATATATCTCTGATACTTTTACCTTAAATACTTCTGCTGTTTCATTTGCTATTTTAGCAGCATATTCAGGATTAGCATTAGTAACTCGTATTTCTATAATGTCTGTTCCAGATTTAGAAGAAATAACTATGTTATTTTTTATTTCAGATTCTGTTACATCTATATCTAAATTTTCTTTAACTTCTCTTACAACATTGTTACTTTTTAGTAATTCACTATATGTTGATATTAGTTTAGAGTTTAGCGTTATATCAGTAGTTGTAATTACAGCTCCACCTTCTGTTTCATCTGTTCCAGCTAATACTAGTGTTGTAAAAGAAGTATATACTGGTTTTACCATAGTAATAGAGTATATGTATCCTATTATACTAAACATTATTACAATAAGCACTATCATTAATTTTTTATTCCAAAAAGCTAAAAACAATTCTTTTAAATCTAAATCTTCCATTTATCCTCCTTATATTTTTCTTTTGCATATTTTATTTCTTTATTTTTTATTTCATTTTTTTATCCATGTTTTCTTTATATGTTGGTACAATTTCCTTGAAAGTTTTTTTAATATTACTTATTGAAGTTTCATTATTTTCAATTAACTCAACTACTATGTTTAATCTTCTTGATATTTCTTCATGACTAAACTCTATTGGTTCACCTATAAATATTTTTTCATGCCTTGTCTTTTCTAATCCTTCTTCCGACATTAACAATTCTTCATATAATTTTTCACCTGGCCTTAGTCCTATTATTTCAATTTGTATATCTATATGTGGTTTTAATCCTGACAATTTTATCAGTGTTTCTGCTAGGTCGTATATCTTAACCGGTTCTCCCATATCTAAAACAAATATTTCTCCTCCACGAGCATATGTCATTGCTTGTAATATCAATCCTACTGCCTCTGGGATTGTCATAAAAAATCTAGTAATATCTTTATGTGTAAGTGTTATTGGTCCACCTTTTTTTATCTGCTTTTTAAATACTGGTATAACTGATCCATTACTTCCTAAAACATTTCCAAATCTAACTGCTGCATATTCTGTTTTACTTATTTTATTTTTATCTTGTATTATTAGTTCACACATTCTTTTAGTGGCCCCCATTATATTTGTTGGGTTTACTGCTTTATCTGTTGAAACTAATATAAATTTTTCTACTCCATATTTATCTGAAAAATCTACTACATTTTTTGTTCCTATAATATTATTTTTTATTGCTTCTAGTGGTCGTTTTTCCATTAATGGTACATGTTTATGTGCTGCTGCATGAAATACTAATCTTGGTTTATATGTACTAAATACATCATCTAATGCTTTTTTGTCTCTAACACTTCCTACTATGGCTTCAATTTTATCATTTCCATATTTACTAATTAATTCTAATTCTATATCATATAAGTTATTTTCATATATATCTAGTATAACTAATGTTTTAGGTGCGTAATTCATAATTTGTCTACAAAGTTCAGATCCTATTGACCCTCCACCACCAGTTACTAATACAACTTTATTTTTTATTAAATTTTCTATATTATTATTATCAAGTGCTATAGGATCTCTTCCTAATAAATCTTCAATTTCTACCTCTTTGAAATTTTCTAATAATGTTTTATTTTTTATAAGTTCTTCTGTTGAAGGTAACATTCTTACTTTAGCATTTGTTTCTTGACATTTTGTTAATATTTCCTTTTTATCTTTTTTATTAATTTTTGTTATAGAAAAAAATATTTCATCAACTTTCTCTTCTTCGCAGATTTGCTTTATTTTATTTCTATTTCCTAGTATGTTTATTCCTGATATTGAATAATTCCATTTATTTGGATTATCATCTATTATTCCTATAATATTAATAGATTTTCTCATTGTAGTCTTTATAGTTTTAATTATTTCTTTTGCAGCTTCACCTGCTCCTATTATTAATATTTTTTTATTAGCGCCTTTAGTACTTGCATTTGTTTTTTTTCTACCTAAACTAACTAACATAATTCTAAGTACAACTCTATAACCTATTATACTAGTTACAATTAATAATGCTGCAATTATATTTATATTAAAGTCTAAAATTGGTATTGGTATTAATAGCTTAACAATTATTACTATTGTATATGATATTAAGCAAGCTAAAACATATATCAAATAATCTATACCGTTTTCATATCTTGTTATATTTTTATATGTACTAAAATATGTAAGAACAATTTGATATATAAACGTTGCAATTATTATTGTATTTAGTAATAATTGGTCTAATCCTTGACCTAATGCAAATTTATTATTAATCAAAACTTCTGCCATATAATATGCCATAAATATAATTAATATGTCTATAATTCTTAAAACAAAGTTCCTATATTTTTTTAATAAACTCATTTTTTTCCCCTTTTTTAATTACATGGTGCATTTTCATAATTATACTGACTACTAATAGACTTCCTAAAAAGTCTATTAGTACATCTGATATTTGCATACTTCTTCCTGGAACAAAGTATTGATGTACTTCATCAGATATTGCATATATTAATGTTATTATTAATGTACTTATTACTCGTCTCTTATTTGATATTTCGTATGTTAAATGTATTAATATTAAAATCCCACCAACTATACCATATATTGTAAAATGTGCTAATTTTCTTATAAAAGTTTCTGCACCTATCCATATTTCTTCTTTTTGAATACTATCTAAATTTAAATTACTTATTATTGGACTAAATATAAATCTAGTTATTTTTTCACTTAAGCCTGATGAATGTTCAGCATCTTGACTAGAGAATCCAAAAATTCCAAAGAAAGTTGCTATTAACAATATATATAGTATTATACGCACTATTATTTTATTATTTTTTTCATTCATAATTTACCTTTATCTATTTAAACTTTTATACCTTAATTAAATTCACTATATATTCATAGTGAATTTAATTAGATTATACTACTAAAAATTTTTTTATACAAGTTTTTTAGTATAAATTTAGTTATTTTTTCTACATTTTTTCTGGCATTTTCATTCCTAATAATTCAGCTCCACTTTTTAATACATTTCCTGTAGAAAAAGTAAGCATTGCTCTTGCATTTTGAATAGATTTATCATTGCAAATTATTTTATTTTCATTATAAAAAGCACTATATGCTTTAGATATGTCTATCAAATATCTTGCAAGTATTGAAGGTTCTTCTTTATTCGTTACTTGCACTAATATATTTTCAAAATCATATATTAACTTAAGTAATTCTTTTGAATATTCATCATTTAATACTTTATAATCTATTTCTACTTTATTCAACTCATTTCCTACTTTTTCTAATACACTTTGTGTTCGTACATATGTATACTGAATATATGGTCCTGTTTCTCCTTGAAAATTAAGAGCTGTATTCCAATCAAATATTTGATCTTTTATAGTTGATGTTGCAAGTGTATTAAAAGCTATTGCTCCTAATCCTACTTTTTTAGCTACATCTTCCTTATTTTCTAAATTCGGATTTTTCTCTTCTATTATTTCTTTTGCTTTATTTATTGTTTCATTTAATAATTCTTCTATTTTAACAACATTTCCAAGTCTAGTTGACATTTTACCTGTTGGAAGTGCTACCATTCCATATGATACATGTTTTAATCCATTTACATACTTTTCATCCACTAAATATTTGGCAACTCCAAATATTTGCTTAAAATGTAAATTTTGTTCATATGCTACAACATATAAACATTTATCAAAGTCGTAGTTTTTTGCTCTATATGAAAGTGCTGCTAAATCTCTTGTTGCATAAATTGTAGATCCATTTGCTTTTTGAATTAAACACGGAGTTGAAATTCCTTGGTCTTCTAAATTAACAATTTTAGCACCTTCTGATATTTCTATTTTTCCACTTTTTTCTAATTTTTCAATTACTTCTTCCATTTTATCTGAATAAAAAGCTTCTCCATTTAAAGAATCAAACTCTACATCTAAAATATTGTATATTTTATTAAATTCAACCATACTTAAGTCTTTAAATTTATTCCATAAATTATTACAATATTCGTCTCCATTTTCTAATAATTTAAAGTTTTCTCTACATCTTTCTAAAATAACTTCATCTTCTTTACACAAATTATTTATTCTTACATACATATCCATCATCTTATTTATTGGATCTATATTTAAGTCATATTCTGTACCCCACAATTTATATGCTTCTATCATTTTACCAAATTGTGTTCCATAATCTCCTAAATGGTTTATTCCTGTAACATTATATCCTAAATATTTATATATTTTATATAAGCTATTTCCAATTAAAGTTGTTCTTAAATGTCCTATATGGAATGGTTTTGCAATATTCGGCGATGAATATTCTACTATTACATTTTTTCCATTTCCAACATTTGATTTACCATATTTTTCTTCCTTAATAACTTCTGTTAAAACTTCTGTTGCCAAAAATTCTGCATTTATATGTATATTTACATATCCACCTATTACATCTACTTTATTTACAATTTTACTATCAAACTTTATATTAGCTTTTATTTCTTCTGCTATCATTTGTGGCGCTTTTTTTAAAACCTTAGACAGCAGAAAACAGGGAAAAGAATATTCCCCATTTTTACTGTCTTTTGGTTTTTCTATTAAATTTTCTAAATCTAATTCCATTTCACTATTATCAATAACTTCTAAAATTTTATTAGAAATATATTCTTTAAAATCAAACACTTTTATATCCTCTTTTCTGCTTTATTTTTTCTCTATATGTTTCCAAGAATCTAAACACATATCTTCTATTGTTTTTTCTGCTACCCAATTCAACTCTTTTTTTGCTTTTTCTGGATTTGCATAACAACTAGCTACATCTCCATCTCTTCTTTGGGTTATTAGATAGTTCACTTTTCTTTTTGATACTTTTTCAAATGCTTTAACCATATCAAGTACACTGTATCCTATTCCTGTTCCTAAGTTATATACATATATTCCTGTTTTTTCTTTTTCTAATTTTTCTAATGCACATAGATGTCCTTTGGCCAGATCAACTACATGTATATAATCTCTAACCCCTGTACCGTCATGGGTATCATAGTCGTCACCATATACTGATAATTTTTCTAATTCTCCTTTTGCAACTCTTACTACATAAGGCATCAAATTATTTGGTATACCATTTGGCTCTTCTCCAATTAAACCACTCTCATGCGCTCCTACTGGATTAAAATACCTTAAAATGCATATGTCCCATGAGTTATCTGATTTATATAAATCAAATAATATTTGTTCTATAAATAGTTTAGTTGTTCCATAAGGATTTGTTGTTCCTCCTGTTTTACATTCTTCTGTTAGTGGTATCATTTCTGGCTCTCCATATACTGTTGCAGACGAACTAAATACAAATTTTTTGCATTCATATTTTTTCATTACATCTAATAACACTAAACAGCCTGATATATTATTTGTATAATACTCTAATGGTTTTTTTACTGATTCTCCAACTGCTTTATATCCTGCAAAATTAAGTACTGCATCTATCTTATTTTCCTCAAATACTTTTTCTAATTTTTCTCTATCTAAATAATCCATTTCGTAAAATTTAAAATCTTTTCCTGATATTTGTTTTATTAACTCTATCATCTTTTTGTCACTATTTGAAAAATTATCTATTATTATTATTTCTTCACCTTTTTTTAATAATTCTATTGCTGTATGACTCCCAATATATCCTGCTCCACCTGGTAATAATATCGCCATAATACGCCTCCTTATATCTTTTTTTAAATTATATTACAAATCTTTTTTTTTTGCAAGAAAAAAAGTAAAAAGAAGCTTTTATCACTCCTTTTTTACGAATTATATTTTTTTACTAATCGTCATATCATTTTTTGTATCAATTAAAGTATATCCTTTTGAAATTATTAAATCACGTAATTCGTCTGATAATTTCCAATCTTTTTTTTCTCTTGCATCTTTTCTTTTTTCTACTAATATTAATATTTCTTCCGGAATTTCAACACTATCTACTTCTTTGTCTAAATCAAGACCTAATACTTTATCAAATTTTAATAAAAGTTTAGCAAAATCTTTAGACTTTTTAACTTCTTTAATTACGTCCCAAACAACACTCATTGCAAGTGGCATATTTAAGTCATCATTAATTGCTTCAATAAATCTTTTTTCATATTGCTCTATCAATTCTTCATTAATTACTTCTTCTCCATTTAAATGAGTTTGATATCCTTTTCTAAGTCTTTCTAAAGATTTAGCATTACTTTCCATTCCTTCCCAAGTGAAATTTAATTTATTTCTATAATGTGAAGAAAAACTAAGTAACCTATATACTAATGGTTCAAAACCCTTTTCTATTAAATCTCCTACTAAATATACATTACCAAGACTCTTTGACATTTTACCATTATTAATTAACAAGAACTCTCCATGCATCCAATATTTAGCTGGATCTTTCCCACATGCTCCTTTACTTTGCGCAATTTCATTTTCATGATGTGTTGGTATTAAATCTATTCCTCCAGTATGTATGTCAAATTCTTCACCTAAATATTTTTTAGACATTGCAGAACATTCAATATGCCAACCTGGATAAGTTAATCCCCAAGGACTATCCCATTTCATCAAATGATTTTCTGGTGCTTTTATCCAAAGTGCAAAATCATATGGGTTTCTTTTTTCAGTATCAATATCTATTCTAGCTCCTGCTTTTTGTTCTTCTAAATTTATACCTGATAACATTCCATATTCTTCTAATTTAGAAACATCAAAATATATTGCTGAAGATGTTTCATATGCATATCCATTTTTAATTAATAATTTTACATATTCTAACATTTCAGTTATATGTTCTGTTGCTTTACTTATTATTTCAGGAGTTTCTACATTTAAAGCTTTTAAATCTTCAAAAAATAGGTTTGTATAATATGCTGCAATTTCAAGTGGTGTTTTATTTTCTTCTCTTGCAGATTTTAACATTTTATCTTCACCTTCATCACCATCTGAAACTAAGTGTCCTACATCTGTGATATTCATTACATGTTTTAAGTTATATCCATTATATTTTAAAACTCTTCTTAGTATATCTTGAAATATATTTGTTCTCATATTCCCTATTGTTGCATCTTTATATACTGTTGGACCACATGAATATATACCTACAAATTCTTTATTTAATGGTTTAAAGATTTCTTTCTTTTTTGTTAATGTATTATATATATACAATTCCATTTTTTCCTCCTTTTTGATTTTATATTAAATTTAATTTTTTGTTCATTTCTTTTTTTATTTAATTTAATTACCAAAAAAGAAAACTTTTTTGGTAATTATTTTAATACTTATTTTTAATTAGTTGTATTTGTCGTATTTGCTGTATTGTTGCCTGATGTATTTCCAGAGGTATTTCCTCCTGCTGTGTTGTTCCCAGATGTATTATTTCCTGTTGTGTTTCCAGACGTATTTCCAGATGTATTTTCATCTTCATCATCAGGTTCTGGCTCAGGCTCAGGTTCTGGTTCTGGTTCAGGTTCTGGAGCTTTACATATATCACAAATTTCAGTTATCTCTTTATTTTGTGCAGCTATTGTTGTTCCATTTGGTGTCCATGCTGTTATTTCTTCTTTTATTGGTACTCCACCAAATATTTTTTGCGATACATCTAAACAATGTTCAGTTGCGATTTTACCTGAAATATTACATATATCTTGTACACCATGACCAGTACACTTTGGTGGTAAATTATTTGATGCAAATATTTCTGAATACGTATCTGTACACCCCGCAATTGCAAGTCCTCCTGTTGTTCTACATACAGTTGCAGTAACAATTCCACTAGGCTGTTCAAAAGATGCATTCGCAAGTGGCTCATGTACTTCGGTCATTATCGCGTCCCAAATTTGACCAGCTGGATTACCATGTGCGTAATATCTAACTTCTTCTGGATCATCATATCCATACCAAGTTGCTGATGTGTAGTATTCTGTAAATCCACAAAACCATCTATCTTTACTTCCATCTGTTGTTCCTGTTTTAGCAGCTACCGTCATACCTGGTATTGCTGCATATGTTGCTGTTCCAAATTTAACTGGATCTTGTAACACTGATTGTGTTAAATATGCAGTTTGTTCTGAAAATACTCTGTGTGTTTCTTGAGTTGGCGTCATTACAGTATTTCCGTCACTATCTAATACTTGTGTATAAAATGTTGGTTCAATATATACACCATCATTTGCAATTGTTGCATATGCTGCTGCCATTTCAAGTGGACTTATTCCATATGTTACACCACCTATTGCAAGTGATAACACTTCATCATGTTGTCCTCCATGATCTGCTGCTTGTGTGGCGTCAACTAATGATGTTACTCCCATTTGTCTTAAATATTGTATACTTTTAGTTGGTGTTAATTCTATCATAATTTTAATTTGTGGTACATTTTGTGATTTTGCAAGTATTGTTCTTATTCCAACTGGTTTATTTGTTCCTGAAGAAAGATATACTCCTCCATCATTTTTAGGACTCCATGTTCCATTATTAAATGCTGTTGGTAAATCATAATATACTGTTCCAAGTGTTATTACACCTTCATTTAATGCTGGTGCAATATTTGCTATTGGCTTAATTGTAGACCCTGGTTGTCTTACTGCTTGTGTTGCTCTGTTATAGAAGTCTTCTATTGTTTTAGTTCCAAGACCTCCTGAAGTACCTACAACGTATCCTGTTTTATGATCTATCATTACAAAAGCTGATTCTGATGTTTGGCCAGATGAGCTTGTTATAACGTATTTCGGATCTGCATATTCAGCTTCTATTGTTGCTTGAATTGCATTGTCTACTGTAGAATATATTGTAAGTCCACTACTATATACATAGTTTTGAGCAATTTGTCTAGTTACTCCTTTTTCTTCCATAACTTGAGCTATAACTTGTTCTACAACTGCATCTGTATGATATGAATTATCTGAGGCTGTTAATGCTGTTCCTTTTGTAAATACTAGTCCTGCTTCTACTTTAGCTACTGCTGCATCATATTCTTCGGGAGTTAATATAAGTCCTAGTTCATTCATTTTATTAAGTACTGTTAATGTCTTATTTTTAATAGCTTCATTTCTTTCTTCTTCTGTATCAAAATTAACATGTAATATATATGGGTTGTATAAATTTGGCGAACTATTTATTCCAGCTAAATATGCTGATTCTGCTAAATCTAAATCTTTAGCACTTTTATTAAAATAGTATTCCGCACCTAGTGCAACTCCATGTAAATTACCTTCACTTCCTATATATAGGATATTTAAGTATAATTCTAAAATTTGATCTTTAGATAACATTCTTTCTACTTGATATGCTTTTGACCATTCTTTTACTTTTCTAACTATTCCATCTAGTCCACTTGCAACATCATCACCAGTTATATTTTTTACTAACTGTTGTGTTATTGTACTTCCTCCATAGTCTGATCCTCCAAGTAGTGTATTAAATATTGCTCCAGCTGTTCTTTTTACGTCAACACCAGAATGATCATAGAATCGTTCATCTTCTATTGCTACATATGCTACTGGAACATAATATGCCATGTCTTCTAATGTTATTACTTTTCTTTTTGTATCACCACTTAAATTTGATATTACATTTCCATCTTTATCAACTACTACTGAGTTTGATTCTCCTATAATTAATTCTTCTTTATATATATCGAAGTCATCGCCAAATAGTCCAAAAAATATTCCTGCTACAATTCCTCCACCTACAACTACTGCTATAAGTGTTAATATAAATATAAATTTTATAAAACCTATTAATTTCGGATGTCTTTTTGAGAATTTTTCTTTTTTCTTCCCTTTTTTAGTAGTTTTTTCATCTTCTACTTTTCTTTTTCCTTTTTTATTATCTGCTACTCTTTTTTCGCTCATTTTTACCTCCTTAATTCCCTTTTGTACTTATCTATTATATTACATTTAGCAAAAAAAGAAAAGAGTTTAGCTACAATTTATAAAACTGACTAATATGTATACATTTAAAGTTTTATATTATTTCCTTGTAAATACGTAATTTTAACATTATCTTTTTTAATTTTTTCTTTTATTTTTTCATATTTTTCTTCAATAAATTTATATGCTTCATATATTTCTATTTTTTTGAATCTTTTGCTATAAAAAATATCATCATCGATTTCTTCAAACTTATTAAACCCTATATCTATATCATTTACATTTATTCCATTAAATCTTTTTTTATCTATTTTTACATTTCCTTTAAAATTTATGATATTTGCATCTTCTTTTATATTATATTTATTTATCAATTCACTCGGAAAATCCATATTTAATATTATATTTGACCTAACTAGTCCTTTTTTCTTGTTATTTCCAACACTTATCATTATGCCAAACTCAGATAAAAAGTATTCTTCTAGATATTTATACCTTTCAATATTATTTGTTACAACATTTATTTTTTTACAACTACCTAATAAATCTTTTAAAATATCTACTAAATACATATCTAAATTATTTACAAGTATTGATATTTTTAAATTTCCCAAATCTAACTTATTTTTTTCACAGATATATTTTACAATATCTAGGCTTAATATTTTAAATATTTTTCTTCCATCAAATATTTCTAATTTTAAGTTTTGCATATTAGAAATATTATTTAATGAATTTATATATTTTTCATATTTTTTCAAATCATTACTTATTACTACTTTTCTAGTTCTAGATAATTTGATTATATTTGCTGTTTTTTTACTTATCTTTTCTGCTATTTTATCATTAGCAATTAATTTTTCTTCTAAATTTATCGGCAATTTAATTTTATTATCATCGACTACTACTTTTTTTATTAACTTCTCAATTTTCCCTAGCTTGTCATTTTCTTGAACAAAATACAAAAAAACCACTCTCCTTTATTAACTATTTTAGTTAATTATATGAGAATAGTTTTTTTATATTCTACTTAATATTCTTTAAATTACAAAATCACATCTCTTTTAAGCAAGTTATTTTTTATAACACCTAAACCTATAAATTTGTTATTTAAATATAATCTATATAGACCATCTTGTTTTATTTCTGTTAATTTAACACCATTTAATAAAAGAGGATAACGTTTATCATCAATATCTATTTTATCTTGATTTTTAAATAGAGTTTCTAAACTAATAACCTTATCTTGTAATTCATTAATATTTTTTTCTTCTAATTCTTCAAATGAAATAGCTTCACTTATATTAAATTCTCCTACTTCTATTCTTCTTAAATTAGTCATATAAGCGATATTTCCAAGTCTAGTACCTATATCTTCACATAAACTTCTAATATATGTACCTTTAGAACATTTAACCTCAAACTCAATTATATTTTCTTCTTCAATTATATTTTTTAAGCTAATTTCATAAATTTCAATTTTTCTTGGAGTAAGCTCTACAGTTTGTCCATTTCTTGCATATTCATACAGTTTTTTACCCTTTACTTTTATTGCTGAATACATTGGTGGTAATTGTTCTTGTTCTCCTAAAAAAGTTTTTAAAGTTTCTTCAATTTTTTCTTTTTTTAGTATTTCTTTTGCTACTTCTTTTTCTTCAATTACTTTTCCTTCTGTATCTGCTGTATCTGTTTTAATTCCTAACTTCATTTCTACACTGTATATTTTATCATGATTAATTAAATATTTAGAAACAAGTGTACCTTTACCAATTAAAAGAGGTAAGACCCCTGTTGCCATTGGATCTAGCGTACCAGTATGTCCTACCTTTTCTTTAAATATTTTTTTAACTTTATATACAATATCGTGAGAAGTATAATTTTTAGGTTTGTCTATAATTATTATTCCATCCATAATCTTTTTCCTTTTCACTATCTAATTGTTTTATAACTTCTTCTACTATTTGTTTTTTTGCTTCTTCTAAGTTAGATTCTATAAATCCTCCAGCTGCTCTAGGGTGTCCTCCACCATTAAAGTTTTTACATACATTAGAAACATTTATTACATTTGAAGATCTAAGAGAAATTTTAAATCCACCTTTTTGAATATTTTCTCTTAAGAATATTGAAACATCAACTCCTTCAATTTCTCTTGCTATTTCTACTAATCCTTCATGATCTCCTTCTTCTGCTTTGACTTCACTTTCATCACTTTCTAACATATACGAGAAAGCTACTCTTTCATTTTCATAAAACTCCAATCTATCAGTAACTCTTTTTGAGAGTTCAAAAGTAGCTTTGGTTTTAGTACGTAATACCTTCTTATATATAACTGGTATATTTACACCTTTTCTTATTAAATCTGCTGTAAATTCAAAAGTTTCTGCTGTTATTCCTTCATGCCTAAACCCTCCAGTATCTGTTATTATTCCAGTAACTAAGCATTCTCCTATTTCTTTTGATATTTCAATATCCATACTATCTGCTATTCCTGCAATTATCTCACAGCAAGATGATGATGCAGGATTAACAAAATTTATATCTCCATACATATTATTACTTCCGTGATGATCTATTACTATTGTTTTTTTAGCTTTATCAAAATATTCTCTAGCTTCTATTCTTTTTATATCTCCACAATCAACAGTAATTGCTAAATCATAGTGTTCTATTTCAGAATTTATTTTAACTTTATCAATTTCTGGTAAAAAATCAAAAGTTTTTGAATATTTAGGAATAATAACATCTGCTTTTTTATCTAGCTTTTCTATTAAAAGTTTCATTGCCAAACTACTTCCAACTGCATCTCCATCTGGATTTTCATGTGTTAATATTACTATATTTTCAGATATTTTTACTTGATTTATTATTTCATCTAACGTTGTCATATTTTCCCTCCAACTAATCATTTTTCTTAGGCATTATTTCTTTTAAAATACTATCTATTTTAGCTCCATATTCTAAAGATTCATCTAGTTCGAATATCAATTCTGGTGTATATCTTAAATTAATTTTTTTAGCTAATTCAGATCTAATATATCCAGATGATTTTTTAAGTCCAGCTAAAGTATCTTTCATATTTTTAGAATTTAATATACTAACAGAAATAGTTGCATATTTTAAATCATTAGTTACTTTAACTCTCGTTACACTTATCATTCCTGTTACATTTGGATTTTTTAGTTCATAACCTATAATTTGACTTATTGCTCTTTTATATTCTTCTTCTATTCTTCCAAGTCTTGTTTTATTCTCTGGCATATACGCTACCTCCTAGTCCCTATTTTCTTTTGATTTCTTCCATTATATATACTTCGATTATGTCTCCTTCTTTTATGTCGTTATAATCTTCTACTTGGATACCACATTCAAATCCTTTAGAAACTTCTTTAACATCATCTTTAAATCTTTTTAAAGTACATAATTTACCTTCATGTAATACAACATTTTCACGAATTACTCTTACTCCTGCATTTCTTTCTACTTTTCCACTAAGTACAAAGCTTCCTGCAATTGTTCCTACATTTGATATTTTAAATACTTGTCTAACTTCTACATTACCAATTACTTTTTCTTCAAATTTAGGTGATAACATTCCTGTCATAGCTGCTTCTACATCTTCTATTGCTTGATATATAACTGAATATTGTTTAATTTGTATTTCATCTTTTTCTGCTAATTCTCTTGCTGTATTATCTGGTCTTACATTAAATGCTATTATTATTGCATTAGAAACTTTTGCAAGTGTAACATCTGATTGATTAACTGCTCCTGCTGCACTATGAATAACTTTAACTTTGACTTCTTCATTGGCCAATTTTTCAAGTGATTGTTTAACCGCTTCTACAGAACCTTGTACATCTGCTTTAACAATTAAGTTAAGAGCTTTTAAGTTTCCTTCTTCCATTTGGCTAAATAAATTATCTAATGTAATTTTTGTTCCACTATTAATAGTTTCTTCCCTATTTTGACGTTTTCTTCTTTCAATTAAGTTCTTAGCTACTTTTTCGTTTTTAACTTCATAGAATACATCTCCTGCTTGTGGCACATCTGTTAATCCCATTATTTCTACTGGTGTAGATGGCCCTGCATGTTTAACACTTCTACCTTTGTCATCTTTCATATCTCTAATTCTACCAATTGAAGAACCAACAACTATAGTATCTCCTATATCTAATCTTCCTCTTTGAACTAACATTGTTGCAACAGTTCCTTTTGATTTATCTAATCTAGCTTCTATTACAGCTCCTTTAGCTTGTTTGTTCGGATTAGTTCTTAATTCTAAAACATCTGATTGTAATAATACCATTTCTAAAAGTTTATCTATATTTTGATTTTGCTTAGCAGAGATAGGAACATATATTGTTTCTCCACCCCATTCTTCTGGTACTAATTCGTAAGCCATTAATTCTTGTTTTACTTTATCAATATTTGCATCTGGTAAATCTATTTTATTTACAGCAACAATTATTGGAATATCAGCTGATTTTGCATGATTTATTGCTTCTATTGTTTGTGGTTTAACACCATCATTTGCTGCTACAACAAGTATTGCTATATCTGTTATTTGTGCTCCTCTTGCTCTCATAGATGTAAATGCTTCATGTCCTGGTGTATCTAAGAATGTTATTTCTCTATTTTCTACTTTAACTTTATATGCACCTATTGCTTGAGTAATTCCTCCTGCTTCACCTTCTATTACATTTGTTTTTCTAATAGCATCTAATAGAGATGTTTTACCATGATCAACGTGTCCCATTACAACTATAACTGGTGGTCTTGTAATTAATTCTTCTTCTTTATCTTCAGAATCATCAAATAGTATATCTTCTTCTGTTACAACTTCTTTTTTAGTTGCTGTTATTCCAAATTCTCCTGCTATTAAAAATGCTGTATCGAAGTCTATATCATTATTTATAGTTGCCATTATTCCATAACCTAATAACTTTTTAATAACATCTGCTGTTGTTTTTTTCATTTCTGTTGCAAATGCTTTTACAGATATTGGATCTGTTATTTCTACCTCAGTTAATTGGAATATTTTTTGTCTTGATTTTTCTTGGCTATTTTTATGTTGTTTAGTTTTTCTTTTTCTTCCTCTATTAGTTGATAAATCATAATAGTCTAACATTCCACCATTTGAATCTTCAAACATATTTGATAACTTGTTTGTTTGTTTTAATGATTTTAATTTACCTTCATCAATTCCCTCATTAAATCCACCTTTTTTAGTTTTTGCTTTTTTAGCAGCTGATTTAACTTCTTCTAATTTTTGATTTTTTTGTTTATCAATATGTTTATTGTATTCTCTTACATTTTCTTTTTCAATAGTTTCAACAGCTATAATGTTTTTGATATTTTTTTCTAAACCTTTTTCATCAAGTGGACCTCTACCAAATCTATTGTTATTTCCATTTTGGTTGTTATTATTTCTATAGTTGTTATTTCCATTATTGTTTCTGTATCCATTATTATCTCTGTTATTATCTCTATTATATCCACCATTTCCATTTTGATTATTGTTTCTATAGTTGTTATTTCCATTATTATTTCTGTATCCGTTATTATCTCTGTTGTTATCTCTATTATATCCACCATTTCCATTTTGGTTGTTGTTTCTATAGTTGTTATTTCCGTTATTGTTTCTGTATCCACTATTATCTCTGTTGTTATCTCTATTATATCCGCCATTTCCGTTTTGGTTGTTGTTTCTATAGTTATTGTTTCTGTATCCATTACTATCTCTGTTATTGTTATATGTATTTCTATTTTCTGATGAATTTACTCTTTTTTCTTCTGAGACATTATTATTACTTTGTTTCGCTTCTACTGTTTTAATTTCTTCCACTCTTTCCTTTTCAATTTCTTTTTTCTCTATTTTTTTATCTTCTTTAATTTCGTCTTTTTTAATTTCATGTTTTTTTACAGTTTTTTCTACTTGTTCCATTTTACTTTCAATTACTTTTTGCTCTTCTTTAGGTTCTTCTTTTTCTTTATTTTTAGAAATACCAAATAACTCATTTACTGTCATAGGTTTATTCGGTTTATTTCTATATACAAGATTATAGTCATGATTTTGTTTTCTTTCTACAAATCCAACATTATTTTTTCTTTCTGCTGTTCTTACTTGTTCTTTTTGTTTTATTTCTTTTTCTTCATCAACTATAACTTCTCTTCTTATTATTACTGGAATAGCTTCTTCTTCTTTTTTATGTTCTTTTTTTTCTTTCTTTTCCATATGTTCTTTAGATGCTTTTTTTTCTATTTTTTTCGATTCACTTTTTTCTACTGATTTACTCTTTGTGTTAAAATTTTTCTCTATTTTTTGAGCATCATCTTCCCCAATTGCACTTAAATGACTTTTTACATCTATATGTAAATTCTCTGCAACTGAAATTATTTCTTTACTACTTATATTTAGTTTTTTTGCCAATTCATGTACTTTCATCTTAGCCAATAATTTCACCTCCGTTATTTATTTTCTTTATTTGTTTTGCCATATTAATATCATCTACTGATATTATAGCTTTATTAACTTTACCTATTGCTTTACTTAATTCTTCAATATTTCCACCTATAATATATGATATATTGTTTTCTTCACATAATTTTATAAATTTTTCACAAGACCTATTAGATGCTTCATTTGAAATAATAACTATATGTGATTTTCTTTTCTTTATTTGAAGTTCTACACTATCTGCCCCAAAAGAAACTTTTCTTGCTCTTGCAGCTAGTCCAATAAATCCTAAAATCTTTTTATCTATCATTACTCACACCTCTTAATTCTTCATATATTTCATCAGAAATTTTCACATCTAATACTCTTTCTAGTCTTTTTGTTTTTATAACTTTTTCTAAACACTTACTATTATTGCAAATATATGCTCCTCTTCCTTGTGATTTACCTTCTCTATCTACTTTTACATTTTCATCTTTATCTGTGGCAATTCTAAGTAATTCTTTTTTATTTTGTTTTTGATTACATCCCATACATGTTCTTTGTAAGGCTTTGCTCATTTCTACATCTCCTTTTATTGTATGTTTTGCTAATAGTTTTTATTCTGCTGTTTCTGTTTCTACTTCTAAGTCTAAGTCTTCTACTGCTTCTGTATTTTCCGATTCTTGCTCAGCTTTTAACAACATTTCTCTAAATTGAGTTTCTGATTTAATATCTATTTTCCAGTTTGTAAGTCTTACTGCTAATCTTGCATTTTGTCCTGCTTTTCCTATTGCTAAAGATAATTGATCATCTGGCACTATTACTTGTGCAAATCTTTCTTCTTCTTTTATATCTACAGCCATTATTTTTGCTGGTAATAGGGCTGATGCTATAAATATTGAAGGATCTTCATTCCATTCGATTACATCAATCTTTTCACCATGTAATTCATTTATTACATTTTGAATTCTAACACCTTTATGTCCTACACAAGAACCTACTGGATCTATATTTTCATCTGCTGAATATACAGCTACCTTACTTCTATTACCAGGGTCTCTTGATATACTTTTTATTTCGATAACACCTTCATATATTTCTGGTATTTCAAATTCTAATAATTTTCTTACAAAATCAACATGACTTCTTGAAACAATAACTTGTGGTGCTCCTTTAGCTCCTCTTTCTACATCTAAAACATACCCTTTTATTTTGTCATTTACATTGTATCTTTCTGTTGGCAATTGTTCTTTAGTTGGCATAACACCTTCTAAACGTCCTAAATCCATTACAACTATGTTTTGATCTGCTTTTTGAATTATTCCTGATACTATTTCACCTTTTCTATCATTAAACTCTGTAAATATTATATCTCTTTCTGCTTCTCTTAATTTTTGAACTATAACTTGTTTTGCTGTTTGTGCTGCAATTCTTCCGAAATCTCTAGGTATTATTTCAACTTCTACAATATCTCCTTCTTCAGCATCTGGATTTATCTTTTTAGCTTCTTTTACTGTTATTTCAGCAACTTCATCATTTGCATTTTCCATTACTTCTTTTAAAGAATATACATATGTTGCTCCTGTTTGTCTGTCCATCTCTACTCTAACATTTTCTAAGGCATCAAAATTTCTTTTATATGCTGTTACTAGTGCCATTTCTATAGACTCTAATAAATATTCTTTTTTTATCCCTTTTTCTTTTTCTAATTCTTCTAAAGCTAATATTAATTCTTTATTATCAATTGCATTTTTTTTCTTCATTATATATTCCTCCTACCAATTATATATAGTTTTAATTTGCGCTATATTCTTTCTTTCTATTTTCATATCATCTATTACAACATATTCTAGATCAAATGAATTTAAAATTCCTTGATATTCTTTTTTATCATTTTCATCTTTTTTAAATAACTTAATATTTATATTACTTCCTATGCTTTTTTCTAAATGAATATCCTTTTTTAATATTCTTTCAATACCTGGTGATGATACTTCTAAAAAATATTGTTCTTTGATATAGTCTGCTTCATCTAAAATATCAATTATCTCATTATTTACCTTTTCACAATCTTCTAGTTCTATTCCTTCTTCTTTATCTATAAAGATTCTTAGAAAATAGTTTTTTGCTTCTTTTGCATATTCTACATCATAAAGTTCATAACCAATATTTTCAATTTTTGCTTTTACCAATTTTTCAACTTTTTCTTCTATACTAGCCAAATAAAAACCTTCTTTCTTTTTAAATTTCATAAATTAAGAGTGGGATTTGTTCCCACTCTTGCTTCGTTTTATTGTTACATTAATATTATACCTAAAACCTATGAAAAAATCAAGCTTTTTAGACTGTTTTATAAAAATATTTAGAATAACATTTTATATATATTTATAAATACCAACTTCTAACTCTTTTATATTTTCATTTAACAATGCGATTTCTTGGCTTAAATTTGTTTTTATTAGCATTTTTTCTTCAATGTGTGCTATCGCATAAGATAATGTTTCGTACATTAATGCTAATAATTTATGTTTAGCTTCTTTAACTGTAGTAAAATTAATATATATATTACCACTTCCAATTTCTATATATTTTACTTGTATTCTATCATCAATTCCTACAAATACACCATCTTCTTCTTTGTATTTTTTCATCATTTCTGTATAACATACATATATCTTATTTACTTCTGCAGTTTTTTTGATGAATCTATAAATATACCATATCTTTCTTAGAAACATTATTGCTACCCAAAAAATGATTACCCAAAGTAGATAGTTTGAAATAAAAATCCGAATATACTCTTGTAACATAAAAATTCCTCCTAAATTATTATTTGGTTTATACTACTTATCATATTATGATTTCTACTAAGTATATACCTATTTTATTAAGGTGTCAAATATATATTTTTGCGAATTATGTGTATTTTTTCTTGTTTTTTTGTAAATTACGTATATTTGTACATATTATATATAATATGTACAAAAAACCATAAAAGAAGTATTAACAACTACTTCTTTTATGGTATATTTTATACTCATTTATTTTATTTATCTTTCTTTTATCTACTACTTATTTCTCAAATATTCTAATCTTATATGACATATCTGCATATGGTGCTTCAAATATTTTTGTTTCAACTTCTTTCATATCTTTTAATGCTTCAACACTATCTGCATAAGTCCCATATTTATCTTCTATGATAACAACTCTTCCTTCTGCATTTTTAACTAATTCTTCATCATCATATGATACTTGCATATTTGGTAAATATGCTTTATATGCTAAATCAATTCCCCAGTTATGAATATTTATAAAATGCATATTTGTATTGTCTATTGTAGCGGCTACAACTCCTCCAACACCTATTTTTTCAAATAAGATTGTATCTGTTTCTAAAATTGTTTCTTCCATATAGTGTCTAGCTTCTAAGTTTCTACTATCATAATTTTCTTCTACTAAATCTGCTAATGTTACTACAGAAAAGCTTACTAATACTATTACTATACCAAATAATATATATTTATTATTTGATTTTGCTAAAAAATATGATAAAGCAAATATTAGTAATCCTGTTATTGTAAATAAGTATCTTTCATATAGTATTGGTGAAGCTATTAAAGATACTATTAAAGCTGCTAAAATTACTATTTTATATATTAATATTGCTGTAATTCCATGAGCTACATCTTCTTTTTTCTTGAAAGCTCTTATAACCAAAAATGCTATATATATGTATAATATAACTGCAAAACTAAGTGCTAAATATTTATTTATTGTAGTTATTCCTCCTATTGTACCTACATAGTGAAAATTAAGTACATTTATAAGTATATCTGGGAATTGTAATGTTATCCAAAAACCACCTGAAACACTTATCAACTGTCCAATAAATTCAAACAACCATGGTAAATATAAGACTACTTGTAAT
>CAYJKK010000010.1:59953-61586 GCA_964370905.1 uncultured Clostridium sp. | reverse complement strand
ACAGAATGCTAGTACAGGGACAGTAAATATATCAGGAGGAACAATAAATAGTAAGACTTCAAATAGTATAGTTAATAGTGCAGGAATGGTGAATATATCGGGAGGAACAATAAGTAGTAGTAGTAACAGTACAAATTATGGGGTAACTAATAGTACAGGAACAATAAATATAACAGATGGGACAATAACATCAAGCACTACATCTACAAGTCAATTTGCATATGGAGTATCTAATAATACAGGAACAATAAACATAGGAGAACAAGGTGGAGAAATAAGTAAAACAGTACCAAGCATTTCGGGAACAACATATGGAGTATCTAACAATGGTGGAGGAACACTTAACTTCTATGATGGAGTAATCAAAGGAAAAGTAAATACATACTATGGAACAATCAGTAACATAGAACCAGATTACCAATTATCAGAAACAATGGTAGGAGAATATGAAGAAGGAATCTTAATACCAGTTGGAGGAGAAGTAATAATTGCAACAATAGGAAGTGTAAATTATGGATCATTACAAGATGCAATAGCACTAAGTATTGAAGGAGATACAATAGTACTTAGAAAAGACGTTATTCTTGAAGAGTCAAGTATTGAAATAGGTGAAAAGAAAATAACACTTGAATTAAATGGAAACAGTATTACAGGAACAGGAGAAGTGTGTATAATAAATAGTGGAGAATTAACTATTACTGGAAACGGAAAAGTTGAAAATACAGTAGGAATAGGAATTAAAAATACAGGTAAATTAACATTAGGAGTAGATGACGGAAATGTAGCAGTAGATAATCCAGCTGTAATAGGTGGAAATGTGGGAATAGAAACAAGTGGAGAATTCATATTCTATGATGGATATGTAAAAGGAACAATTGCAGTAGACGGTATGGTCACAAACAAACCACTGTTATATACAACAAGTACTATTGGTGAAGACGGTAAAGAGAAAATGTATTTAATAAGTGAATAAAAATGTCGAATATTATTGAAAAATAAAAGATATATGATATAATGAAATTGAAAATATTTGGTACACCAATTTTACAGGAGGGAACATTATGTCAGAGATGATCAGAGATGTAAAAAAGAGTACTTGCGGTAATAAATGGAAATTTATTATAACCCCTAAAATCTATTTCTACGTACTATCTTTTGAAAAAGGAATAGCAGAAGTAGAAATTAGAAAAGGAACAAGCATATACGAAACAGCAAGTATTGTGCAAGAATGTTTTAACAAAAAAGCTAACTTTGGAGAACAACTAAGAAAAGTATTTGGAGTTGGAGACGAACTTGTTGAATTCAAATGTAAATGTCATGCAATTTCTCTTAGTGCTAAAGAAGAAAATTGTTCTGGAGACCAGATAATAGAGCAATATATCTCAAAATTTAAAAAAATTGGATTAAAACGAGTAACTAATTAGTTACTCGTTTTAAATATTTAAAAATGCTTGACAGTTTAGAAGAATAAAGTTAAAATAGAGGGGAAGGAAATAATATATTAAAATAAAAACAAATAGATATATATTTTATTCGAACATTGAAAATTAAATAAGAAAGAGGTGCATAATAATGGATATAGGAATCATTATTGTCTCATCTTTAATCTCAATTGTAGTAGGTGCTGTAATAG
>CAYJKK010000010.1:0-59943 GCA_964370905.1 uncultured Clostridium sp. | reverse complement strand
CTTATAGAAAAAAAGTAGCAGAATCTAAGATACAAGGTGCTGAAAATGAAGCTAAAAGAGTAATAGAAGTAGCTAAAGTTGAAGCTGAAAATTTAAAAAAAGCTGAAATAATTAAAGCGAAAGAAGAAATTATGAATAGCAGAAAAGAATTAGATCAAGAGATTAAAGAAAGAAGAGGCGAAGTTCAAAAACAAGAATCAAGATTAATTCAAAAAGAAGAAAACTTAGAAAAAAGAGCTGAAAACTTTGAAAGAAAAGAAAAAGATGTAGAAAAAGAAATGGAAAGTTTAGAAATTCAAAAATCAGAACTTAAAAATTTACAAGAACAAGAAATTGTAGAACTACAAAGAATTTCTCAATTATCAAGAGATGAAGCTCAAAATAGATTATTATCAGAATTAGACAAACAATTAACAGCAGAAAAAGCTCAAATAATCAGAGATCATGATCAAAGAGCAAAAGAATATTCAGATAAAAATGCAAAAGAAATATTAGCATATGCAGTTCAAAAATGTGCAGCAGATCATTCTCAAGAAACAACAGTATCAATTGTATCATTACCAAATGATGATATGAAAGGTAGAATAATTGGTAGAGAAGGAAGAAATATAAAAGCATTAGAAACTCTAACTGGTATAGATCTAATAATTGATGATACACCAGAAGCAGTAGTATTATCAAGTTTTGATCCTTTAAGAAGAGAAGTTGCAAAAATTGCATTAGAAAAATTAATTAATGATGGAAGAATACATCCGGCAAAAATTGAAGAAATGGTAGAAAAAGCCAAAGAAGAAATTGATAGCACAATAAAAGAAGAAGGTGAAAGAGCTGTTCTTGAATCAGGAGTTATCGGTTTACATCCAGACTTAATTAAGCTAATAGGTAAATTAAAATACAGAACTAGTTATGGACAAAATGTTTTAAATCACTCTATAGAAGTTTCTAATTTAGCAAGAATAATGGCTGAAGAATTAGGCTTAGATGCAAAAATAGCAAGAAAAGCAGGATTACTTCATGACATTGGAAAAGCATTAGATCATGATATGGAAGGAACACATGTTGAAATTGGTGTTGAAATATTACAAAAATACAAAGAAAATCAAAAAGTTATAAATGCAGTACATGCTCATCATGGGGATGTAGAACCACAAACTTTAGAAGCCGTATTAATACAAGCAGCAGATGCAATATCTGCATCAAGACCAGGAGCAAGACGTGAAACAGTTGAAACATATATTAAGAGATTACAAAATCTAGAAGCAATAGCTGATTCATTTGATGGAGTAGAAAAATCATTTGCAATCCAAGCAGGACGTGAAGTTAGGATTGTTGTAAAACCAGATAGAATTTCTGATGACAAAATGACAATACTAGCAAGAGATGTAGCTCAAAAAATAGAAAATGAAATGGATTATCCAGGACAAATTAAAGTTAATTTAATTCGTGAAATTAGAATATCTGATTTTGCTAAGTAAATTATTATAAAAGATTTAGGTAGAAATACTTAAGTCTTTTTTTTATCACTTTTTTATAAATTAAATAGAATATTTATGATAATTTATTTTGAATTTTTATTGAAAAAAATAATCAAAAAGTATATAATATGGAAGAATTTAAGAAAAAGGTTAGTTGAGATGAAATATAATAAAGAAAAAAGTATATATTTAGTATTAAGTAATAACAAAACATTTCCAGAATGGGTACTAAAAAAGAGAGCAGAACTAGAGATTTTTAATAGAAAACAAGGTGATTCATATATACATATAGCACTTTCATTTGATAAAAATCTAAATGATATGGTAGCATTTACTCGAAAAAACATATACAATATGTTTGAAGCAGGACTTGCTAAAGAAAGTTTAGAAACAGGTATTTTTGCAAGACAAATAGATGTAGGTGAATGTGCAGTAATAGAGATTAATGTAACAGAAGAACAATATTTGAAATTAGAAAAGTTGGTAAAACATTATTGGGACAACAAAGAAAAATATAGATATAATTATTTAGGTTTAATTTCTATGGTATTAAGAGCAAAAGGAGCAAGATCAAAACATAGATTTTTTTGTTCAGAATGGATTGTAGAGATCCTAAATAAGATAGATATAAAAGTATTTGAAAATATACCACCATATGATGTAAGACCATTTGATTTTTATGAGATATTTAAAGAAAATATAATTTATGAGGGGAAAACCAATAATTATATATATAATCCCAATATTAATATAACGGAAGAAATAAAATACGAAGATGAACTACTATATATTTAGTAGTTCTTATATTTTCTTGATAAAACGCAAAATATATAGTATTATATATGTATGTTAAATTAATTTTTTAATTAAATAAGTAAAATTCAAAAAAGAAAGAAGGAATCAAAATGAAGATTTTAGCAGTTGGAGATATAATAGGAAATATAGGTGTAAAAGAATTTAAAAAAGTATTACATAAATTAAGAAGTAAAGAAAACATAGACTTTATAATCGTTAATGGTGAAAATGCCGCAGAAGGAATGGGAATAACAGAAAAAAACTTTAATGATATGTTAGAAGAAAAAGCTAATGTAGTTACAATGGGAAATCATACATGGGCTAAAAAAGAAATATTTAAAATAATTGATCATCCTAAGTTATTAAGACCAGCAAATTATCCAAAAGGGGTTTGTGGAAAAGGTTATGGAATTTATGAGTGTAATGGTAAAAAGATTGCAGTAGTAAATTTAATTGGAAGAGTTGATATGAATGTATTATCTGAAAATCCATTTGTAGTAGCTAAAGATATTATTAGAGAAATAAAATCAAAAGTAGATATGATAATTGTAGATTTTCACGCAGAAGCAACAGCAGAAAAAATAGCTATGGCAAATTATTTAGATGGTGAAGTTACAATTATTTATGGAACACATACACATGTACAAACAGCAGATGAAAGAATATTTCCAAAGAAAACAGCATATATTACAGATATAGGGATGACAGGTCCTAAAAATTCAGTAATTGGAATGGAAGTAGAAGCATCTATTAAAAGGTTTGAAACAACATTACCAGAAAAATATAGAATAGCACAAGGTGAAGCAATATTTAATGGTGTTATATTCGAAACAGATGATAATACAAATCAAGTTGTAAATATTAGAAGAATCAATATGTAGAATAATGTCGAAAATGCCCAGATATTGCGATGAAATAATCTTTAATTTAGTGAAAAATGCTTTACATCAATTTCCAAATATTGTAAAATAAAAATTGTAAAAGTTGCAACAAAAATTAAAAATTATAGGAGGCAAAAGAAAATGGAAATTTTAAAGATTTCATCAAAGTCAAACCCAAATTCAGTAGCAGGAGCAATAGCTGGACTGGTAAAAGAAACAAATAAGGCAGAAATGCAAGCAATTGGTGCAGGAGCTTTAAATCAAGCAGTAAAAGCAGTAGCAATTGCAAGAGGGTTTGTAGCCCCAGCAGGAGTTGATCTAGTTTGTATACCAGCATTTGCAGAAGTGGAAATTGAAGGTGAAGACAGAACTGGAATAAAATTAATTGTAGAATCAAGAGCATAAAGATTATAACTATAGAGTATTATATAAATAAAGTCATACAATAGTATATCTGTTGTATGACTTTTTCTACATATATTAACTTTTTGTATTTTTATTTTAAATTATTTTAGATATTATTTACTTGAAATTTTATAAAAAGTAATGTATGATACAGAAGTAATTGAGGTGAAATATGAAAAAAAGTAAAGGAAAATATGTATTCATAATATTTATAATAATAATATCAATTTTTGGATTTGTAATTATTAGGCAAAACAGTGAAGAAAAAGCAAGAGAAGAAGAATATAATGCAGAAGCAGAAAAAGTAAATCAAATAAATGAAATTAAATTAGGAATAGCTGAGTTAGATAGTATGAATCCATTAATAAGTAAAAATAAAAATGTACAAGATGTGTCAAAATTAATATATGAACCATTAGTTGAAATAACAAATGACTATAAAGTAACATCATGTTTAGCAATAGAGTGGGCAAAACAAGCAGATAATTCATATATAATTAAGTTAAAAGAAAATGTTAAATGGTCAGATGGAAAAAAATTTACAGCTCAAGATGTTAAATTTACAATAGATACACTAAAAACTATAGATTCAATTTATACATATAATGTTTCATATATTGAAAGTGTAAATATAGTAGATGACTATACATTAAAAATAAACTTGAGTAAAAATATATCTTTTTTTGAATATAATCTAACATTTCCAATATTATCAAAAGAATATTATGAAGGACAAGATTTTTTGTCTACAGAAAAAAATGCAAAACCTGTAGGTACAGGAATGTATAAAATAGCTGAAGTGGAAAATTCTAACATAGTTCTAGAAAAAAATACAAATTGGTGGAATAAAGAACCAGAACTGAATTTAAATAAAATAACTATCAACTTATATTCATCAATTGGAGAATTATATAATAGTTTTAAATTAGGTAATGTTGATGTTATTAGTACAGACAATGAAGACATACAAAATTACATAGGAACGATAGGGTATAATCCTAAATATCAAAATGGTAGAGATCATACATTTATAGCACTAAATACACAAAATACAATGCTTGCAAGTTCAGAAATTAGAAAAGCTATTTCATATAGTATAGATATTGATAGTATTATTTCAAATGTTTTAGGAGGGACTGTAAATAGATCAAGTTTCCCACTTGATTATGGTAGTTTTTTAGGAATGAATGGAAATTCTAGTAGTGGATATAGCATAGAACAAGCTAAAAAAATATTAGAAGAAAATGGTTGGAAGTTAGTAAATAATAAATGGCAAAAATATGAAAACTATAAAACAACACAATTGACATTTAATTTATTAGTAAAATCAAGTGATTCATTAAAAGTTGCAATAGCAGAAAATATAAAAGCACAACTAGTAAATCAAGGAATAACAGTTAATATAAGTTATGCAGGTGATGCGGATTATTATGCAGCTTTAAATGCTAAGTCATATGATATGGCACTTACAACTTTAATAATGGCACCAAGTCCAAATTTAGATACATTTTTTGGAAGTGGGAATTTAGCAAATTATACAAATGAAGAGGTAAATACAATATTACAAGAAGTAAACAATACAAAAGACGAAAATGTTTTACTAGAAAAATATGATAGACTATTTGAAATATATAATTTAGATATGCCATATATTAGTTTATATAATAATAAACATTTAGTAGCATATAATAGTGAGGTATCAGGTCAAGTACTAGGTACATGGTATAACCCATTTTATGGGATTGAAACATGGTATAAATAAGTAATAAAAATATATTTTAAAAAAGTATTGACAAAACAAATATTTGGTATATAATAAGGATAATGAACAAAAGTTCGTAGAAATAAGGAGGAAAAATAATGGGAGAAAATACAGAAAAGAAAAAAGCATTAGAAATGGCAATGAGTCAAATAGAAAAACAATTTGGTAAAGGTTCAGTAATGAAATTAGGGGACTTTAAAGCAATGGAAATAGAAGCAATTCCAACAGGAGCTTTAAGTTTAGATATAGCATTAGGTATTGGCGGAGTACCTCGTGGAAGAATAATAGAAGTATATGGTCCTGAATCGTCAGGTAAAACGACATTAGCACTTCATATAGTAGCAGAAGCACAAAAAATTGGTGGAGAAGCGGCATTTATAGATGCAGAACATGCATTAGATCCAGTGTATGCTAAAAAGTTAGGTGTAGATGTAGATAATTTAATAGTATCTCAGCCAGATACTGGAGAACAGGCTTTAGAAATAACAGAAAGTTTAGTAAGAAGTGGAGCCTTAGATGTAATTGTAGTTGACTCTGTTGCAGCATTAGTGCCTAAAGCAGAAATAGATGGAGATATGGGAGACTCTCATATGGGGCTTCAAGCAAGATTAATGTCTCAAGCATTAAGAAAATTAGCAGGAGCACTTAATAAAACAAAAACAGTTTTAATATTTATAAACCAATTAAGAGAAAAAATTGGAGTTATGTTTGGTAATCCAGAAACAACAACAGGAGGTAGAGCATTAAAATTCTACGCATCAGTTAGAATGGATATTAGAAAAATTGAAAATATAAAACAAGATGGAGAAGTTAGCGGAAATAGAGTTCGTGTAAAAGTAATTAAAAATAAAGTTGCTCCTCCATTTAGAGAAGCTGAATTTGATGTTGTATATGGTCAAGGTATTTCAAAAGAAGGAAATATATTAGATATGGCCGTTAACTTAGATATAATTGAAAAGGCTGGATCATGGTTTAGTTATAATAGTGAAAGAATAGGTCAAGGAAGAGAGAATGTTAAAAAGCATTTAAAAGCAAATCCTAAGATGTTAAAAGAAGTTGAAGAAAAAGTAAGAGAAAACTTTAAAAAAGCTTTTGAACAAAGTTTAGGTGAAGAAATACAAGATGACGACGATGACGATTTTAATGAAGATAAAGATTAATAAAATAAAACAATTAGTATAATATGCTAATTGTTTTTTTCTATATAAATTTAAGCTCTACTAAAGTTTTAGATGAGATACTACTAATAAATATATATAGAAAGGGTATTAAAATGGGGAAAAAACATATTAAAACAAATCAAATTATATGTTTAATTATTATCGTAATAATAATTAATATAGTTGTTATATATTTTTTGAGAAGTAACTACAATACGGGAAATATAATTAAAATAGCAGTAGAAAAAAATATTCTAGAAACAAGTAACAAAATGATTAAAACGATTGAAATAGCAAAGGTAAATAATATGCAAGAAGTAAGCGATAGATTAAACAAGTTAGAAGCAGAGATATTAGAGTACATAGAAAGTAATAATATATCAGAAGATGAAATTTCAATAGTTATTCAAGACTTATATTCACTAGAAAAAATAGAGTTAAATGAGGATCAAAATTTTACAGCAGCAAGTATATATAAATTACCATTAGCTATTATATATTATGATTTAATTAATTCAGGAGAAATAGATATAGATGATAAATATCAGTTGTTATCTTCACATTTAGAAGGTGGAGGAGTATTGACTAGTAATTATAGTATAGGTTCATATATTCCATTAGAATATATCTTAGAAGTTATGATAGAATATTCAGATAATGAAGCAGGACATATTTTATTTGAAAATTTAGGTGGATGGACAGAATTTAAGGAAAAATCATTGGAATATGGATATATAGAAAATATTTCTGAATATTTAACAGAAAATGTAATAACAGCTAATTATACATCAGAGATTTTGGAATATATATACTCGAATCAAGAACAATATGAAATATTAATAGAAAGTATGAAGCAAGCAAGTCCAAATCAATATCTAGATATTGATGTCACTGTAGATATTGCTCAAAAATATGGTTGGTATGGTGAAGCATTAAATATAGTAGGAATAGTGTATGCAGATAATCCATACAATATATCGATATTCACAGAACTATCATATGAGGAAGGGTGTAGAGCTATAGATGATATAAATAAGATATGCTTAAATAGTTTTCAAAATTAGAAGATAAGAAAAAAGAGATGTATTAACATCTCTTCAAGCATTTAAAAGCTAATTTAAGTATTTCCAGTATTCAGAAATCAAAGCTTCTTTTTCAGAATAAATAGTTTCTAAAGTTTTTAGCCTTAAATCATCAGTTAATTTCATAACAGATATATTTTTACAGCCTGTTTTAGAATTAAAAGATATAATCAAACTATTTGATGTATATTTCCAGGTATTGTTTGATTTAACCAAAACTGAAGTCATAGTATCAAAACAATAATTAGAATATTCCATAATTTTGCCAGTATTTATAACATACGAAGCAATTTTTGTGTGACTAGGTTCATTTTTAGAATTACTATTTAGCAAAAAGAGTTCTAATTCAATAATACTTGAATTTATCAAGTTTATTGGAAGACCAATAGTATTAATAATATAGTCATAAATAGTATTAATACTTGATTTTAGACTCATATCTGTAAGAACACTCACAATCTGATAGATATTGCTTAAAATAATATCTTTACAGGAATTAGCTAATTCTTTTTCTGAAAATTCCAAATGTAGCTGCAATTTAAAATTATCTTTAATTATATAAATATAGTTACTTTGCTCATAAAAAGATAAAGAAAGCTCAGAATTATCGGTTAAATATTCCGTATTAATTAGAGTGAGTACTGGAATGCCATCACTTGAATTGTGAGTTGTGCACTCATAAATTGCAGTAATTTTCTTTGATGTATTTTGCAAATTTAATTTTGCAAATTCATCATAGTTTTCAGGTGATATTTGACAAATATAGTTATCAGAACTATTTGCAGTAAACTCAAAAGAATAGGGACTAACAGGATCTTTAATACAGATATTGGTTAAACCAATTCTTTCTAGCATTATTAGAAATGATTTTTCTGAACATTTTAAATAGTCATTTAATACTTGCACATGTTTTTTTTCTGGATTTTTCCGTTTCTTACTTAAAAGTATTTTAAACATCATTACCTCTTAATAATTATTTAGTAGGCATAAATAATTAATATCTTTTTTTGCTCCCGATATTTAGGATAGAATACACAAATTATACTATGTGTTAACATAAAAGTCAAATAAAAAATCACATACATAATATGTGATTTTTTATTTTATTTAAAATTTAAATTTATATTTTTCATTTCTTGAGCTTCAACTTCAAATAAGCTAGCAGGTCTAACTAAAAATAATTTAGCAAATATTACAGTTGGAAAAGTAGAAATATATATATTATGTCTTGTTACAACACTGTTATAGTTTGATCTAAGAACAACTAATTGATCTTCGATATCAGCTAATTCAGATTGTAATGTAATATATTGTTGATTAGCTTGTAACTCAGGATAACTTTCAACTGTTGCTAAAATTCTACTAAATTCACTTGAAAATTGTTCTTCACTTTGTATATCTAACTTAGAAGAAGCTATATTACTTCTTAAAGCAGCAATATCAGTTAAAATGTTTTTTTCATGACTAGAATAAGCTTTAACTATTTCTTCTAAATTAGGTATATAATCAAATCTTTGCTTTAATAGTAAATCAATATTAGCTTTAGCTTGTTTAATTTTAAATTTAGAACCTACTAATTCGTTGTATGTTACTATAATATAACCTAAGATAATAACTATAAGTGCAATTAAAACGTAAGTAACCATTAAGTGTATCCTCCTTTCTTTTGTGTGTTTATATAATTTAAAATAGATTATATAAATATTAAATACATTATAATCTAAAAACAGAAAAAATAAAAGAAAAAATAAAAAAAGAAGAAAAATAAAAATGATAATTAAAAAAGTAATTAATAAAAAAATTAATATGGATATATGTTCAAGAATTAAGATAAAATACTTGACATAGAAACATATAGTATATATTATAGAATTAAATAAAAAATACTAAAAGAGAAATAAAAAAAGTTAAAAAGAACAAAGGTGATAAAATGTATAAAGTAGAAGAATTTGATAATGCAAAAATGAAAGTACTAAAATATGTGTTATATAAAAAAAGAACAGAATATGAAATAAAAACAAAATTTTCAAAAGTTTTTGAAGAAACCCTATTAGAAGATATAATAGAATATTTAAAAGAAGCAGAATACATAGATGACAAAAAATATATAGAAAAAACAGTAAATAACTATATAGCGTTAAATAACCTATCATTAAAAGAAGTAAAATATAAATTAATTACCAAAGGAACAAATAAAAATGATTTAGAAGAATACTTTTATGATAATAAAGAAGAATTAGAAGAATATGAAATAAAATCAGCAATTAATATATATAATAAAAAAATAGTATCAATGGAGCAAGATGAAATTGAAACTTTTCTTTTAAAAAAAGGATACAAAAAAGAAAATATTAAAACTGCTATTAGCAGATTAGAAAATGAGGAATAAAATGTCAATATTAACACTAGAAACAAAAAAATATGCAATAAAAGTAGAAAACTTTGAAGGACCATTAGACTTGCTATGTCATTTAATAGATAAAAATAAAATGAAAATACATGAAATAAATTTAAGTCAAATAACAGATCAGTACTTAGAATATATAAAAAATCAAGAAAAAGAAAATATGGATTTAGAAATAGCAAGTGAATTTATTGTTATGGCTTCAACATTACTATATTTAAAGTCAAAAGAATTATTACCAAAACAAGAAAATGAAGAAGAAGAATTAACAGAAGAAGAGTTAATAAGAAGGATAATCGAGTACAAAAAATTCAAAGAAATAAGTAAAGTATTAAAAGAACAATATAGTGAATTTGCAAATAGAATGTTTAAAGAACAAGAAAAAATAGAACTGCCAAAACAAGAATTGCAAAAAGAATATGATAATATTATAATACCTAAAATATATAAAGAGTTAGTAGAAAGAACAAGTGTAAAATTAAATAAAGATGCAGCAAATATAGAGAAGATAGCATTAGTCGAAAATTATACTGTTGCAAGTAAAGTTAAGGAAATGTTTAAAATATTAATAAAAGAAAAAAGATTTGTATTTAATAAAGTGTTTTCTGTAAATAAAAGAAATAAACAAGAAGTTGTTACTGCTTTTTCTGGTTTACTTGAATTATCAAGAAAAAATAAAGTACAAACAAATCAAGACTTGCTATTTGGAGATATAGTTGTAGAAAAATCTAGAAATAGAGAGTAATAACTTTAAAATATATGAATAACTGGAAAATATATGTAAAAACTAATATAAATCCCTAAAAAAGGAGGGGAAGTATATTGGTTTTTTTATATATAATAATATTAGGTATATTAATGAGTATTTTAATAGGTTTATTAATTTATTCAATAAATATAAATATCGAAATAAACAATTTTAAATTTAGCTCAATTAATAATAAGTTTATAAATGATAATTTTAAACTCATTTTTAAAATAAAATTATTTGGAAAAATAACAGTATTTAGATATACATCTATAAAAGAAAAAAGATTAAAGTTAAAAGCTAAGAAGCTTTTAGAAGAAAAAGAAAACAGAAAGTTAAGGCAATCTAAAAATAAAATAAAAGAAGTTGATAAATATATATTAAAAATTAAAGAAAATATAAAAGTGATAAATAAAGTAAGCTTTTTTGAAAAGAAAAAAATATTTAAATATATAAAAGACAATATCTTTAGCAGTATAAAAAAAATAAATGTTAATATTGCAATCGGAACAGATAATCCAATAGTATCTAGTAGTATAGTACCAATAGTAGGAACAATGTTATCATATATATTTATGGAAAGTAGTATTAAAAAAGATTCTAAGTTCAATATAGTTCCTATATATCAGAATAGAAATATGCTAAATATTGAGCTAGATACAAAGTTTAATTTTAAAGTAAGTAGTATGGTTAAAGGAATTATATTAATATATAAAATTATATCTAAAAACAAAAATAAGTTAAATAGAAGTAAAATTAATAAAAAAATAGGAATAGTTAAGAAAAGTAAAACAAAAGTGTATAAACAAATAAAAAAAGTAAATAATACTATAAATACAAATACATAAATATATGTAAGAAAAGGAGAATGTTATGTTAGAACATCCAATAGAAGGGCTTATGTCCACAGCAATGAATAGTATTAAAGATATGATAGATGTAAATACCATTATAGGGGATCCAATTGAAACATCTAGTAATACAATAATAATACCAATTTCAAAAGTATCTTTTGGTTTTGCATCAGGAGGAAGTGAATTTAAAGGAGAAACAGTTGATGAATACACAAGAAAAGAAAAGGAAGAAGAAATAACATATAGACTTCCATTTGGAGGTGGCTCTGGTGCAGGTGCATCAATAAATCCTATAGCATTTTTAATAATACAGCCAAATAATGTGAAACTAATGCCAATAAATCATACATCAGCAGTAGATAAATTAATAGATTATTTGCCAGAAATATTTGATAAAACAAATAACATGTTAAATAAATATATAGATGGAGATAAGAATAAAAAAAGTGTAAAAAAAATAGAAACAGAAGAAGATAATGAGGAAGGAAAAACAGTAAATAAAAAAACAAGAATTATAGAGAAAATAGAGCAAGACGAAAAAAAGAATATAAACAATGATGAAATATATGAGTTTGAATATAATGATATAATGGAAGATGAATAAGGGAATTCTAATAAAGGAATTTCCTTTATTTTTTTAGTTTTGAATAAAATATATGATTAAATGATAGATATTTACTCTAAATATATAAATATACTTGTAATTTACTCCAAAAAGTTATATAATATATTATGTCCCCTAAAAATCAACCATATATTTTGGTGATTAAATTTAAAAGGGAATAAGGAGAAAAATGGAAAAATTATTTAAAGATTTAGGATTGTCAGAAAACGTATTAAGTTCAATAGAAAAACTTGGATACACAAATCCTAGTAAAATTCAGGAGTTATTAATTCCTATAGTATTAGAAGGTAAAGATGCATTAGGACAAGCTCAAACTGGAACAGGTAAGACACTTGCTTTTGCAGCAGGAGTATTATCAAAAATTAAAAAAGAAGGTAATGACGTAAAAGTAATGGTACTTAGCCCAACAAGAGAGCTTGCAATTCAAATAGGTAAAGAATTTGAAGCATTAGATAGAGGAAGAGATTTTAAAATAGCAACACTTTATGGTGGTAGTGATATATCAAGACAAATTAGTAGATTAAGCGAAAATCCAGATATCGTAATTGGAACACCAGGAAGAGTAATGGATTTAATGAAAAGAAAAAAATTAAACTTAGAAAACATAGAATTCTTTGTATTAGATGAAGCAGATGAGATGCTAAACATGGGATTCATTGATGACATTGAAGCAATACTTGAAAAAGCAAATGATGAGAAACAAGTATTAATGTTATCAGCAACAATGCCAAAACAAGTAAAAATGTTAGTAGAAAAATATATGAAAAAAGACTATGAACATGTTGTAGCAAAATCAAACAAAAAAACAGCTGAAAATATAGAACAAAACTATTATATAGTAACTTCAAAAACAAAATTAGAAGCATTATGTAGAATAATTGATTCTAAAAGAGTAGATAAAGCAATTATATTTACAAAAACAAGAATGGGTGCAGATGAACTTGCAAGTGATCTTCAAGCAAGAGGAATTGGTGCAGAAGCAATGCATAGTGAAATATCTCAACATGTTCGTTTAAAAACATTAGAAAAATTCAAAAATGGAACTTTTAAATTCTTAGTAGCAACAGATGTTGCTGCAAGAGGAATACATATAGATAATATAAATCTTGTTATTAATTATCAATTACCACAAGATAAAGAATCTTATGTACATAGAATAGGAAGAACAGGAAGAGCAAATAATGTTGGAGAAGCAATCAATTTAATAACTTTAAAAGAAAGATCATTTTTAAAGCAAATTGAAAAGTTTACAAACACAACAATACTAGAGAAAAAAGTACCACAAAAATCAGATATATTAGAAATGAAATATAATGAAGTTTTAGAAAAAGCTAATAAAATGGTTGAAAATGATGATTTAAAAGAATCATTAAAATATGTATTAGACTTAAATAAAGGTGAATTATTAAATTTAACAGCAGCATTATTAAAATTAAATATGGGTAAACGTATAAAATCAGATGTTGATGCTAACTTAGAAGTAAAAGAAAAAAGAAGCCGCGAATTAGAAAGTGGACTTTCAAGAGCATTTGTAAATATTGGTAAAAAAGATAATTTAAAAAGAAATTCACTTTTAGATTTAATTGAAGAAAATACAAAAATGCCTAAAAATAAATTCTTTAATATTGAAGTTTTAGATACATTTTCATTTGTAGATATGAAAGATGAACACTTAGAAGAATTTATAGAAAAATTTAATGGTGGAGAAATAAATGGTAGAACAATAAATGCTGAAATATCAAATAATAAGCCGAAATCAAATTCAAGAGGGAACTCTAGAAGAGATTCAAGAGGAGGATCAAGAAGCGGAGGACGTGAGAGATCTTATTCAAGAAGAGATGATGGCAAAAGAGATGATAATAGAAGAGGAACATTTAGTAAAAATGGATCACCAAGAAAAGGTAGAGAAAGAGGTAGAGGGAAATCTACTAAAAATTCTGATTAATTATTGACAAATAAAAATCATAAGATTAAAATAGATATTAGTTTTTAAAAATATTTTAAGAGGTAATTATGAAAAGATATGTTGTAATATTACTATTTTCTAAAACAAATAAAAAATTACTTATGGTAAAAAGAGCTAAAAACCCATATAAAAATATGTGGAATGGTATTGGTGGAAAAATCGAAGAAAATGAAACTGAGATAGAAGCAGCAATTAGAGAGTGTAGAGAAGAAACTAATATAGATATATGTAATCCTAAGATATATATTAGGTATATCTATCCAAAAGAAAACAAATATAATCCTGGAACAGATTTAACTGTACTCTATGACTTTGTAGATGAAGTAGAAGTTAAAGAAAATGAAGAAGGAATTTATGAATGGAAAGATATAGGATTTGCTATGAATTTTGATAGTAAAGAAATAGCAGGATTTAGCAATATCGCTCAATTTATTAAAGAGATTTATCATTTAGAAAAAATTAAAATGTTTATATAAAAGAATAAAATAAAAAGTAAAAAATAAGATTATAAAACAGTTATAAACTGAGATTGCCTGCATAATATATAACTGTTTTATTCATGTGAAAAGGGGAAAAATGAAAAGTTTTATTAAAGCAATTTTAGCAGGAATTATAATATCTGTAGCAGGATTTACATATTTATTAGCAGAGGACAAAGTATTAGGAGCAGCACTATTTAGTATAGCACTATATACAATTTTAGCATTTGATTTTGATTTATTTACAGGAAAAGTAGGATATATATTTCAAAAAGATTTAAAATATTTTGGAAGAGTATTAATGATAATTGTAGGAAATGTAATAGGAACAGTAGGTACAAGTACTATAATCCAATTTACAAGATTAGCATCTAAATTAGAAGAAAAAGCAATATATTATGCTGATATGAAATTATCAGATGATATATTAAGTGTATTTATATTATCAATTTTCTGTGGTATTTTAATGTATATAGCAGTACATGGATTTAAAACAATTAAACATGAAATTGGTAAATATGTAATTGTAATTCTTGCAATATTAACGTTTATATTAAATGGATTTGAACATAGTATTGCAAACACTGTATATATTACAATATCTAAAATGTGGTCACTAGAAGTTTTAGGGTACTTAGGTGTAATGTTACTTGGTAATGGTATTGGTGCAATAGTAATTGCTTCACTTGATAAATTGAAACAAGATAATATTATAGTTGAAGAAGAAAAAGAATCTAAAATAGAAGAAAAGCAAATAGAAGAAAAGCAAATAGAAGAAAAGCAAATAGAAGAAAAATAGAATAAATAGTTTAATATAATAGTATAGTAAATCTAAGGATAATTTAGTTATTTAAGGTTTACTATACTTTTTTGTCTAACGAATTTAGATAAAAATAGATAGATTATTGAAATTATAAAAAAGTATGATATAATTTATTCAAATAATAAAGAAAGTTGGAAAAATATATATGAAAAATAAAATCACAGTAATATTATTTATAATAGTAACAATAATAGTAATAGTAGGAATTATTATGACAAATAATTTAATGAAAAGGGTAAATGAATATCAAAATGAAAGTAGAAATGAAAATATAGTTATTGATGAAATAGAAGAAACAACAAAGGTAGAAAATAAAGATATTGTAGAAGAATATGTAACTATAATAGAATATGCATATGATATAAAAGATAAAGAATTAAGATGGGAAAACACAGATAATGTAATAATAGGTACGGTAGAAGAATTATTAGGAGCGACAAATTATAACGAAGAAATAGAAGAGTATACAGAAATTATGACACAAGGGAAAATAAAAGTTGAAAATCAACTTAAAGGAAATATAGAAGAAAGTGAAATAGATTTTTTAAGAATAGGTGGAACTATAACAGTAGAACAATACTTAAAATCTCTAACTGAAGAACAAAAAGAAAAAGAAGGTAATTTATCTAAATTATCAGAAGAAGAGCAAAAAGAAAAATATGTATCACTAGAAATAGAAGATGACATAAAAATAGAAGAAAATAAAACATATTTAATGTTTTTAGGAAAAGCATACAATAATACTGAATATATTATTGAGTTAGAAAGATATGGTTTATACGAAGTAGATGGTGCTAGTTTAGAAAAATTACATAATATAGAGACTATAGAGGATTTTAGAAACAGTAAAGAAGAAATAATAGTTAAAAACAATGACACTGGTGAATATGAAAGTATACTTAATTTTATATAATGCAAAATTACATAATGTTAATTAATGGTAAGCATATAAAAAACAATAGAATGCTAGTAAATCAAGAGAAAATAATGACTTGTATATAAGAACTAAAATTATTGTAAACCTCAAAAGATAAAAAACATATAACATAAGGAGAAGAAAATTTTTAGGAAATTAATAATATTTAAAAATAAGAATATAAGTTTTGAAAGGTAACATAAAATGGAAGAATATGAATTAGTAGATGAAAATGGTAATTGCGCAGGTTTAGTATTAAATGAACAACAAATTAAAGAGTTTGACAATTATAGTCAATCTAAAAAGCAATATATCTATGTAGTAGGTATTGTGATATTAAATAAAGATAATCAGGTACTATTTCAAAAAAGAAGTAGACATAAAAAAAGTAACCCTCTTAAATGGGGAATATGTGGAGGTAAAGTAAATAAAGGAGAAACAGCAATTGATGCAGCTATTAGAGAAACATATGAAGAAATAGGAATAATGCTAGAAGCTGAAAATTTAGTAACAATAAGAAGACAAGCAGTAGATTCATATTATTTTGAAGTAGTATATACATACTTAGATATAGATATTAAAAAATGTAAAATTAGTTTAGAAGAAGTAGAAGAATTACAATATTTTGATATTAATGTAATAGAAGAATTAGATACAGAAGGAACAGAATGGTTAGAACCTTTAAGAGAAAAACTAAATATTTAAGGAGAAAAAACTATGATTGAAATTTTAAAGAAAGATGACATAAAACAATATAAAGAATTAATTGATAATTGTTTTGAAAGTAGTAATGATATTGAAATATATAATAAATACCAAGAAAACTTAAATTACAATATTTTTGTAAAAAAGATAAATAATAAAATTGTTGGAAGTGTAACAGTATATAAAATTGATTTATTTACATTTTCTTTTCAACCAGCTTTAGAACTATTTAATGTATGTGTATTAAAAGAACATAGAAAAAATAATATTGCAAAAGAATTATTTGAATATATAAAAGTATATGCTAAAGATAATGGATATAAGTCTATATATTTAACTTGTTTAGATAATGCAGTAAACGCTCACAAGTTATATGAGTCAATTGGAATGAAAAGAACAACATCAATAAAATTTCAAATGAACATATAGTTAAAAGAATAATAAAAAGAGAAAAAAGTGCAATAAAAAAACAAATAAAACATAGTAGAAAAAAAGGTGAAAAATGAAAGAAAATAGAAAAATATTATTAGAAGAAAAAGAGTATACTAAAGACGAAATACTAAACTATATAAATAATGGAGCAGATATAATAGAAATAAAAATTGCAAATAAAAAAATCCTTAAAGTAGCAGAAAAAATAGCGAAAAAATTAAATATTCCAATAATAGCTAGATATGTAAAAATAGAAAAGACTAAAGGACAAAATAATAGAGAATACAATAAAATAAATAAAAAAGCGGTAGAGAATATATATGATAATTGTACTATTGTTATTATAGATAATGAACAAGACGAGGAAATGTTAAAAAAACATAATGTGATATCTAAAATAGTAATAGATAAAAATAATAATAAAGAAATTGAAAACTTAGCAATAAATATCAAAAGACAAGAAATAGAAGAAGAAAACGAAGATGAAATTAAAACAATAATAATGAATATTATAGGAATAATAATGTTTAGTATATTAACAGCTATAGGATTATGGCTATATAACAAAGGATATTTTTCAAATATAGAAGAATTAAATAATTTTATGACTTCAACTGGTATATGGGCACCACTTGTGTTTATATTATTTCAAATAGTTCAAGTATTAGTACCAATAATTCCGGGAGGTGTTACATTATCTGCAGGGGTTATTTTATTTGGACCGATTCAAGGATTTATATATAATTATATAAGTATAGTTATAGGATCTTTTTTAGCATATATGCTATCAAAAGCATATGGTAAAAAAATAATAAGATTAATTTTTTCAAGAGCACTTTCTAAAAAATATTTAAAATGGGCAGAAAATGAGAAACATTATAAAAAAATATTTATAATATCAATATTAATTCCAGCTGCACCAGATGATTTATTATGTTATATAGCAGGAACAACAAAAATGAAAATATCAGAGTTTATCTTAATAATGTTACTTGGTAAACCAATTTCGTTATTAGGATATAGCTTAGGATTTACTTCAATTCTTAGTTAGAAATAAAAAAATAAGATATAGATAAATTCGGTAAATACTTGTACTGCTAGTATTTACGTGATATAATGAGCTAGAAAACAAGAAAAAATAATAAAAATACGGAGGTAAAAATATGTTAGTAACAACAAAGGAAATGTTTGAAAAATCAATGAAAGAAGGCTTTGCAATAGGAGCATTTAATGTAAATAATATGGAAATAATACAAGGGATTGTAGATGCAGCAGCAGATGCAAAATCACCAGTAATTCTTCAAGCTTCATCAGGAGCAATTAAATATGCAAGAATAGGATATTTAATGAAAATGGTAGAAGCAGCAGTTGAAGAACATCCAGAAGTTCCAATAGCAATTCATTTAGACCATGGAGCAGATTTTGAAACTTGTAAAAAATGTATAGATGCAGGATTTACATCTGTAATGTTTGATGGTTCAAAATATGATTTTGAAGAAAATATAAGATTAACAAAAGAAGTTGTAGAGTATGCACACTCTAAAGGTGTTGTAGTAGAAGCAGAACTTGGAAAATTAGCAGGAATAGAAGATGATGTAAATGTTGCAGAAGAAGATGCAAAATATACAGACCCAGTTCAAGCTGAAGAATTTGTAAAAAGAACAGGTTGTGATTCACTTGCTATTGCAATTGGTACAAGTCATGGAGCATACAAATTTAAAGGTGAAGCTAAATTAAGATTTGACATATTAAAAGAAATTAAAGATAGAATACCTAACACTCCAATAGTACTTCATGGAGCTTCAAGTGTAGTCCCAGAATTATTAGAAAAATGTAATAAATATGGGGGAGATATACCAGGAGCAAAAGGTGTTCCAGACGAAATATTAAAAGAAGGAAGTTCTTTAGGTGTTTCTAAAATAAATGTAGATACAGATTTAAGATTAGCATTAACAGCAGGAATAAGAGAAGTATTTGCATTAGAGCCAAATGCATTTGACCCAAGAAAATATTTAACTCCAGCAAGAGATTTAATATACAAAACAGTTAGACATAAAATTGAAAATGTTTTTGAATCAAGTAATAAAATATAAAAATAAATAAAGTAAAGTATTAAAAAATATATTAAAAGAAACTAAGAATGGAAAAAATAGAAAAAATAACAGATAAATTAATATCTGTTATTTTTTAATTCTATAGCAATTTGTCTTTGAGCATCTTTTTTAGCGATATCTTGCCTTTTATCATAAAGTTTTTTACCTTTACCAACACCTAAATCGACTTTAACATACGAGCCTTTAAAATATAAGCTAATTGGAATTAAGCTATATCCTTTATGTTTTGTAAGTTCAGTTAATTTTAAAATTTGATTTTTATTTAAAAGAAGTTTTCTATCACGAAGAGGATCTTTATTAAAAATATTTCCATGTTCATAAGGACTTATATGTAGTCCACATATAAATACTTCATTGTTTTTTATATATGCATAAGAATCTTTTAAATTAGCTTTTCCAGACCTTATAGATTTTATTTCTGTACCTGATAGTACTATTCCAGTTTCCATTTTTTCTTCTATTAAATATTCATGATATGCAGAACTATTTTTTGTTATTAATTTTGTTTCCATAAGTTTTCTCCTAAAATAATATATAAATAGTATAACATAAAAATAGGTAAAAATAAATAACAAAATAAAAGTAATAAAAAGAAAGAAGAGTAAATAAAAAGACTAAACCTCACATATTAAAAGAAAGGTTTAGTAAACGTTATTAATTAATCTTTATCATTAAATGAATTGATTTCTCTTCTTTGAGCTAAATAATACCAAATTAATGCAACAACTAAAACAGAAGTAATACCAACTATTAAAGTAGTCCAAAGTGTCCCATCTATACCAGTTGCCATAGTACCACTTGAAGAAGTTCTTGTTGCTACATAATTATTTGTACTCTCCATATTTGTCATAGAGTCCATAGTATTAGATATTGTATTTTCTGCCTTGTTTTCGATTTCATTAAAACCTTCCATAGCATTACTCATCATATTGTTTGCAAATGATAAAAAAGTAAAAGAAAATGAAAACATAAAAAGAGAAAAACATAAGATGGAAATTAAAATTTTTTTCTTCATAATTCCTCCATAAATTTAATTTGAATAAAAATATATAAAAAATATAAAATATATAATAGATAAAAATTAATAATTAAAAATATATTTATTCTATATTATTATTTGAAAAAACAGAAAATATATACTTGGAAAAATTTCAAGATATAAATTGAAAAAAATCACCCAAAATTACAAAACAAATAAAAAAAGAACATTTAAATTAAGTTGAAAACTAATTTAAATGTTCATAGTAATATAATAGTATTTGTTGTTTATTTTATTTTTTCATTCTAATTAATATAGCGATACCAAGTAATACAAGTAATACACCAATAACAATAATTGCAATATTTAATATATTAGCAAGTGTTAATTCATTTTCTTCTGAATTATTAGTTTCTAAAGTAGAGACTACTGTGCTATTAGTTGTAACTCTGTTAGAAGTGTTAGAATTAGCTGAATTACTAGTAGTTTGTGAATTTGAGCTATTTGTAGTTTCATTATCTTCATCATCAACATCATCGGTATCTTCATTTTGAGTATTTGCATTATCTTCATCATCACTATTTGATGTTGAATTAGAGTTATTGCTATTTTGTGTAGGTTCATCATCTTCTAAATTTAAATCGATTGCATATACAGAAACTCCAGATAGAATTAAAGCTAAAGTACACATAAGTATTAAAAACATTTTAAAAAGTTTTGACATAATTTCCTCCTAATTATTATACAAAAAATGTATAAATGTACTAAATAATAATAACATAATATATATTTAAAAGTCTATAATTTAAGAATAAAAAATTAAAAACTATTGAAAAAAAATAAATTAGTGGTAGAATGTATAGATAAAGGAGGAAATATTATGAGTTTAGTTATAAAAAATGTAAGTAAAACATATGGAGAAAAAAAAGTAGTAGATGATATATCACTTGTAATTGATAAACCATCAGTATATGGGTTACTTGGAACAAATGGGGCAGGAAAAACAACTACAATAAGAATGTTATTAGGTATATTAAATAAAGATGAAGGTGAAATATCTTGGAATGGAAAAGAAGTAACTAGAAAAAATGTTAAATTTGGATATTTACCAGAAGAAAGAGGAGTATATCAAAAAACTAAAATAATGGAACAATTAATATATTTTGCAGAATTAAAAGGAATGAAAAAAATAGAAGCAGAAGAAAGTATTAGAAAATGGGCAAAAGTATTAAAAGTTGAGGAATATTTAGATTTAAAAGCAGAAAAATTATCTAAAGGGAATCAACAAAAAGTACAATTAATAACAGCATTAGTACATAATCCAGATTTAATAGTATTAGATGAACCTTTTAGTGGACTTGATCCAGTAAATGCAGAAATATTAAAAAACATATTAATAGATTTAGTAAAACAAGGTAAATACATAATAATGTCAAGCCATCAAATGACTTCAATAGAAGAATTTTGTACAGATGTTTTAATATTAAATAAAGGGAAAACAGTATTAAAAGGGAACTTAAAAGAAATAAAAAAAGCATATAAACCAAATAGATTAGAAATAAATTGTGAAGAAAAAATAGAAGAAGAAATAAAAGAATTGAATTTAGAAGTTGAAAACTATAAAGATAATATATATACAATAAAAATAGATGGTGAAGAAAAAGCACAGTTACTTCTAAAAAAATTAGTAGAAAACAATGTTAAAATATCAAACTTTGAAGTAAAAAGACCTACTTTAAATGATATATTTATAGAAAAGGTAGGTGAGTAGTATGGATTTCAAAAATTTATTAACAGTTTTAAAATTTACAATTAAAGAATCTGTAAAAAGACTATCATTTATAGTAACCACAATTATTTTTATCATTTTAATAATAGCAGCATTTAATATTCCAAATATATTATCAGCAGTAGGTGTTAATGAAACTACTTTTTCAAGTAAAGTGCAGATTGTAGATTCTAAAAATATATATGAAGGAAGTTTAGATATATTAGAAACAGATACTTTAGATATGGGATATGAATTTGTAGTTACAAATGAAGAATTAAATATAGACGAAGCTAAAAATATAATTAATAATGAAGATATAACAGAAGTACTTATAATAAATCAAGAAAATGGAGAACTAAAAATAGATTATGTTGTTAAAAATTTAGGATATATAACATCTCCTCCAGAAACATTAACTAATATGCTAAATCAAATATATAAAGATTTACAAATTTCTAAATTAGGATTAACTAATGAACAAATACAAAGCTTAACACCAGTAGTTAGTTTTAACATGCATCAAGCAGAAGAAACAGAAATAGGTGCTAATATGGGAATTTTAATGATGATATCAGCAATATTATTTATGGGAATATATATGTTTGCATATCAAGTTTCAATGTCAATTACTACAGAAAAAACATCAAAAATTATGGAAACACTAGTTACTTCAACATCACCTGCAACAATAGTTTTAGGTAAAACAATTGGAACAGGTATAGTTGGCTTATCTCAAATTTTACTATACATAATTGTAGCTGTTATTTCAGCTAATCTATTCTTAGAGCCAGGAATGTTAGAACAAGTATTAGATTTAGAAAATATAACTGTTTTAGCAATTGCAGTTACATTAGTATATTTTGTACTTGGATATTTTATGTATGCATTTATGTATGCATTAACAGGATCTACTGTTAGTAAACCAGAAGATGTACAATCAGCAAATGGGCCAGTTGCAGTACTTGCAGTAGCAGGATTCTACTTAGGGTATTTTACAATTATGAGCCCAACTAGTAGTTTAAACTATTTTGCATCACTATTTCCATTATCATCACCATTTACGATGCCAATTAGAATTTTACTAGGATTAGCATCTGGTACAGATATTATAATTTCTATATTAATATTAGTAATAACAATGGCCATAGTATCTAAAATAGCAATTAGAATTTATTCAAATGCAATTTTAAATAATGGAAACAATTTAAATTTAAAAAACATTTTTAAATTATATAAACAAAAATAGAAAACTAAAAAGTTAGTAATTAAACTAAAATTACTAACTTTAATTTTTTTATATAAATTATTAATTTTAAATATAAAAAAATTATCAAATTAAAATATAAATAAAATTAAATACATAATTTAATTAAAAAAATACATACTAAAAAAGAGTAAAAAATTTAATAAAGGAGTAAATAGTATGTATAATTTTAGAACAGATTTAGCAACAGAAAGAAGAGATGTATATAAAAAAGCAAATAGATTAGAAAATATACCAGGTATAGAAGTTGAAGAAGAGGTAGTAAACGAAAATTTAAAAGTTGAAAGAGTTAAAATAACTAGTAAAGAAGGAGAAGAGGCTATACAAAAACCAGAAGGAACATATGTAACAATAGATATAAAAGGTTTAAAGATAGCAAGTGAAGAGGAAATACAATTATCAAGTGATAAATTAGCAGAAGAGCTAAAAAAAATTGTTAGTAATCATATAAATAATGAAGGTGAAATTTTGGTAGTAGGACTTGGAAATATTTATGTAACACCAGATTCATTAGGGCCAAAAGTTGTAAACGAGATAGAAATAACAAGACATATAATTAACTATATGCCAGAATATGCAAAACCTGGAGCTAGAAAAATAAGTGCAATTTCACCTGGAGTTCTTGGAACTACAGGAATAGAAACAGTTGAAATATTAAAGGGAATAGTTGATAATATACATCCAAACCTGATAATAGTAATAGATGCACTTGCATCAAGAAGTATAGAAAGAATTAGTAGTACTGTTCAAATATCAGATACAGGTATTGTACCTGGAGCTGGAGTTGGAAATACTAGAGCAGAAATAAGCAAAAATACACTTGGAATTCCAGTAATTGCAATAGGAATACCAACAGTTGTAGAAAGTGCAGTAATTGTAAATGATAGTTTAGATTTATTTATAACAAAATTACAAGAAAAAGCTATGTCTAATGATTATTTAAATGAATTACAAGAAAAAGATAATTATGAGCAAATAAAAGAGGCATTAGCACCAAAAGAATATAACTTAATTGTAACACCAAAGGAAATAGATGAATTAATTGAAAACATGACCCAAATAGTTGCAGCTGGAATAAATAATGCTACTTAAATAAAAATATAGAACCGATTATTGTATAAATATACATAAATTGGTTCTATATTTTATTTATTAGTGAGGAACTTTTTTTAGAACAAATTGAGCAATTAGAATTTTTACAATATTCAATCTTATTTTCAAATATCTGATTAATTGTAGTTAAAAAATTACTATCTATAATTTCAGTAGGTGATATATCTTGAAAAATGTGAATAACAAGTTTTTTAGGTAATAAGTTTAGTAAAGTATTTAATATATAATCATTATTTGAAAAAGAAAAATCACTCATAAATTTTACATTTAAATTATCATCTGATAAAGAGATAAGTAAATATTTTTCATCAAGTAAACTAAATTGATTATCTTGATAAACTAAATGTACCAAGTTAGTATTGCACTTTTTAGAATTGATATATGATAATAGTAAAGAAACAAACTCTATATATTCTTTTTCTAAAATATATGAATTTACAGAAGTAGAAATTGTCTCTTCTAAAATTTTTATATATGAAGATATTCTAAAATTAATAAATCCAGGTAAAATCAATTTATTTGATTCTTTAAAGTACGAAAAAAAAGAATCAATTAGAATATTATATTTTTTATCAAATAAAAAACAAAAATCATCTAAAACAAAATTTTGATAATTAGAAAGAATCTCATTAATTTCATTTAAATCAAAGTAGAAATAGTTTTTTGAAATTAAATTTTTAACTAATTCATTTTCTAATTCATCAATTATGCATAAAGATAGGAGTGTACTCATATTATATAAAAAGCTTGTATAGTCATTTCCAAAATAGTGAATAATTATATTTTTATATGATTTGAAACTATTTATGGAAAAACAAATATCTTCAGTTTCAAAATGTTTTAACTGATTAAAAATATATTTTAAAGCATTTGAATTATTTGTTTTTATACACAGAGATTTCATATTTACTCCTTTCAATAGTTTTAGTATAACCTAAACTAATTATATTATGCAGTTTTAACAATATAGGATATAATATGAAAAATAAAATAAAGTGATACAAAAAAGAAGAATTAAATTCAAATTGGAATTTAATTCTTCTTTTAAGATAATAATGTAGTTAAAGTATTTTGTTATAAAAAATATTTTGTTATTTAGCATATAGCATATAATCTATATCTGGGAATATATCATCTTTTTTAGATATATCTTTTAAAAATTCTTCATCGATAGAGTTATCTTTAATTTGATAATATAATTTTGTAAATCTACCAATATGATCTTTAATTCTTTTTTTAGCATAATCTACCATAGTCCCATTAGTTATAATAAATAGCCAATCACTACTTTGTGCTAGAAGTAATTCTCTGCTACACTGATTTAAAGCTTTTTTTAATAGTCCTTTACTATTAGGGAACATATTTGCAAGTTCACACATTCTATCACCTGCAACATGTAAATGTTTATGAGCATAATCATTAGATTCATTAAGCCATACTTCACTAGTTCCATTAGCTCCCCAGCTAGATCTACAAGGCGTAGATTCTTGCATTACAGGATATTTATCAATAAATTCAGAAGGTGTTATTAATTCAAAATTACAATTATCATGATAAACTTTTTTAAATAATATATATAACCAATAAGGCCCTTCATACCACCAATGTCCATAAAGCTCAGCATCATAAGGACATAATATAAATGGTGGTGTATCCATATGATTAGATAAGTTATTTATTTGAGTATTTCTACTATCTAAAAAGTGTCCAGCTTGCATTTCGGCAGAGTCTTCAGCCCATTTTACATCATAATAATCTTTGTGTTCTGTTTTCCCAGTTATTCTATGATATTTAATACCAGTATGAACTCTAACACCATTGTGAGCAATATATGGTTTGATATATTCATAATCAGCTTCATATCCAATATCTCTATAAAATTCCCTATAGTTATAATCTCCTGGATAACCATCAATAGAACTCCATACTTGTCTAGAAGATTCAATATCACGTCCAAAAGCAATTACTCCGCCGTGAGAAACAATAGGTGCAAAAGTTCCATAAATTGGGGTAGGGTTAGCATATAAAATACCATGAGATTCTGTAATAATATAATCAATTCCAAATTCTTTTAAATATTTATCAGATTCAGGAACATATCCACATTCAGGAAGCCAAATACCACGAGGTTTTCTGCCAAAATATTTCTCATAAGTTTGAACTCCAACAGCAATTTGAGCTTTTACAGTTGCTTCATTAACGTATAAAATAGGGAAGTAACCATGAGTTGCTCCACATGTTATAATTTCTAAAACACCAATATCTTGAAAGTGCTTAAATGCAGAAATTAAATTGCAATTATGAACATTTTCGAAAAAATCTAAATCATCAGAATATCTATCAAAATAATATTTTGATAATTTATTTAATCTCTCATCATAGGCAGTTCTAATAATTTCTTTTCTAGAAAGTTCAATAAGTTTTTTTAAGTAATTAATATATTTTTTTTGTAATAATTTACTATCTAACATAGAAAGTAAAGGAGGAGTCATAGACATAGTAATTCTAAAATTAACTCCTTCTTTAACTAGTTTATCAAAATTTTTAAGTAGTGGTATATATGTTTCTGAAATAGCTTCAAATAACCAAGTTTCTTCTAAGTAGTCATCACTTTCAGGGTGATGGATAAATGGAAGATGTGCATGTAAGACGAAACTAACATATCCTTTTTTTTGCATCTATATATTCTCCTTTGCGTATGTATGTGAAGATGGACTATTTAAGCTATGTAAATTAGTAATGTCTTCATTATATATTTTTTTGTAAATATCAAAAATTGTATAAACTGTATTTAAGTGAGGCATAAATGATATATCTTTTTTTGTTATTTCTGAAGTTTTAATATTTTTAAAATTTACAAAAGATGAATCTAAAGATAAAATTCTATCATTAGGAAATTCTAAGTTATTTGATTCTGATATATGAACATAATCTGAATTTAAATTCTCTATATAGTCTACAGGTCTTCTTCCAAGTTTTACAATATACTCACAATTAGCATCATTTACAGTAATATACCATGAATTAGCAAAATCATTTATATCAATTTCAAAAGTATAGTCTAAAGTAATATTTGTAACAATTAAAACAGGTTTTGACTTATAGAAGAAATCATTACCAAAAGCAAGTTTTAAGTTATCAGCATCCTTACTAGATAATTCCCAATATACAAATAGCGAATTTGGTGTTTGTGATAATATTTTAACTACTGTTTTTTCATAGCTAAAAGGTAAATCATAATATTCTAATTTATACGTGGTTTTTTTTCTAGTTGTAGATTTTGTTGTTGCACTTTTTTTAGTTGTACTTTTAGCAGTACTTTTTTTAGTGGTTTTTGCAGTAGTAGTTTTTTTAGTACTTTCTTTTGTTTTAGTAGTAGCTGGTTTTTTATCAGGTACTTTTTTTGTAGTTGTTTTAGTAACTTTTTTTACTTCTGAAGTCTTTTTAGAAGTTTTTTTGTCGATGGAAGAAGTTTTCTTTGTCGGAGCTTTTTTTATTTCTTCTACTTTGTCTATTTCTTCTATATTTTGGTCTTTTGTTTTTCTTGGCATTTGTATCCTCCTATGTATACTCTTTTATTTACGTATATATTATACTAAAAAATAAATTAATTCAAGTCAAAATTTGAGAAAAATAAAAATAAAAGGAAATACTTTAAAAAAGAAAAAATATATTGTAAAAAACATAGGGATATGTTACTTTATGTTTAAGAAACTACTTAATATTTGAAGTAGAGAAAAAAGAATATTAAAAAAATATAAGTAAAAAGATAAGGAGAAAATATATGAAAATAATGCACTTAGGAGATTTACACATAGGAAAAAGAGTAAATGAATTTTCTATGATAGAAGATCAAAGATATATTTTAACTAAAATACTAAATATAATAGATAAAGAATTAGTAGAAGTAGTAATAATTGCAGGAGATATTTATGATAAAAGTATACCAACAATTGAAGCAGTAGAAGTATTTGATGAATTTTTAGTAAAGTTAGTAAAAAGAAAATTAAAAGTTTTAATGATTTCAGGAAATCATGATTCAGCAGAAAGAATAGCATTTGCAGAAAAAATATTAGGTGAAAGTCAAGTACATATCTCACCAGTATATGATGGAAGTATTAAAAGAGTAGATATAGATAATATATCATTTCATTTATTACCATTTATAAAACCAGCAAATGTAAGACGTTTTTTTGATGAGGAAGAAATAGAAAACTATACAGATGCTGTTAAAATGGCATTAAATGATGTTGAATTAGGAAATGGTAAAAATATATTAATAACACATCAATTTGTAACAGGTGCATCAAGAACAGATTCAGAAGAAATATCAGTAGGTGGAACAGATAATGTAGATGGAAATATATTTGAAAAATTTGATTATGTAGCATTAGGTCATATACATAGAGCACAAAAAGTACTTCGTGATACAATTAGATATTCAGGTTCACCACTTAAATATTCTTTTTCAGAGGCAAACCACAAAAAAACGGTAACTATATTAGATATAGCAGATAGAATTGAAATTAAAGAAGTAGAACTAGAACCTAAAAGAGATTTACTTGAAATTAAAGGGAAATATACAGAATTAGTTAATAAAGAATTCTACACTAAGATTGAATGTGATAGCTATTTTCATATAACATTAACAGATGAAGAAGATATATTTGATGCAATAGCTAAATTAAGAGTAATATATCCAAATATAATGAAATTAGATTATGATAATATTAGAACAAGAGCGAAAAATAGTATAGAAATAGAAAATGAAATAGAAAAAAAATCACCATTAGACCTATTTTCTAATCTATACCAATTACAAAATAATATAGAATTAACTAAAGAACAAAATAAGTATTTAAATGAAATAATATCAAATATATGGGAGGAAAACGTATGAGACCAATAAAATTAGAAATATCAGCATTTGGACCATATCCAGGAAAAGTAGTATTAGATTTAAATGTACTAGGAAAAAGTGGAATATATCTAATAACAGGAGATACAGGTGCAGGGAAAACAACTATATTTGATGCAATAACATATGCACTGTATGGAGAACCAAGTGGTGTAAATAGGGTATCTAATATGTTTAGAAGTAAATATGCTAAAGATGATATTCCAACATATGTAGAACTTGATTTTGAATATATGGGAGAAATATATCATATAAAGCGTATACCAGAATATATGAGATTATCTAAAAAAGGAGACGGATTAACAAATCAAAAAGCAGAGGCAGAACTTATCTTACCAGATGGAAAAGTTATTACAAAACTAAAAGATGTAACAAGTAAAGTTGAAGAAATAATTGGTATAGATAAAAACCAATTTACGCAAATATCAATGATAGCTCAAGGAGAATTTTTAAAGCTATTACTTGCAACTACAGAAGATAGAAAAAAGATTTTTAGAGAAATATTTGATACTAAGAAATATATGTTAATTCAAGAAAAACTAAAAGAAGATGCAAATATATTAAAAAGACAATTAGATGATTTGAAAAATAGTGTAAAACAATATATTAATGATATTGTATATAAAGAAGATGATGTTTTAAATTTAGAAATTGAAAAAGCGAAAAATGGTGAATTAATATTAGAGGATATAGAAACCCTATTTTTAAATATATTAGAATTAGACAAAAAAGATAACGAAGAATTAAAAAAATACTTAGAAAAATCTGAATTAGAAATAGGAAAAATACGTGAAATATTAAATAAACATGTTGAAAAACAAAAACTAAAAGAAGAATTAGAAAAAGATAAAATTGAATTAGCAAAAAAGCAAAATGAAATGTTAGAAGCTGAAAAAACATATAATGCTGAAAAGATAAAAGAAAATGAAATTAAAAAAATAGATGAAGAAATATTAATATTAAAAAATGAGCTTAAAGAATATGAGGAAAGTGATATTCTTTTGAAAAATATTAAGTTAAATGAAGAAAAATCTGAGAATATGGTAAAACAATTAAGTAATTTAGAAAAAGAAAAAGCTAAAATTACAGAGCAAATATTAAAAGATGAAGAAGAATTAAAATTAGTTAAAGATGCTAAAATAGAAAAAGAAAAAATAGGTAATGAGAAATTAAAACTAGAAGAAAAAGTAAAAGATATATCAAATTTGATTAATGAAATGAAAAGTTATACAGAACTATTAAAACAAAGTGAGGAAGCTAAAAAAGAATATTTAGAAACATCTAAAAATTATGAAGAAGTTAAAAAAGAATATGATTTATCAAATAAAGCATATTTAGATGAGCAAGCAGGAATATTAGCAAGTACATTAGAAGAAGGAAAACCATGTATTGTTTGTGGATCACTAAATCATCCTAGTAAAGCAAGTTTATCAGAAAAAGCACCAGATAAAAAAGAATTAGAAAAACTTAGATTAAATTTAGATAATGAATTTAAAAACCTAAATATAAAAAGCAGTAATAGTGCAAGTTTAATTGCAAATGTTAATAATAAGAAAGAAGAAGCTTTAAAGCTTGCAAATAATATATTTGGAAAATGTGAAATAGAAAATGTAAGAGATAAAATAATAGAAATAAGAAAAAAACTAGAAGCGGAAAATATAGAAGTAAATAAAAAATTAACGATAGTTAATAATAATGTGGAAAAATTAAATAAGATAGAAGAGCAATTACCTAAAAATGTACTGAAAGAAAAACAGTTAGATAATGATATAAATATATGCAAAGAAAACATTTTGAAAATAAAAGCAGAATATAATAGTAAAAAGGAAAATTTAGAAAAATTAAAAGAAAAGCTTAAGTATTCAAGTAAAGAAGAAGCGGAAAAAGTTATAATTCAAAAAATAAATTGTGTAGAAAATATTAAAAAAATAATAGAAAAAGCAAAAGAAGATTTTGAAAAATTGAAAAATAAAAATATAGAATTAGAAACTAGAATAAAAACAATAGTAGAAACTTTAAAAGAAAATATAGAAATTAATATAGAAGAAGAAAAAGAAAAACTTAGAAAACTAATTGAAGAAAAAAATATAAAATCTTTTGAAAAAGAAAAAATTGTATCTAGAATTGATAGAAATAATACATCTTTAGCAAATATAAAAAAACAATCAGAAAATATTATTATAGTAGAAAAAAATCATTCACGTATTAGAGTATTATCTAATACAGCAAATGGATTTGTAAATGGTAAAGAAAAGATAATGCTAGAAACATATATACAAATGACATACTTCGATAGAATAATACAAAGAGCAAATACAAGATTTATGATTATGAGTGGTGGTCAATATGAACTACAAAGAAGAACCCAGCAAGAAAATAATAGAGATCAAAGTGGATTAGAATTAGATGTAATAGACCACTATAATGGAACCATTAGAAGTGTAAAAACACTCTCTGGTGGAGAATCTTTTAAAGCATCATTAGCACTTGCCTTAGGACTCTCTGATGAAATACAAGCTTCAAGTGGAGGAATTAAATTAGATACAATGTTTATTGATGAAGGTTTTGGTTCATTAGATGAAGAATCGTTAGGAAATGCAATAAAAACACTTTCATCACTATCTGAAGGGAGTAGATTAGTAGGTATAATTTCACATGTTTCAGAATTAAAAGAAAAGATAGATAAACAAATTATAGTTAAAAAAGATAAAAATAATGGATCAAATATTCAAATTATATATTAAGAAAGAACAAAGAAAATGAAAAAGTAAAACAAAAAATTAAAATAACATATAATTTCGACCACTTAGACTAACTTGCAAAAAAAATACAAAAAAGATATAATTAAAAAAGTTTGAGAAGGAGGTTTAGCTATTGATTATTGATAAAGTAAAAAAAGTAAATGATAAAGAAAATGTAAGAGTAAAAAATAAAGAAGCATCAGATAGAATGATGGGAAGATGGGTAAAATGTGAATCTTGTAAGGAAATATTACATTTAGACGAGGTGCATGAAAATGATAGTGTGTGCCCTAGTTGTAATAAACATTTTAGATTATCATCAAGAAGAAGAATAAAACAAATTGCAGATGAAGGAACATTTATTGAAATAGGAGAAAATATTAAAACAAAAGATCCACTTGCATTTGAAGGATATATAAAAAAAGTTGAAATTTTAAAAGAAAAAACAAAAATAGATGAAGCAGTTAAATGTGGAATATGTACTATTGAAGGTGAAAAAGCAGTACTTGGAGTAATGGATGGAAACTTTTTAATGGGAAGTATGGGATCAGCTGTAGGAGAAAGAATAACACTTGCAATAGAAACTGCAATAAAAGAAAAACTACCACTTATAATATTTTGTGTATCAGGTGGAGCAAGAATGCAAGAAGGGATTGTATCACTTATGCAAATGGCCAAAACATCAAGTGCACTAGCTAGATTAAGTGATGCAGGGCAGTTATATATTTCAGTATTAACAGACCCAACAACAGGTGGAGTAACAGCATCATTTGCAAGCTTAGGAGATATTATTTTAGCAGAGCCAAAAGCATTAATAGGGTTTGCGGGGCCAAGAGTAATTGAACAAACAATTAAACAAAAGTTACCAACAGGATTTCAAAGTTCAGAATTTCTATTACAACATGGATTTATTGATAAAATAGTAGATAGAAAAAATATGAAAAAAACACTAGCACAAATTTTAAGATTACATAAGTAGGAGGAAGAAAAATGTCTAAATTAGAAGCATGGGATAGAGTAGCTTTGGCAAGACAATTTGAAAGACCAAAAGCATTAGAATATATAAATGAAATATTTGATGAATTTATAGAATTTCATGGAGATAGAAACTTTGGTGATGATAAAGCAATAATAGGTGGAATAGCAAAATTAGGAGATATGGCAGTTACGGTTATTGGAGAACAAAAAGGTAAAACTGCAAAAGAAAATATAGAAAATAATTTTGGAATGCCTAATCCAGAAGGATATAGAAAAGCATTAAGATTAATGAAACAAGCTGAAAAATTTAAAAGACCAATAATAACTTTTGTAGATACTCCAGGAGCATACCCAGGAATGGGAGCAGAAGAAAGGGGACAAGGAGAAGCAATAGCTAGAAATATTATGGAAATGTCAAACTTAGGTGTTCCTGTGATATGCGTTGTTATTGGCGAAGGTTCTAGTGGTGGAGCACTTGCAATAGCAGTAGGAGATAAGATACTTATGCTTGAAAATGCAGTATATTCAATATTATCACCAGAAGGTTTTGCAAGTATATTATATAAAGATTCAAGTAAAGCAAAAGATGCAGCAGCAAATATGAAAATGACAGCAAAAGATTTAAAAGAACTAGGAATAATAGACAATATTATAAAAGAGCCAGAAGGTGGAGCACAAAATGATTTTGCAAAAGTAACTAAAGATATAAAAAAATATATTGAAACAAATTTAAAAGAATTATCTAAACTAAGTGTAGATGCACTATTAGAAAATAGATATATGAAATTTAGAAATATGTAATAATATTATTTGTATTTCTTATAAATATATGATATATATTAGGAAGAAAAGTAAAACAAAAAAAGTTAAAAACTAAAAAAACAAAATTGAAAGGAAGAAGAAAATGATATTAAAAGGTAAAAAAGTAGTTATAATGGGAGTAAGAAACAAATGGAGTATAGCATGGGGAGCAGCAATGTCAGCCCATGAACAAGGAGCAGAAGTTATTTGTACATGTTCAGCAGATGGTGTAGAAAAAGTAGGAGAACTATTAAAAGAATTACCAGGATCTTCATTATATGTATGTGATAATGTAAGTATTGATGCAGATATTGATAATTGTTTAGAAGAAATTAAGAAAAATCATGGGAAAATAGATGGAATATTACATGCAATAGCACATGCAAATACAGAAGACTTAAGAAATGACTTCATATTAACATCAAGAGATGGTTTTGCCCATGCAAATGATGTAAGTGCATATTCATTAGTTGCTATAGTAAGAATGGCAAGAGAAAAAGAAATGTTTAATGAAAATTCAAGTATAATTGCATATACATATTATGGAGCAGAAAAAGTTGTAACAAAATACAATGTAATGGGTGTAGCAAAAGCAGCTTTAGAAGCAAGTATTAGATATTTAGCGCAAGATTTAGGAAGAGAAGGTCATAGAATAAATGCGATATCAGCAGGACCTATAAAAACTTTATCTGGAAAAGGAATTAAAGATTTTAGTTCAATATTAGATATAGTTGAAGAAAGAGCTCCATTACATAAAAATGTAACGATTAAAGAAGTTGGAGATAGTACAGCATTTTTATTTAGTAATTTATCATCAGCAATAACTGGAGAAATAATCCATGTTGATAATGGATTCTCGAATATAAGTGTTTAGGATTAAGATTAAATAATAAAGCAAAAAAGAAACAGAAATTAATCTGTTTCTTTTTTGAATATAACGATTTAAGTTATATTATTATTGAGTCATCATATTCATATACGAGTTTAGTACAAAAAGGTTTAGAATCTATATTTTCAATAATAAACTTATCAATTACACAAAACTTCATATTACGTATATTAAGGCTAAGTTGATTTTCTTCTGGAAAACTATCTATTGAAATAGAATATTCATCATTTCTAGAAGTGAAAATATATGAATTTAAAATTTCCGGATGTGATTTTAAAGTTCCTGATAATTTCTTTGTATCAAGTACATATTTTAATATGCTACTTAAACTTTGGAAATTGAGACCTATACCTTCAAGCCAAGATTTGAAATGTAATATAACATCAAGATCACTACATCTTAGTTTAGGTGTTACTTCCGAAATTAAAGATAATATAGGTTTAAAATCTATATTTTTAACACAATAAATTTGAGAAGTACTTTCCTTAATTTGACGTAAACTAAAAAATAAAGAATTTCTATCTTCATAAGAGATAAACTCAAGATTAAAGGTAAAAGATGGAGTTAGTAGTTGAACTACATTTTCATAAAGTTCATGATATCTAACTGTTGTACATTTAGGAACTAAACCTAGGTAATAAATAACACTACTAAAATCTTCAATTTTTAAGTTTATTTTTTCAAAATAAGACTCGATATATGACTTGAGTTCGAAATTATCGAACCGAACATTATACCGAAAATGATCTTTGTTTTTCCTATAAGTCATTTCATGTCTTGTTGCTGTTATTATCTTTTTTCCTCGTACAGATACGTTTTTTTTCTCTTTTGTAGAAATAGTAGATTTCTTGTTTTTTGACATATAAAATCCTCCTTATCGTCCTATTTAGGATTAATAATATAAATATTTATAACTACACTATTATAGCAAGGAAATATCATAAAGTAAAGATGTTTTTTTTGGATAAAGAGTTATATAAACATAAAATTTGTAGAAATTAAAGATATTTCTTTAAAAACCTTTAAAAATACTTTGAAATATTATACAATGTAACAAAATATATATTTTAGGAGAAGGTTATGAACAAAAAATGGAAAATTTATGATGTTAATAACGAAAAAGTAGAAGAATTGCAACGAAAATACAATTTAAATAAGTTATTAGCAACAATATTAGTAAACAGAAATATTATAGAAGAAAATGAAATAAAGTTATTTTTAAACCCAACAAGAAATGATTTTCATGATCCTTTTTTAATTGAAGATATGGCAAAATCAGTAGATAGAATTATTGAAGCCATAAAAAACAAAGAAAAAGTAGTTATATATGGAGATTATGATGTAGATGGAGTAACAAGCTCAACAGTTTTAAAAAGCTTTTTACAAGATAGAGGGCTAAATGTAGATGTATATATTCCAAATAGAATAGATGAAGGATATGGATTAAATAAGGAAGCAATAGATAAAATAGCAGAAAATGGATATACATTAATGATAACTGTAGATTGTGGAATTTCAGCAATTAATGAAATTGAATATGCAAATATTAAAGGTGTGCAAACAATAATAACAGACCATCACGAACCAGGCGAAATATTACCAAATGCATATAGTGTAATTGATAATAAAAGAAAAGACAGTAAATATCCTTTTAGAGAACTTGCAGGTGTTGGAGTTGTTTTTAAAGTTATTCAAGGATTGGCAATAAAATTAGAACTAGACGAAAAAGAATACTTAAAGTATTTAGATATAGTTTGTGTAGGAACTATATCAGATATTGTTCCACTTGTAGATGAAAATAGGGTTATTGCAAAATTAGGACTAATGTTAATAGAACAAACTAGAAATATTGGTTTAAAATCAATTTTAAAAAGTTCTGGATATAATAAAATAGATGCAAACACAATATCATTTGGAATAGCACCACGAGTTAATGCCTGTGGTAGAATGGGTAAAGCAGAAGAAGCTCTAAAACTGTTATTATCTAAAGACTTAGCAGAAGTAAGAGAGTTAACAGAAAGATTAAACAATCATAATAAAAAAAGGCAAGAAACAGAAAAAAATATATATTTAAATGTATTAGAACAAATTGAAAAAAATAAATTATCAGAAAATAAGGCAATAGTCGTAGCGGGAGAAAATTGGCATCATGGGGTAATTGGAATTGTTGCATCAAAAATAACAGAAATGTATTTTAAACCAAGTATATTACTTAGTTATGAAAATGGTGAAGATTTAGGAAAAGGTTCAGGTAGAAGCATACCAGGATTTGATTTGCATAAAGCGCTTAGCAATTGTATAGATTACATAGATAAATTTGGTGGACACTCAATGGCAATAGGAATATCTGTAGAAAAAGAAAAATTTGAAAACTTTAAAGAAAAATTTGAAGAAATCGTAGAAAAAGAAAATATTGAAGATATAATTCCAATTGTATATATTGATGATAAAATAGCTATAAATGAAATAAATAAAGAAATGATAGCTAGCTTAAATCAATTAGAACCATTTGGTGAAGGTAATAAAACACCAGTATTTGCTTTTAAAAATTTAAAAATAGATTCAATAAGAGCTTTATCAGAAGGTAAACATTTAAAATTAACTTTAAAAGATGAAAATACGGTAGTTAGTGCAATAGGTTTTAACCTAGGTCATTTATCAGAAGAATATAGAATAGGTGAAAAAATAGATATTGCAGGTGTGCTAGAGATAAATACTTTTAATGGATATGACAATGTTCAAATAAAAATTAAAGATATAATGAAATCCATATAAAAGAGATAAGTAAGGGGATGTAGAAAAATGCAAAGTGAAACTCAAGAAATAACAATACAAGATGTAATTAACAAGAAGAAAGCAACAAGTAAAAGAGCGGATACTAAATTAATTACTAAAGCATATAATTATGCTAAAGAAAAGCATGGAGACCAAAAAAGAAGATCAGGAGAACCATATATAATTCACCCAGTTCATGTAGCATATATTTTAGCAGAAATAGGATTAGATGATGCATCAATTGTTGCAGCATTACTACATGATGTAGTAGAAGATACAATAGTAACTAAAGAAGAAATTGTATCAGAATTTGGAACGGAAGTTGCAGAACTAGTCGCAGGTGTAACGAAACTACGGTACTATGGACTTTGCTACAATAGAAGAACAACAAGTTGAAAACTATAGAAAAATGTTTTTAGCAATGGGAAAAGATATTAGGGTAATTTTAATTAAATTAGCAGATAGATTACATAATATGAGAACACTTAAATTCTTAAAAAGAGATAGACAAATTGTAAAAGCAAAAGAAACAATGGAACTATATGCTCCACTTGCAAATAGATTAGGTCTATATTCTTTAAAATGGGAATTAGAAGATTTATCATTTAAATATTTACAACCAGAAGATTATCATGAAATTTTAGAAGGAATAAACAAAAAAAGAGAAGAACGTTTAGGATTTATTGAAAATATAATGGAAGGAATTCGTAAAGAATTAAAAAAACAAAGAGTAGATGCAGAAGTAACAGGTAGAGCAAAACATCTATACTCAATATATAGAAAAATGAAAAGAGATAATAGAACAATAGATCAAATATATGACTTATTTGCACTTCGTATTTTAGTAAATTCTGTAAAAGACTGTTATGCTGCCTTAGGAGTTGTTCATGAGCTATATAGCCCTATGCCAGGAAGATTTAAAGACTATATTGCAGTACCAAAACCAAATATGTATCAATCAATACATACAACTTTAGTAGGAGAAAAAGGAACTCCGTTTGAAGTTCAGTTACGTACTTGGGATATGCATAAAATAGCAGAATACGGAATTGCAGCACATTGGGCATATAAAGAAAATATGTATTTTGGAAAAAAACAATCTGTTAAAGTAGAAGAAGATAAATTAGCATGGCTAAGAGAAACTTTAGAATGGCAAGATGAAATGCAAGACCCTCAAGAATTTTTAAATACACTTAAAACAGAAATGTTTCAAGAAGAAGTATATGTATTTACTCCAAAAGGAGCTATAAAAGTACTTCCAAGAGGTTCGACGCCAATAGATTTTGCATATTCAATACATGCAGAAATTGGTCATAAAATGACAGGTTGTAAAATTAACAGTAAAATGATGCCAATTATTACAAAATTAGAAAATGGAGATATAGTTGAAGTAGTAACATCAGAAAATTCTAAAGGACCAAGTAGAGATTGGGTTAAATTTGTAAAAAGTGGTAGTGCTAAAAATAAGATTATGGCATGGTTTAAAAAATCACAAAGAACAGAAAACATAGAAAAAGGTAAAGAATTAGTAGAAAAAGAAATAAAAAGAATAGGTTTTAATCATGCTGATTTATTTAAATTAGAATATTTAGAACCAATGCTAGGAAAATATAAATATAAAAACTTAGAAGAAATGTATGCAGCAGTTGGATTTGGAGCAAATTCAGCAGTAAAAGTAATTGCAAGAGTACTTCAAGAATATAGAAATGAAAATGAAGAAGAAAATATTGAAGCTAAGTTACAAGAATTACAAGAACAAAGACCTAAAAAAGAATTAAAATCAAATTCTGGAATAATAGTAAAAGGAATTGATAATTGCTTAGTTAAGTTATCTAAATGCTGTAATCCACTTCCAGGAGACGAAATTGTAGGATATATAACAAAAGGAAGAGGAGTATCAGTACATACTAAAGACTGTATGAATTTAACTGAATTAATAGAAGATGAAAGAATGATAGATGTTGAGTGGATAGAGGAAAGTAAATCTTCATATCAAGTAGATATACAAGTTTTATCTAATGATAGAGGAGGACTTTTAGTTGATGTATTAAAAGAAATAGGAACAACTAAAGCAAAAATACTTGGAGTAAATACAAAAACAACTAAAGAAAGAATAGCTATACTAGAAATTACTTTAGAATTAGAAAGTACAGAAGAATTAAATAAAGTACTAAAACTAATTAGAAAAGTAGATAGTGTATATGAAGTAAATAGAAAAAAATAAAACATGAGGTGAAAAATGAAATTAAAAAAACTAAAGATAACAACATGGATAGGTGCAGCTACTAGTTGTTATGTAATACTAGATGAAAAATCAAAAGAAGTAATGGTAATAGACCCAGCAGGAGATGTACCTAAAATAAAAGAAACAATAGAAATATTAGATGGAAAATTAAAATATATATATTTAACACATTGTCATAGTGATCATATATTAGGAGCAGAAGAATTAAGAAATATTATGGGAGGAAAAATTCTAATACATAGATTTGAAGCAGAAAACTTAAATAACCCAGATGTAAATTTAATACCGCAAATGATGGGTAGAGAAGATATTGCATTAGAGCAAGATTCAAGAGTTGATGATAATGATATAATTCATTTAGGAAACTTACAATTTAAAGTCATACATACTCCAGGTCATACATCTGGAAGTACGTGTATATATTGTGAAGAACAAGGATGTCTGTTTTCAGGTGATACCATATTTAAAGGTACATGGGGAAGAACAGATTTACCAACATCTAGTATGGAAGATATAATGAATTCAATAGAGAAAAAACTATTAGTATTACCAGAAGAAACAATGATTTACCCAGGTCATGGGTTATCATCTAAAATAAAAGATGAAAAATCACTATATTTTGATTTAACATTAAATGATTATTAAAAGAAAAAATATGACACAAAAATTAAAAATGAAACAATAAATAAAAAATAAGGAGTGAAAATTATGAGCAAGAACATAACAGAGCCACGTACTTTGCCAGGATTTATGGAATTATTACCAACTGAGCAAATACAATTTAATGAAATGAAAAAAATTATACAAAATACATATGAAAAATATGGTTTTCTACCATTAGATACACCAGTGATAGAATTTTCACAAGTACTTTTAGCAAAAGCAGGAGGAGAAACAGAACAACAAATATATAGATTTATGAAAGGTGAAACAGACTTATCTTTAAGATTTGATTTAACTGTACCATTATCTAAATATGTAGCTAAAAATTATGGAAATCTAAGTTTTCCTTTTAGAAGATACCAAATAGGAAAAGTATATAGAGGAGAAAAAGTACAAACTGGAAGATATAGAGAATTTTACCAATGTGATATAGATATAATTGGAGATGGAGAATTAGATGTAATAAATGATGCTGAATTACCAAGTATAATATATAACATATTTAAAGAACTAGGTTTTAATAAATTCATAATAAGAATAAATAACAGAAAACTTTTAAATGGACTATTTGATAGTTTAGAGCTAACAGAAATATCTAGTGATATAATAAGAGTGATAGATAAAATAGACAAAATAGGAAAAGAAAAAGTCATTCAAGAACTTGAAAAATTAAATATAAGTAATGAAAAGATACAATACATAGTAAAATTTATAGAAATATCAGGAACAAATAAAGAAAAAGTTCAAAAATTAAAAGAATTAAATATTGATAATGAAATATTTAAAAAAGGATTAGAAGAAATTGAAATAGTAGAAAACAATATAGGAATATTTGGAGTACCAGAAGAAAACTATATGATAGATTTAACAATAGCAAGAGGTTTAGACTACTATACAGGAACAGTATATGAAACATTCTTAACAGAATATAGGGAACTTGGAAGTGTGTGTTCTGGAGGAAGATATGAAAATTTAGCAGGATACTATATAAACAAAGAATTACCAGGTGTTGGAGTTTCTATAGGACTTACTAGATTATTCTATAAACTAAATGAACTTAATTTATTAAAACAAGGTAGACAATCTATATCAGATATTTTAATAATCCCAATGGATCAAAATTTAGAGACTTCTTTAAAATTAGCAAATGAGCTTAGAAATTTAGGAACAAAAACAGAAGTATACTTAAATGATAAAAAACTAAAAGCGAAATTAAAATATGCAGATAAATTAAAAATACCATATATTGTTTTAATTGGAGAAGAAGAAATTAATACAAATAAAGTTAAAGTTAAAAATATGACAACAGGTGAAGAAATCGAAACAATATTATCAGCAAAAGAAATAATTGAAGTTATAAAAAAGTAGAGATGAAAATATAAAGTAAATTAGAGAAATAAAAACAAAAAGGAAATTAAAATAAAAAGAAAGATAAAATAGAAACAAAAAAGAATATATGATTTAACTAAATTATATGTTATCTAGTAATAGATAAGACTTTCAAGGAGAATGTATGCATAATATATACATAAAAGAAGTTACAAAAGACAATAAAGATACATATATTAATCAAATAGCAGATTTAGAAATAAAAGTTTTAAAAGATTTAGAAGAAAAAGGGAAAATAGGACAGCTATTTATAACTGGAAAAGAAGATGTAGAAACATATGTAGATTCAAAAGAAAATACTGTAATAGTAGCAGAAGATGATAAAGGAATAATTAATTCAGCAGCATATATAACACAAGGTCAATTACCTTTTACATATAATGATATTACTAAATATTTTAAATTTGGAGATGAATATAAACAACATATAAAATCAACATACGAAAGTGAAGGAAAATATATATTAGATATGCTAAATGTGTATCAATTAAAGATATTAGCATTTAAACAAGCTAGAAATAGAATATTATCTGAGAATAAAGAATATAGAAGTATAACAGAATTTTTAGAAAAGGAATTAACAGAAGAAAATAATAATTTTCATGAAAAAAGTGAATTAAGAGAAAATATAAATAAGTATATGGCAGAATTTTTTACTAAAATTGGAGAAAAAGATTCATATAATAAATTCTACTTCATTTCAGCTAAAGATATTTTTGAAACTAATGGAAAAGACTATGTATTAGATAAAGAGAAGAATGCAGACATCTTAGAATATGAACAAATATTAGAGAATATGAAACTAACTATATATGAAAAACCAGAATTTGAAACAAATAAATATTTTACAGCAAATACAGATAATTCTGTTGAAATTGATACATATATAACAGATCCAGAAAACAGAAAAAATGGAATAGCAAGAATTAATGTATATGAAGGTATTAAAAAACATATAAATACTCATTTTCAAAAAGATGAAAATAAAGAAATATTTTTGTGTTCTACATTACATGCAGAGAATTTCTCTTCAAAATATGTTTCTGAATTTTTTGGTTTAAAAGATTCATTAGCAGTAAATAGAAGAAGCGGAAGAGATAGAGAAGTACATATCTGCAAAATAACAAGAGAGCAAAAAGATATATATTTAGAAAATATAGAAGATAAATTAAATGTTTTTTATGGATATAATCCAAATAATAAAAAGTTATCAAATAAAAAACAAAAACAAATATTAGAAGAGCAACTTATGTATGAATTAAGAGAGTTAGATAGATTAGAAAAAATAAGAAAAGATAAAACTAATTCTACTAAGTGTACTAATTATACTGGGAAAATAGAAACTCAAAGTAAATTAGAAAAAATTGAAAAAATAAAAAGTAGAATAATAAGTTTAAATAATGTAAATGAAATAGGAGAAGAAAGATAATGCAAATAGAATATAAATGGCCATTAGAACCAAAATATAAAGTAGCAGAACATGACAAATATGGTATTAGAAAAAATCATTATGTATTATTTAAAGAACGTCAACATTCAGGTTTTGACATAACAGCAGACATAGGAACAAGTATATATGCAATTGCAAGTGGGAAAGTAGTACTTGCGGAATTTGACGGAACTACAACAGAAGGTTTTGATGCATTTAATGATGGATATGGAAATAAAGTAGAAGTTGTAAATGATGATGGAAGAAGAGTAGTATATGCCCATTTAAGAGATACATTTGTAGAACCTGGTGATATTGTTAATCATAATACAATTATTGGGACAGTAGGATCAAGTGGTGGTTCTCGTGTGCCACATTTACATTTAGAAGTTCGTAAAAGTAATACAGAAAATACTGGATTAGATTATACAATAGACCCATTAGAGTTGCTACCTAAAAAAGATTTTTCTAAATGTAATTTAATGTTTACACAATTACCATATGCTAATTTATGGAGTAAGTTAGTATCAGAAACTCCATGGAGTTTTACTATTGATGATATTCCATATTCTGAGAATAAGGAATATATTAGGTAAGAAGAACAGAAAATTAAAATATAAAAAATAAAAAAAAGCAAAAACAAAAAATAACAAAGTTAAGATGTATACCAAATGTAAGGAAAGATAAATTCTTCATTTTGTATACATCTTTTTAATGTAAATAAGATAAATAATAAAATAAGACAAACAAAAAAGAGAAAAAATGCAACAAAAAATAGTTAATCATAAAAAATATATCTTTGTAATATTTTTGTAACATAAATGTAATAAAAACTTAATATATAAAAAAAGGATATTCCATTGAAAAAACTTAGGAAGAAGTATAAAATAATAGTAAATTTAATAAATAAAATTTAAACAAAAGAAAGGAAGAAAAAAGTGAAAAAAGGAAAATTAAAACAAAGTAAAGGTATAACATTAATAAGTTTAGTAATAACAATTATTGTGTTATTAATTCTAGCAGCAGTATCAATAGGTATGCTATTAGGAGAAAATGGAATATTAACAAGAGCAAATGAGGCAGCAGAGGCAACAAGTTATGGAACAGGAGAAGAAAAAGTAAAATTAGCGGTACTCGGAAGTTATGATAATACAGGAAAAATGAGTGATAAATTAATAGTAGAAGAACTATATAAATTAGAAAACCAAGGTATGACAAGTTTAACAGATAAAGATGGCAGCGATATAGCAAAAGGTACACTAGATTTAACAGATAAATATCCAATAAAAACAGTAGTTGCTGGATATGAGTTTGAAATAGAAAAAACAGGAAAAGTAACAGGTGATGAAACTTCTACTGGAAACACAGGAAATAACGGAAATACAGGAGGAACAACTAATCCACCAGAAGAAGAAACATTAGTAGATGATGGAACTTGGGATGAAGATGTAAATAGTCCTAAATTAGGTGATGAAATGACACCAGTAGCATGGGATGATTCAAATGAAGAAATTACACCAACAACAAATGAAGAATGGTATGACTATAAAGATACTGAAGTAACAGGAGCAGATACAAGTAAATGGGCAAATGCAACAACATCAGATGGAAGTTATTGGGTATGGATACCAAGATATGAATATAAAATAGAATATACAGATCCAAGTGATAAATCACAAGGTGGGAATATAGATATAAACTTTATTCCAGTAAGTAAAACTTCGCCAACAAGTGGATATAAAATACACCCAGCATTTGAAAATGGAAGTGATACAAACTTTACAAATGGAGAATGGGACGAAGAACTAGCAGGAATATGGGTAATGAAATACGAAGCAAGTAATACAAGCAATAAACCAAAATCGTTACCCGGAGTAAAAAGTTGGAGAAGTATAGAAATAGGAGATATGTACACATATTCATTAAACTTTGATAGTACAAAAGGAAGTCATTTGATGAAAAACAGTGAATGGGGAGCAGTAGCATATTTAGCGCATAGTGAATATGGTCGTAACGGAGTAGAAGTAACGATAAACAATAATGGAGAAACATACTATACAGGAGGAGGGACAGGAACAGCATATAAAACAAATGTAAATCAAAGTACAACAGGAAATGTAACAGGAATATATGATTTAAGTGGAAATGCATACGAATGTGTAGCAGGATATATACCAAATGGAAATAGTAATTTATTAACATATGGAAGTCCAATGATAACATCAAGTACAGGTGAAGCAAAGGAAACTGGATATTTATCATATAGCACAAAATATGTAACAGCATATCCATATAATAGTAGTAGTGATAATAATATAAATAACTATAACCAATACGCAGCAGTAGATAGTAACACATACGGTTACGGGGATGCAGTCCTAGAAACATCGACAGCGGGTTCAGGTTCGACATCATGGCACAGAGACAACTCGAAATTCCCGACTTCGACGGATTCCTTCTTCAACCGAGGTGGCGTTTACCCTAATGGGCCGTTTGCAGGCTTGTTCTCTTTCTATGATACGCCTGGCAAAAGCTATTCCAATGTTTCCTTCCGAGCAGTCCTGGCCTTCTAGTCAGCCTGCGGAGCCGGGCAGGGAGCGGCACTTTATTCATAGCTCCTGAAAAGGTAAAAGAGGACGAAAGTTAACATAAAACCACACAAAACAAAAATAGAAGAGAAAAAGTAGATGCTAAGTCCCTTTAATGGAGAAAATAACATACCACTATGAGTAGACTGGAAAGGGCAAATTTTGAAGAAAGTAATACCGCCACGTCAGGGGCGAAAATTTGAAAAGTAAAATATGCTAAAAAAGATAGTGTATAATAAGGTGTGTGAATTAATAACTCATACATCTAATTTATAAGGGTGTTACAATATAACTGTGTCTAACTAAGATTCAGTTAATGAATAAACATATAATACAAGTTGTAAGTAGTAAAATAAAAAGTATGAAAAATGAGAAAGTAAAATATCTCAAATTTCATATTTTTTTATTGCATTTTTTAAATTAAATCCTTAAAATAGAAAACCAATTATATAAAATTTCTTTAGAAATAGTAAAAATATTTTTTTTGTCAATACCAGAAATTGTAACTAGATCTACAGAATAAATAGTTTCATTATTAAGAACATATCTAACTTCTCCAACTTTTTGATTAGAAGAAATAGGAGCATTTAATTCTTCTTCCATAGAAACAATCTGCTGTATATTTTGTTCATCACCTTTTTTAACAAGAATAGTAGCATTAGAATTAAAAACAACATCAACATTACTATTTGTTCCTTTAATAACTGGAATAGACTTTAATATATCACCTTTTTTAGCATATTCCATTGTTGTATATGTATTAAAACCATAATTTAAAAGTTTTTCAGCTTCTTCAAATCTAATTTTAGTAGAAGGAGCTTTCATAACAACAGCAATTAAAGAAAGATTATCACGAGTAGCACTAGCAGATAAGTTATATAGCGCAAGCCCTGTAGAACCAGTTTTAAGACCAGTAATACCACTATATGAATTAATTAGCTTATTTGTATTAACAAGCTCAGATTCGCCATTTCTAAGTGTATCCATCCATGTTGTTGTATACTTCGTTATTTCACTATGATTTTGTAACAATTCTCTAGACATAAGACTAATATCATAGCTAGAAGTAACGTGACCATCTTCATCTAAACCATGACAATTTTTAAAAGTAGTATTAATCATGCCAAGTTCTTTAGCTCTTTGATTCATAAGTTCTACAAAAGCTTCATGAGAGCCAGATATGAATTCAGCCATAGCAACAGAGCAATCATTAGCAGAAGCTATACAAATTGCTTTTAGCATATCATCAACACTTAAAGTTTCTTTTGGCTCTAACCATATTTGTGAGCCACCCATAGAAGCAGCAGTTTCACTACAAGGAACTTGATCTGTTAAAGATATTTGACCTTTTTCAAGAGCTTCCATAATTAATAATATAGTCATTACTTTTGTAACAGAAGCAGGGCGTAACTGTTCATTCATATTATGAGAATAGAGTATTTGACCTGTAGTTTGTTCAATTAAAACAGCAGATGTTGATTCTAAAGCTAATATATTTTCAGCGTTAGAGGCAAATGTTTGAATAGAATTTTCTAAGTTATTAGACCATACATAAGTAGAATCACTTGCAAGCGAATAATTAAAATAATTACTTAAAACTAAGAAAGAAATGAAAAATATTAAAAAAGAAATAATTAAAATAAAATTGATTTTTTTGTTTGTATGTATTAGCATATAAATCCCTCCAATTATTAGTAAAATATATGCTAGTATTAATAAAAAAGAACTAAATATAATAACATAAAAATATATGAAAAAATAACTAATTAATAGAAACTAAAGAAACAGTAACATCATTACCAGAAGTAGAAGCATAAATTTTTATACTTTTACCAGTAGTATTTTTAAATTTTAAATCAATAGAGCCATATGCAACAGCAGCATCATAACCAGATTCAATATATGGAACAGTATTTGAATGTGGATGACGTTCTACAATTTCAAGCCCATCTACTTTTAAAACAGCATTATATAAAGTGGTACTAACTTGGCAAACACCACCACCATATCCACGAACTTTTTCACCTTCTGAATTAAAAACATCTGATTCCATATAACCATTACTAGCGTTAGCTTGGCCATTTACACTTGTAAAAGAAAATGTATCACCAGAATTTACTATTTGGTTATTTATAGCCGAAGTAGATAATCTAATATTGTTTTGTCTACCTTCTTCTTTGTTATATATAGTTGTAGTAAATTCAGAAACCTTATTTTCAATAGGTACAGATTTTGTATTAATATCTTTAGTATCAGTATTAGTATCTATATTATTTGCAGTATTATTTAAAGAATCCTCAGCTGTGGAAATTTGATTATCATAATTTGAAGAAATTCCGAGTGTTTTCTTCGACATTATTACTAATATTAAGATATATATAATATCCACCAATTAAAATGGAAACAATAAATAATATAGTTAAAAATATTTTTAAATTTTTATTCAATTTAATCACCTCAAAAATATTTTAACCTAAAAAAAAGAAAATAAAATTAAATAAATAAAATAGTTTAAGAAATATACGGTAAATTTGGAAAATAGAGATTAAATATAAAAAATATTAAATAAGGAAAATAAAAAATTGAAAATAAAAAAAGAAAATAAAAGTGAAAATAAAAAAATAAATAAGGAAGTATATGTAATGAATTTATAATTAAAAGTAACTAATTTGCTTGACTTTTGTCGTAATAATAAGTATAATTAATAAGTAATATTTTTAAAGGAGAAAGTAAATGTTAGCAAAATATTGGAAAAAAATCGGAATGTTAATATTGATAATAGCTTGTGTTTTTAATATTATGAATAAATTAGTAAATAAACTTTCATTAAATAACGAAATGATATATTCAGCAACATATATGAATGAAACAGTACAAGAAGAAAATCTAGAAAATACAGAAGGTAATGAAGAAAAGACTAATTAAAATGTTTGATATTAAGTAAATATTTAAGTGGTCTTTTTGTATTTTATCAAAAAATATATAAAAATTATATTAAAAATAAATAAATACTTGAAAAAAAAAGAAAAATATGTTATTATATTAAACAGTCAAATTATTTTGAATAGGAGAAAGAGGTGAACATAGATGAAAGAAGGATTACATCCAAATTATAATGCAACAACTGTATCATGTGCTTGTGGTAACATAATAGAAACAGGATCAACTAAAAAAGATTTAAAAGTAGACGTATGTTCTAAATGTCATCCATACTGGACAGGTAACTTAAGACAAGATACTGTTGGTGGTAGAGCAGATAAATTTAAGAAAAAATATGGAATATAACAAAGTAAGAGTAGGAAACTACTCTTTTTTCTTGAGAAAATATAATTGTATGATATAATATTTGTATTAAGTAATATCTAAATTTATATTTTGGAGGATAGCAAAATGCATAACATTATGACAAAAGTAGAATATGAACTAGCACAAGCACGAAATCAGCAAGAACTAGATAAAAACTTTGAAAGGTTTGAAGAAACTGAGCAAATTGTTAAAACTCTTAGAAAATTGCACAACTTAATAAGAAAATCACGGATACCTAAAGTCTTAGAAAAAAATAAAAATGCTAAATATACTGAAAACTACAATGAACAACAAGATAAGGTAGTAATACTTAGAGTTGAAAATTTTGAAATTAAATATGTTAATGATATTTGCCAAGATGATATTTGGGAATATACAATAACATATGTTCAAGATAATATAGAAGTTATTTTTAAACATTGGCGGGCACCAAAAGAGTACTTTTACAAAAACTATATTGAATCTCTAGAAATCATTTCTAAGGAAAAATATACTTCAAAAGTAAAAGTGTTCTTGGATCATATTACAGTAGGTACTAAAGTCTACATGAAAGAAAACGTAGAGTTTAATAAAGAGCGCCTAGATGATTTAGATGAAATAATTAATAAAATTATTTCTAGACTAGAAGAAACAGTGTATAAAGAAATTATTTAATAGAAAAATATAAATTAAAAGCTAAATTCAAAATTGAATTTAGCTTTTTTATACCTATTTTATATCTATAGTTTAATTTGTAGTAAATGAATCAATACGTTTAAATATGGAATTAACATATTTATAATGATCTATAGATATATGGATGTTATTAGAGATTTGACACTTTTTCAAAGATTCTAATATCTCTGTAGAATTTGATTTTAAATCATATTTGTCCGCAGCACAAGGATTACAAAAATTTGAAGTCAGCGAATCAATAAGGATATTAAAATGTTCTTTTTTGAAAAGTTCATAAGGAAATTTATTTCCCAAAAGAATTTTAATATCAATGCGAGAATTATCTTTAAATACTATAGAAGCGCTGTAATTTGAATGAAGATTTAATATTATTTTATACTTTGATGTAGTTAAAAAATATTCTCCAATTTGTAAATCAGCATTTTTATAGTATTTATATGATCTAAAATCTGACTTAATAGGTAACACATAAAATACAGCTTTAGTTGACTCAATCCAAGGATTTTTTGAGTATGTTACCGTAATTGATTTTGGAGAACAAAAAGAATCTAGTTCAATACTAAACTTTTGATTTTCAATTTCAAAACTGCATTCTCTAAAACTTTTAGATATGAAGTTTGTAATCGAAACTGTATCACTTGAATTTTGTAGATACACTGCATTAACTAGTTGCGAAAAAGTAAATGAAAGATGCAGAGGATTCCGATGCCACCATTTTTCAGCTTTTGGTAAATCATTAGATGTAATAAACATAATAAGCCTCCTTAATAAATTATTATTTTAGGATTAAAATAACTAATACTTATTGTTATTCCCAGTATTAAGGGATATTTAGTGAAAATATACCAAATTAAAATGCAGTTGTCAAGTTGAAATGTAAAATACACTAAAAAAGCTAAATTATTATAAATTCAATTGCAAAATTTGTAGAAATATATTAGAATATATCTACTATATAAATAAACGTAATAGTTTGAAATTGAAAGGAAATAAAATGGAAGAAATAAAAGTGCAAAATGAAAATTGCTTAAAGGTAAAAGAAATAAATGAAAGTAAAGAAAAAAATATAAAATTAAAATATAATATATTAACAATGGGTTGTAAGTTAAATGAAAACGACTCTGAAAAATTAGCAGGTATGTTAGACAAAATGGGGTATGAAAAAACAGATGATGTAAAATCTTCAAATTTAGCAATAATTAATACTTGTTGTGTAAGAGAAAATGCAGAAGATAGATTATTTGGAAAATTAGGTGAATTAAAAAAATTAAAAGAATCAAATGGAGCAATAATCGCTATTTGTGGTTGTATGATGCAAGAAAAACATATAACTGATAAAATAAAAGAAAGTTATCCATTTGTAGATATAATATTTGGAACACATACACTTCATAAATTCCCACAAGATTTATTACAAGTTCTAAAAACTAAAAAGAAACTAGAAGATGTAATAGATATTGATGGCCTGATATATGAAGGATTACCAATTAAAAGAGAAAGCAACATACAAGCATCTGTAACAATAATGAATGGATGTAATAATTTTTGTACATATTGTATAGTACCATATGTTCGTGGAAGAGAAAGAAGTAGATTACCTAAAGATATAATTTTAGAAGTAGAAGAATTAGCTAAAAATGGATACAAAGAAATAACTTTATTAGGACAAAACGTAAATTCATATTTAAGAGTAGAAAGAGAAAAAAATATTGAATTTGAAGAATATTTAGGAATAAACTCTTTTGCAACACTATTAACTAGAATAAATGAAATAGAAGGTTTAGAAAGAATCCGCTTTATATCACCACATCCAAAAGATTTTACAGATGATGTAATAGATGCAATTAGTAAAAGTGATAAAGTATGTAATTTAGTACATTTACCTATGCAAGCGGGAAATACTAAAGTTTTAAAAGAAATGAACAGAAAATATTCAAAAGAAGAATATTTAAATTTAGTAGAAAAAATGAAAGCAAAAATACCAAATTTAACATTATCAACAGATATAATTGTTGGATTCCCTGGCGAAACAGATGAAGAATTTGAAGATACATTAGATGTAGTTGCTAAGGTTAGTTTTGAACAAGTATATATGTTCATATATTCAAGAAGAATAGGAACTCCAGCAGATAAAATGGAAAACCAAGTATCTGAAGAGAATAAACATAGAAGATTTGATAAATTAAAAAAATTAGTAGATTCACAAGTATCAAAAAACAATCAAAAATACATTAATACTATTCAAAAAATAATAGTTGAAGGAACAAGCAAAAATAATGAAGAAGTATTAACTGGTAGAACAGAAAGTAACAAAGTTGTTATATTTGAAGGTTCTAAAGATTTGATAGGAAAATTTATTGATGTAAGTATAGTATCAGAACATATGTGGTACTTAAAAGGAACAATAAGATAAAAAATATACATATAAAACAAAAGATAAAAGAAACAAAAAAGAATAAAAATAGAGGAGAAAAAATGGAAACAAAAGAAATTAGTGAAGAAAACATTAAAACATTAGTAAAATTAGGAATAGATGTAAATGACTTAATAAACATATATCATAAAGTAGCAAAAAGAGGTCATGATATATCTAAAGAAGAATATATAAATAACTTAACAAATATGCTTAAGTTTTTTCAATCAAGAAATGCAACATTAGGAGAAGATGATGATGTTATTCTAAAAGAAGATGTATTAGAAATGATAACAAAAAATACTAAATTAGTATCACTTGATTTAGAAAAAAAGATAAAATATATATGTGATAAATTAGATTCATACTATTTTATGAATAAAAACTTTACAAATAAATTAATAAAAGTAAATCCAAATATATTTAATGTAAATAAAGTAGATTTAGAAGTATATGCTACACTTTTCTCTGATTTTGGAATAAATCTAGATGGAGAAATAGTAAACCTATATGAATATGTAATAAAATATAATAGTGATATATTAAAATTTGAACCTCAAACAATGTTTCAAAGATTAATGACAGTAAGAGATAAAATGAATTCAAAGTTAATAACACAAAAAGAAATATTAGATATACAAAAAATTGAGTTTAAAGTTGAAAATAAAGAAAAATATATATTACCTAAATATGAATTAGGAGATATAAATGAATACAAACAAAAAGTACTAGATGTAATGGGAAATTAAGGAGGAAAAAGTTGTGGCAGAATATTCACCAATGATGCAAAAATATCTTGAAACAAAAGAAGAATATAAAGATTGTATCCTATTTTATAGATTAGGAGACTTTTATGAAATGTTTTTTGAAGATGCAATAACAGTATCAAGAGAATTAGAACTTACCTTAACAGGAAAAGTATGTGGACACACAGAAAAAGCTCCTATGGCAGGAGTGCCACATCATTCAGCAGAAGGGCATATTGCAAGATTAATTGCAAAAGGATATAAAGTTGCAATATGTGAACAATTAACAGATCCTAAAGAATCTAAAGGAATTGTAGAAAGAGGAGTTGTAAGAGTTGTAACACCAGGAACTATAGTTGAAAGTAATATGCTAGAAGAAAGAAAAAACAATTACTTAATGTCTATATATAAAACTGGAATATATTATGGTATTAGTATATGTGATATTTCAACAGGTGAATTCTATTCTTCAGAAATAAAGCATTCAAAAAACTTTCCACTACTATTAGATGAAATAGCAAGATATATGCCATCAGAATTAATTGTGAATAACATGATGGGTGATACAAAAGTAGAAATGGATATAATAAAAGAAAGATTTGACTGCTATATAACTAGATTTAATGATAAGTTTTTTAATAGTGATCCAAGTAAATTAAAAGATAGTTTTGTAATATTAAATACAAAAAATGAAGAAATAGAAAATATAAATGAAGAATCTTTATACATACAATCAGCAAATGCTATTTATGAATATATTATGCAAACACAAAAAACAAGTTTAGAACATATAAATAAGATTGTAATATATGATATTTCTAAATATATGGCTCTTGATGTTAGTGCAAGAAGAAATTTAGAATTAACAGAAAGAATGAGAGATAAAGCAAAAAAAGGAACACTTTTATGGGTATTAGATAAAACATCAACTTCAATGGGAGGAAGACAATTAAGAAGATGGATAAATGATCCATTAGTAGATAGTAACGATATAAATAAAAGATTAAGTGCTGTAAATGAACTGAAAAATAATGAAATGCTAAAAGATGATATAGTAGCTAGTTTAAAAAAAGTATATGATATAGAAAGATTAGCAGGTAAAATGGCATATGGAAATAGTAATGCTAGAGATATGGTAACACTTAAAAACTCTATATCAAAACTTCCAGAAATAAAACAATCTTTATCAAGTTGTAATTCAGAATTATTAAAAGAAATGTATGTAAATTTAGACTTATTAGAAGATATACATTCTTTAATAGATACTTCGATAATAGAAGAGCCACCAGTAACAATTAAAGAAGGTGGAATAATAAAATATGGATATGATGAAGAAATCGATAAATTAAAATTAGCACAAGAAGAAGGGCAAAATTGGTTAATTAAGTTAGAAGCGGAAGAAAAAGAAAAAACCGGAATTAAAAATTTAAAAGTTTCTTTTAATAAAATATTTGGATACTATATTGAAGTTACAAAATCATTTTTAAGTCAAGTTCCAGATAGATATATCAGAAAGCAAACACTTGCAAATTGTGAAAGATATATTTCAGAAGAATTAAAAGTATTAGAAGAACAAATTTTAGGAGCATCAGATAAAGTAGTTATATTAGAATATAATGCTTTTAATGAAATAAGAGAAAAGATTGCTAAAAATATAAGACGTTTGCAACAAACATCAGACATCATTTCAAGTTTAGATGTACTTGTATCTTTTGCGGAAGTTGCTAAAGATTTAAACTATACTATACCAGAAATTAATAACTATGGCTTAATAGATATTCAAGGAGGAAGACATCCAGTAATAGAAAAAATGTTAGGTGCAGGAGAGTTTGTTGATAATGATACATATCTAGATAAAGAAGAAAATAGATTATCAATAATAACAGGACCTAATATGGCAGGTAAATCAACATATATGAGGCAAGTTGCATTAATTACTTTAATGGCTCAAATAGGAAGTTTTGTACCAGCTGTGAATGCTAAAATTGGAGTAGTAGATAAAATATTTACAAGAGTTGGAGCATCAGATGATTTAAGTATGGGGCAAAGTACATTTATGGTAGAAATGATGGAAGTTGCAACAATATTAAAAGAAGCAACAAATAACAGTTTAGTAATATTAGATGAAATAGGTAGAGGAACTTCAACATATGATGGTTTATCAATAGCATGGGCAGTAGCAGAATATATTGCAGATAAAGAGAAATGTGGAGCTAAAACGCTATTTGCAACTCATTATCATGAATTAGTAGAATTAGAAGAAAGAAAAGAAGGTATAAAAAACTATTCTGTAGCTGTAAAAGAAAAAGGTGAAGATATAATCTTCTTAAGAAAAATTGTAAGAGGTGGTACAGATGATAGTTATGGAATACATGTTGCAAAATTAGCAGGTGTACCAAATATAGTAACATCAAAAGCAAATGAAATACTAAAAACTCTAGAGAAGAAAAGTATAATATCAGATAAAAAATTTCAAAAAGAAAATAAAAAACAAGTAGAAGGACAATTTGATATGTTCAACTATAAATTAGGTGAAATTGCACATGAACTAGACAAAATAAATCTAGAAGAATTAACACCAATAGAAGCCTTAAATACTTTATCTAGAATTAAAGAAAAAATGAGGTAAGAATAATGAGTCAAAAATTAGAGATTAGATTCGCTAAAGAAGAACATTGTGAAGAATTAGCAAAAATTAAAGTGGATATATGGAAAAAAAATCATAAAGGAATTTATTCAGATGAAGAGTTAGAAAACTTTGACGTAGAATCTGAGTGTGATAGATTAAAAAACGCTGTTAGTAATTCTAAAATTAAATTCTATATGGTACAAGTTTATGATGAAATTGTAGGATTCATAGAATATGGAAAGCATAGAAATGAAGAAAGAGAATATGTATATGCAATAAAACAGCTATATATTAAAGAAGAGCATAGAAATAAAGGAATAGGAAAAAAATTATTTAATTTAGCTAAAAGTACAATGATGTTAAAAAAAGTTCCAGAATTTTATGTTGTATGTAACTATTATACAGAGAATGTAAAAAGTTTTTGGGAGAAAATGGGTTTTAGAAAAATATCTGTGTTTGAATATTTTGAGGATAAACCAAAGTCAACAATAAAGTATGCATATAAATTAGATTATGATAATTAAATCAAAGAGAAAAACATTAAAAGTAAAAAATGAAATAAAAAAATTAAAACAAAAATAACATACAAAAAATATAAAATAAAAATAAAAAAAGCTTACATTTTGTAAGCTTTTTCTGATAAGTAATATGGACAAATAAAGTAGAGGAGATTTTATTTAGTTTAATAATTTGAATCCACTTAAGAATCGTTTTCCTCTGAATCAATAATTGGATATTCTGCAGGAACTTCAAAGACTAAGCTTAAATCTAAAACACTATCTAATAATGCAAGCAAAGGTGTAGATAAGAATTCATCGTCCTCATTTGCAGGTTGATGAATATCATAGACCCAATTACTTATAAATTCAATAAGTTCTGACATGTATTCATAATTCTTTTGTGAAAGTTTAATCTTATCATTATCTAATAAAACTACTTCTGTAACAAAAGCTCCTAATTGAGATAAACCATTAACAACATGAGCAAACTTTTCAGCGGAAAAAGCAGTATTTACCGAAAATTCCATATCAGTGTCACTAATAGTATATCCACTAATGGAATCATTTAGGGACTCAAGTTGTTCAATGAAATATTCAGTAAAAGAAAAATCATATTTAATTTCTTCTGAAACAGAAAATAGTTCATCAACAAAATCGATTAGTGCAAATTTTGTAGAAACAATAATGTGAGTTGTTTCATCAAAAAATCCTTCTTCAATAAATTCAGCAATGTAATTTAGCATTAATTGTATTTCTGAATAATCTTCAGCAGAGAGCTCTTCAAAATCAATTTCTGCTTCTAAGTTTTTAGAAATTAAACTATTTAGCTTATTGATTTCAACTGCAATTTTATCTAAACAAACACAATCAAAATCTTTTTCAAAAAAATCAATTTTTTCAAGTCCTTCTGTGATTAAAGCACAAATTGTTTTTAAACCTTCTTTGTAACTATTTGTAAACATAAAAATGTCCTCCTAAAATGTAGTATACTTATCATAATTACTTTGTCCATACGTAATAGTATATGGTAAAACAGCCTAAAAGTCAAGAAAAATAAAGAGAGTAGACATAAAGCAATGGAGTTGATAATGAAAATAATGTATGATATACTAAAAACGGAAAAGAATAAAAAATAAAAATAAAGTAAAATAAAAAAAGTAGAAAGAAGATGATAATATGGATAAATATTTTTTTACATCAGAAAGTGTAACAGAAGGACACCCAGATAAATTGTGTGATACAATATCAGATGCAATTTTAGATAAATATTTAGAACAAGATAAAAATTCAAGAGTAGCAGTAGAAACATTTGCTTCTGGAAATAGAATAACAATAGCAGGGCAGGTTACCTCTCGAGCAGATTTTGATATAGAAATGTTAGTAAGAGAAATAGTTAAAAATGTAGGTTTTGATAATGAGAAAATAGATATGGACTATAGGACATGTAAAATAGACATAAGTATAGAAAAACAAAGTCCAGATATAGCTATGGGAGTTGATATAGGTGGAGCAGGTGATCAAGGAATAATGTTTGGTTATGCAACAGATGAAACACCAGAATATATGCCATATGCAATAAATGTAGCACATAAACTTGCGAAACAATTAACATATATTAGAAAAAATAAGATAATACCATATTTAAGACCAGATGCAAAAACGCAAGTAACTGTAGAATACGAAAATGATAAACCAAAAAGAATAGAAACAATACTTATTTCATCACAACATAATGAAAATATAACTCTGGAACAATTAAAATTAGATATATTAAAATATGTAATTAAACCAGTTATAGAAGAAAATCTGATAGATGAAGAAACAAATATATATATCAACCCAACAGGAAGGTTTGTTATTGGAGGACCACTTGGAGATACAGGTTTAACAGGTAGAAAAATAATAGTAGATACTTATGGTGGATATAGTCGTCATGGTGGAGGAGCATTTTCTGGTAAAGATCCAAGTAAAGTAGATAGATCAGCTGCATATATGTTAAGACATATTGCTAAAAATATAGTAGCAAATGGATTAGCAAAAAAATGTGAAATACAAGTAGCATATGCAATAGGAATGAAAAAGCCATTATCAATATGGGTAAATACTTTTGGAACAGGAGTAAAATCCGATAATGAAATAATAGATATTATAAATTCTAAATTTGATTTAACACCTAATGGAATAATTAAATATTTAGAATTATTAAATCCAATATATTCTAAAACTACTAATTATGGACATTTTGGAAAATCTGAATTATCGTGGGAGAAAGTAATTGACATAATATAAGAAAATGTGTTAAAATAGCTATATTGCTGTAAGCAAAACAACAACTTAGGAGGTCTTAATATGTGTAAGGAAAATGTTAAAATTAAAAAAGAAGAAGAAGAGTGTGATATTCTAACTAGAATTAGAGAAGAACGAGAACAAACAAAAATCATCCAATCAACTTTAGAGGAAATAAACAAAGAAGAATCCGCAGTTGAATGGAAATCATATTCATATTAAGCGATAAGATGGTGGTAATTCACCATCTTTTTTTATGAAAAATAGAAAAAAACAAAGAAACGAAGAAAAAAGAGAAAAAAATTTAAAAGCAAAAAAACAGAAGACAAAAGAATATAATAATATTAACAAATTAAATTTTTTATGATATAATTTCTAAAGAAAGTAGAGGAGGAATAAATATGTCAGGACATTCAAAATGGTCAAATATACAAGCAAGAAAAGGAAAAGTAGATGCAGCTAGAGGAAAGATATTTACTAAACTTGGAAGAGAACTATTAGTTGCTGTAAAACAAGGTGGGCCAGACCCATCAGGAAATTCAAAATTAAAAGACGTTATAGCTAAATGTAAAGCTTCAAATATGCCAAATGATACAATAAATAATGCAATTAAAAAAGCAGTAGGTGCAGCAAATGGAGAAAACTTTGAAGAAATAACATATGAAGGTTATGGAATAAATGGTGTTGCAGTTATTGTAGAAGCTTCTACAGATAATAAAAATAGAACAGCAGCAGATGTAAGACATGCTTTTGATAAATTAGGTGGTAATTTAGGTACATCAGGTTGTGTATCATATATGTTTAACAAAAAAGGACAAATTGTAATAGAAAAAGAAACTTGCAAAATAGATGAAGAAGAATTAATGATGATAGTTTTAGATTCTGGTGCAGAAGACTTTATTGTTGAAGATGAAATATATCAAATAATAACTGAACCAAGTGATTTTTCAATGGTCAGAGAAGTTTTAGAAAATAAAGGTTTAGAATTTTTAGAAGCAGAAATTCAAATGATACCTACAACAACAATATCTTTAAATGAGCAAGATAAAGAAAAAATGGATAAATTAATTGATAAGTTAGAAGATTTAGATGATGTTTTAAATGTGTATCATAATTGTGAATAAATAGGTAATTAATATAAAAATAGAATAAAATATATATTTAGGAAGTAAATTAATTTTTACTTCTTTTTCTAATATCTTAATATAAGAAAAAACTA
>CAYJKK010000009.1:0-61874 GCA_964370905.1 uncultured Clostridium sp. | reverse complement strand
AGCAAAATTAGAAATATTAGAAGGAAAAAATGTTAAGCATTTAATAATTAATAAAGATAATGATTTATTATTAAAATGGTATAGAGAAAAAAGAAAAGACGGTTTTGAAAAATATAATAATCTTAAAATACATACATTTTCAACATATTACAAAAGTGATTTCAAAGCACTTAATATTGAAGCAAAAGAGGACAAAACTAAATTTGAATATAAAGGAATAAATATAGAAGTTCCAGTTGCAGGTGAACATTTTGTACTTAATTCTATGGCAGCTATTGCAGTAGGTGAAATATTGGATATTAATTTAGAAAATATAAAGCAAGGAATAGAAAAATTTGAATTAACTAAAAAAAGAATGGAGATAGACATGCTTGATTCAGGTATAACAATAATTAATGATTCATATAATGCAAGTGTAGAATCTATGGAAGCTAGTATATCTAATTTAAGTAAATATAAAGAAAAAAGAAGAATTGCTGTACTTGGAGATATGTTTGAGTTAGGAGAATTTTCAGGAGTTTTACATAGACAAGTTGGAGAAGAAGTTAAAAAACAAAATATAGATATATTAATATGTCATGGAAAAGGAGCAATAAATATTGTTAATGGAGCAATAAATTGTGGAATGCCTTTAACTAATGTATATTATGCAGAAATTAGAGATGATGTATTGAAAATTTTAAAGGATATAACAAAAAAAGAAGATGTAATACTATTTAAAGCATCAAATGGAATGAAATTTTTCGAAATTGCAAATAAAGCAAAAGAAATATTAAATTAAAATTAGGCTAATACGGAGGTAGTATGGAAAAAATTAAGTTGTCTATAATTTTTGGGGGAATTGGAACAGAACACGATGTATCAATATTATCTACAAAATCAATATATAGAAATATCAATAAAGAAAAATATGATATAAGTTTAATATATATTAGTAAAACAAATAAATTTGAGAATGTAGAAATAATTAATGATGAAATAAAAATACTTGGTGGAATAGAAAATATAATAAAAGAATTAAAAAATCAAGATGTTATCTTCCCAGTACTACATGGAAAATATGGAGAAGATGGTACTATTCAAGGATTGTTTGAAATGATACAAAAACCATATGTTGGATGTAAAGTATTAGCATCAAGCGTAGGTATGGATAAGGTATATAGTAAAATTTTATTTGAGAAAGCAAACTTAAAACAAGCAAAATATTTATATATTAAAAAGTTGAAAAATGTTCAAAATGATAAGTTTACATTATATGACGAAGAGTTTAATGAAAACGAAAGAAGTATTATAGAAATAGGAAGAATAATTGATAAAAAATTTAAATTTCCATTATTTATAAAGCCAGCTAATTCGGGATCTAGTGTAGGAGTATCTAAAGTAGATAATATAGAAGAACTAGAATCAGCGATAATAAGTGCATCACAATTTGATAAGAAAATACTTATAGAAGAAGGAATTATAGGAAGAGAAGTAGAATGTGCAGTATTAGGAAATGAAACAGTAATTAGTTCTTGCATAGGTGAAGTAAAAGCAGCAGAAGAATTTTATAGTTATGATGCAAAATATAGTAATAGTGAATCAAAAACTATAATTCCAGCTAACATATCAGATGAATTGTCAGATAGAATAAGAAATCAAGCAATCAAAGCATATAAAATAATTGATGCAACAGGACTTTCAAGAGTAGATTTCTTTATTGATGAAAATGAGGAAATATATATAAATGAGATAAATACAATGCCTGGATTTACTAATATAAGTATGTATCCTAAATTATTCGAAAATGAAGGAATAGAATATAGCCAATTAATAGATAAATTAATTGAATTAGCATTAGAATAATATATATAATATAAAAAATAATAAGCAAAAAGATAAGATAATAAAATAAATAAAAAAAGACAAATAAAAAATTATAAATAAAAATAAAAAATCTATATTTAAAATATAGATTTTTTATTTTTTTATGGTATAATACAGATACCTAAATAGGAGGATGTAAAATGGTAGTTAAAAATTATTATAAATTGTTAGATTTAGAAACAAGTAATGTAACAATTGAAGAAGTAAAAATAGCATATAGAGCAGCAGCAAAAAAATATCATCCAGATGTAAATGTAGGAGATGAATTAGCTGAAGAAAGAATAAAAAGTATAAATGAAGCATATAGAATATTATCAGTTCCAGCGTCTAAAAGAAAATATGATAGAATATGGAACTCAAAATTTATGAAAGAAAAAAGAGCTTTTTCAAGTAAAGAAGATAAAAACCCAATATTTGGAATGCTTTTTGGAAAAACTAATAATTTAATAAGTAATGAAAAAGAAGATTCACCAGTTAGAGGAGAAAATGTTGAAACAGAAATAAAAATTAGTTTGTTTGAAGCATTTAATGGAGGTCTTAGAAAAATATCATTAAAAACTGTAGAAGGAAAAATAAGAACTTTTACAATTAATATTCCAAGTGGTATTCGTGTAGGAGAAAAAGTTAGACTTTTAGGACAAGGAAAACTTGGAGAAAATGGTGGGAAAAATGGAGACTTATTAATTAAAATATTAATAGAAAATGACAAAAAGTTTAAGCTTAAAGATAATGATATTCATACAGACTTGTATTTATCACCATGGGAAGCAGCATTAGGAGCAAGAGTGGATTTAAGAGGAATTGATGATGAAATAAAAGTATATGTACCTCAAGGAATTCAAAGTGGAGAAAAAATAAAAATTCCAGGAAAAGGATACATAGTAGATAGTAGTACAAGAGGAGATTTAGTAGCAGATGTAAAAATAATTGTTCCTAAAAAAATGTCAGAAGAAGAAAAAGAAATATTTGAAAGATTAAATACAATATCAAAATTTAATCCAAGAGAGATCTAATGTTGACATAATAGCAGTGTATAGAGTATAATAAATGTTGCAAATACAAAAGATTAATCTAAATTAGTTGATATTTAAGAAAAGAGGTGTATGATGGACTTTATACAAGGTAAAAACTTTAGTATAACAGACCCAAAAGGTGTAAAAACAGTAATATATCAAGTAAATAAGACAAAAAAAGAATATTTAAAAGAATACCCTAAATATACAGTAGAAAGATTAGAGCAAAGTGAAGAATTAGTAGGAAATAATACAAAAAAAACATACTATGTTAAAGAATTAGGGAAAGATGGAAATCAGTTAGTAATTTTATCTTTTATGAAGGATAAAGTAATTATAAATAATGGATTATTATTAGGTAATGAGGTTAAAATAACAAAGAAGCCGACTCCTTTTAAATTAAATAAAATTTATTCAGAAGAAATGGATTTTAAGGAGTTTAACTATACTCCTAATTTAAAGAGAGCAATTTCAATTATAGATCCAGATACAGCAGAAGAGATTAAACCTAGATTATATTTTGATGAAAAATCTAATGAGGTAAAAGGAAAATGTAAAATAAAACCGTATAAATCTTATTTCGCATTTGAAATAAGAGAGGATAATTAAGGAGGAAAGTCATACATGACTGATAATAAACCTAAAACATATGAATCAGCAGGAGCTAATGATACAGACTTTACGATAGCTTTTTTAAATGCAACAATTAGTAAAGAAAAAGGAGTAGAAGTTCCAAATCATGATATAAGAGCAGAGGAAATATCTTCAGTTGGGCTTATAAAAGGGGTTAAAATTAAGGTAGAAGATAGAGGAATAGAACACTAAAATAAATTATATAATTTAACATAAGAGAAGGTGAAAAAATGAATTATAAAATTGAAGGTGCAATTAGAAAAAATAAAAAAAGCTTTATAGTTTTTATAATATTATGGTTAATACTGGCAATATTTTTAGTGCCAGCATTTGCCATTTCTTCGCATACTGCAGAATTAGAAACAGGATTTGATTTAGGTGTGTTTTTGGAAACATTTGGAAAATCAATAGGAGATCCATTTGGTTCAATAGGTAGAGTATTTAGTGAAAATGCAACTGAAATGTATTTTTCAACACTATTAGTAATAACAATAGTATATTCGTTATTTTTCTTTATTGGATTTGTAAGATCATCACCTAAACACCAATACTCAGATATTGAGCATGGATCAAGTGATTGGAGTCAAAAAGGTGAACAATATGAAATATTAAATAGAAATAAAGGAATAATATTATCAGAAGAAAATTATTTACCAACTGATAAGCGTGGAAATGTAAATGTATTAGTTGTAGGGGGATCAGGTTCTGGTAAATCTGCATCATATTCAATTCCAAATGCTTTTCAAATGCTAGGATCATATATATTTACAGATCCTAAAGGAGAGTTATATGATAGAACAGCAGGGTACTTAAAAGATAACGGATATGAAATAAAAGTATTAAATTTAGTAAGACCACAGTATAGTGATGGATATAATCCTCTTATGCATATATCTTCTGAATTAGATGTAGACGTTATTGCAAATACAATAGTTAAAGGGCAAAAAACAGAAAGTGGAGCAGATCCATATTGGGATGACATGGCAGAAATGTTATTAAAAGCTTTAATATATTATTTATTAGCAAGAAGACCAGAAGAAGAACAAAATTTAGCAAGTTGTGCTGAACTAGTTAGAGCTGCAAATAATAATGGAGGAAGTAACTTATTAACTCAATTAATGAGTGAATTACCATATGATCATCCAGCTAGAATGTATTATAAATCAATAGAGATAGCACCAGAAAAAACATATGGTTCTATACTAAGTTCATTACAATCAAAACTAGGAAAGTTCGATTCAAAAGAAATTGCAGAACTAACTTCAACAGATACTATAGACTTTGAAAAAATTGGAAGTAGAAAAACGGCAGTATATGTAATATCTTCAGATACACATACAGCATATGATTTCTTATTAACAATTTTCTTCTCACAAATGATACAACAGTTATATGATTATGCAGATCAAAATGGTGGACAGTTAAGAGAGCCTACATATTTTATATTAGATGAGTTTGCAAACATTGGTAAAATTCCTGATTTTGATAAAAAAATATCTACATCAAGAAGTAGAAAAATATCTTTTAGTGTTATATTACAAAATATAGATCAGTTAGAAGCAGTTTACGAAAAATCATATGAAACAATAATGGGGAATTGTGATACACACTTATTCCTAGGAAGTAATTCATTTAAAACAGTTGAATATTTCTCTAAATCATTAGGAGAAAAAACAATTGGAAGAGATAGTATATCAATAAATAGAGATAGACAAAATTGGAAAACAGGTAAAAGTGTTTCAGACAATGTTATGGCAAGAGCATTAATGACACCAGATGAATTAAGAAGAATGGATAATGATGATTGTATAATATTTGTAAAAGGTATAAGACCTGTTAAAGCTAAAAAATTCTACTATTTCAAACATTCATCTATGTCTAAAAAATTAAAAGATTTAGAAATAAATCATAATGATATTGGTGAAATAGATAGAGGTGTGTGGAGAAAATATAATCCATATAATCCGTATGTAGAAGAATCAACAGACAAAGAAGTTGCAGATTTAAAAGTAGAATCATTAGATGATTTGTTTATGGAATCAAAACCAAAAGAAGAAAAATTAAAAATATCAAATGATGTAGCTAATATAACAAAACAGTTAGATACGGAAATTAATGTAGTTGATAATAAAAAAGAAACTAGTGTAGACTTATTAGACTTTGATAACAGTGATGTAGAAACAGAAAAACTGGAAGTTAAAAAAGAAAATGAATATAAAGAACAGTTTAAACAACCAAAAATGAGTTCGATGCCAAGTACAGAAGAAGAGTATGACTTAGCAAGAGAAATAGAAGCGAAATTTGATGAACTATTTGGTGATATTGAAAACAATGATTCTAAATAAGATACATAAAAATTAAGATACTAACTTTTAAGTTAGTATCTTTCTTTAGATTAAAACGCAAACAAAAGTTTGAAAAAGTATTGACTTTTAAAAGGAGAGTATATATAATTTTAAATACAAAATTATATATAGTAAAAAAATTAATCATAGTTATAAATATATAAAATTAGTACAAAGGAGAAATAGAAATGAAATTTATACATATAGCAGATATGCATTTTGATAGTCCATATTTAAACTTATCAGATAAAGAAAATATGGGAGAGCAAAGAAGATTAGAGCAAAGAAGAGTTTTAAAAAAAATAATAGAATATATAAAGAAAAATAATGTGGAATTATTTTTTATTTCAGGAGATTTATATGAACATAAATATATTAGAAAATCAACAATAGAATATATTAACTCATTATTTTCTGAAATACCAAATACAAAAATATTTATTTCACCAGGTAATCATGATCCATACATAAAAGAGTCTATGTATAACAATTTTAAATGGAATGATAATGTGAAAATTTTTAATGGAAAAATAGAAAAAGTTATAATTGGAGATGTAAATATATATGGCTTTGGATTTGAAGACTTTTACTGTTACGAGTGTGGATTAGATGGTTTAGAAATAGATAACAATGAAACTAATATATTAGTTTTACATGGAGCTTTAGATGGTACAACTATAGAAGATAAACAATATAATTCAATAAATTCAAAAGACTTGAAAATAAAAGACTTTGATTATGTAGCACTTGGTCATATACATAAACCAATGTACGAAACAAATATTGTATATCCTGGATCAACTATTGCACATGGCTTTGATGAATTAGGACCACATGGAATGATTGTAGGAAATATTGAAAATGGAGAAATAACTAAAGAATTTATAGAGTTAGATGAAAAAGAATTTAAAGAAAAAGTAATTGATATTTCTGAAATATTGTATAAAGAAGATTTGATTACAGAAATAAATAATATATATATTCCAGAAAATGAGTTTATAAAAATAATCTTAGCTGGAAAAAGAAATTTTGATATAAATATTTTACAAATATTAAAATTGTTAGATAGTAATAGAATATTAAAAATAAAAGATAATACAAAAGTTAATTTTGAAATAGAAGATTTAATCAATTATTCCACATTAAAAGGAATATTTGTGGATAAGCTAAGTAAAAAAATGATAAATTCAGAAGAAAATAGCAGAGATAATCGAATAATGTCAAAGGCTTTAGAAATTGGATTGGATATTTTGGAATAGGAGAAAATAATGAAGATAAAAAAAATAGGGATCAATTCTTTTGGAAAGTTAGTAAATAAAGAGATAGAATTTGATGATAATATAAATATTATATATGGAAAAAATGAATCTGGAAAATCGACAGTACTAAATTATATAATTAGTATGTTATATGGAATCTATAAAAATAAAGGAAAAAGAGAATTTTCAGAATTAGAAGAATATACACCATGGAATAATGAAGAATTTTCAGGGGTGATAAATTATGAATTAGACAATAATGAAAAGTTCGAAGTATTTAGAGATTTTAAGAAAAAAGATATACAAATATTTAATGAATATATGGAAAATGTCGTAGGGAAATATAATATAGATAAGCAAACAGGAAGTCAGTTTTTCTACGAACAAACAGGGATAAATAAAGAACTGTTTTTATCAACAAGTATAATAAAACAGCAAGAAATAAAGTTAGAAAAAATAGATGAAGCAGCGCTAATTTCAAGAATAACAAATTTAGTAACTTCAGGTGAAGACAATGTATCATATCAAAAAACAATGCAAAAGTTAAATAAAAAGCAAAATGAGGAAATTGGAACAGATAGAACACGAGAAAAGCCAATTAATTTATTAAATAGAAGATTAGAAGAATTAGAAGTAGAGAAACGTTCTTTTGAAAATTTAGAAAGAAAAAAAGAAGAAATAGAACTTAATAAAACAGCTTTAAATCAAGATATTGTAAAATTAGAAAAAGAAAGAGAATATTTAAAAGAAAAGAAAAGAGTCTTTGAGTTTAGAGAAATAGAAGAAGAAAAAATAAAAGTGCAGAAAAATATTAAAAAAGAAAATTTAGAAACTATTAAAAGTTTAGAGGTTGAAAAACTTAAAAAAGAACAAGAGTTACAAAAAGAAGCAGAAAAGTTAGAATTAAAAAATGAAAAGATAAAAAATGATATTAATAAATTTTCGAGAAATGTAAATATATTATTTTTGATAACAATCATCATAAATGTTATATTATATTTAACATTAAATTTTGAAGCAAAATTATATATAATCTTATCAATTCCAATAATAATTGTAATTGGTACAATATTAAAAATGAAAAATAAAAAACAAGTAAATATTCAAGATGGAAATGAAAAATTAAGAGCTATAAGAGAAGAAATAAGGTTAATAACAGATAAAATACAAACATTATCAAGACATAATAAAACAATTGATGGTGAAATATATGAAGTAAGAGAAAAAATTGAAAACTATATGCACTCAGAAGAAGAAAGACTAAGTGCGAAGTATAGATATTTTATAGAAATTAAAGAAATACTGGATTTAGAAGTGCTAGAAGAGAACTTGAATTTAGTTGAAAATAAAATAAGTGAGCAAAAAATAGAAACACATAGATTAGACGTTGATAACAATATTATAATAAAAGAAAATAACAATTTAATGATGATAATAGAAGAGATAGAGCGAGTAAAAAAAGAAATAGAAGAATTACAGGAATTAAATGAAAGTATAGAATTAGTAAAAGAAATATTAGAAGAGTCATATGAAGAAATGAAAAATAATATAACTCCTAAATTTACAAAAGAACTGACTTCTAATGTAAGTTACATAACAAATGATAAATATAAAAATGTTAGATATAGTGATCAATTAGGATTAATGGTAGGACTAGAAAGTGGAAGATATGAGCCAATTTCAAAACTAAGTGTAGGTACTATAGAACAATTATATTTATCACTAAGACTCTCTATGATTAAAGATATTTTTCAGGAAAAGATGCCTATAATTTTAGATGAATCTTTTGTATATTATGATAAACAAAGATTAGCAAAAACATTAGAGTTTTTATCCGAAAAGTTTAAGGATAATCAAATAATTATTTTATCTTGTACAAATAGAGAAGAAAATATATTAAAAGAAGCAAATATTATGTATAAATTTATAGAAATATAAAATAATATTAATATAAAGTTAATGTTATTATATCAAATTATTTTTATTAAATTTAAAAGTATAAAAAAATTCGGATAAAATAGAAAAACACTTGAAAATTGAAAAATAATAAGATATACTATATTAGAAATTATAACAAAGGAGAAAAGGTAATGAAAAAAAAAATTAATAATAATGCTAGAGGTATAACGCTGATTTCTTTAGTAATAACTATAATAATATTATTAATATTAGCAGCAATTTCAATAGCAATGTTAACAGGTGAAAATGGGGTATTAACGCAAGCAGCAATAGCAGCAGAGGAAACAAGAGCGGGGGCTGTAGAAGAACAAAGAGATTTATGGCTAATTGAGCAAAATCTTAAAATTCAAACTAATGATGAAAATATGCATGTAGAAACTATAAATGAGATAGCAGATAGATTATTTGCTGAAGGATACCTTAAAAATCAAGATGAAGTAAATGCTATAAAAGGTGAAGGAGTAGTAACAATAGCTTCAAGAGATATAAAATTTTATATGATTCCAACAGGAGATACATTAATGGTAGGTGACTATGTTGATTATGCAGTATCTGGTGGAGAAAATATTAAGTGGAGAGTATTTGATATAACAGGTAATGAAGTTACATTAATACCAAGTGATGTTATTGGAAGTGCAGAAATATATACTTGGGGAAATTCTATGGAAAATGGAATAGATAAATCGGAATTTCAATCAGAAATAGATAATAAATATAAAAGTGATTCAATAGAAGGAGAACAAGTTGAAACTTTAAGTATTAATACAGTTGTGAACAAACTAAATATAAACTTAGAAGATGGAGAAGTTACTACGTTAACTAAAGATGATTTTAAAAAAGATATAGATTATGAGTTGTTAAATATTAATGATTCAACTAACATTGTTTTTGCGGACATAAAAACGAAAGAAATAGCTGCTGCATCAAATTATCCAGTAGCTAGCTCATATGATCCGTATGCAGACCCATACACAGACCCATATACAGATCCATACACAGATCCATACACAGATCCATACACAGACCCATATACAGATCCATACGATTTCAATACAAAAATGATATATGGATATATGCTAAAGACAGGAAATGAAATGTTAAATATAGAATCTAAATTAATGTATAAATTTGAAAGTAATGGAAATGTACAAGAAGATAATTCTTATGAAGGATATATGATGCCATTAGTAACATTTGGAATAGATAATATAGCAGATAAAACTCAAGAGCAAGATGATATTGATATGGGAACAATTGACAACCCATGGAAAATTAAATAATAGTCTATGAAAATTAGGTGTATAATAGATGTTAGATGAAGCTAATTCACTACATTTTGTTATACACTATTTTTATATAATAATGAGAAAGTAAAATATTTAATAATCTAGTTGTAGTAAGTTAAAATATATATTATAATTAAAAAAGTTAAAAAATTGAAAGTTAGGTGAAACCTTGAGATTAGAGTTATTAAAAAATACAATCATTGTATTTTTAGGGAAAATATTTACACAAGTAACTACATTTTTATTGTTGCCGCTATATACATATTACTTAACTGCTGAAAAATATGGCACAATTGATTTGATTATAACGTATATAGCTTTAATAGTACCAATAATTATAATACAATTAGATGCAGGAGTATTTAGATTTTTAATTGATGCTAGAGAGAATAAAGAGAAACAAAAAATAGTTATTAGTTCGGTATTTCATACAATTTTAAAAATTATAATATCTATAGTTTTTTTGTATGTAATACTAAATGGATTTATAAATTTTAAGTATCAACATTATATAGTTTTATGTATTATTACAAATATAATATCATCTTTTTTATTTCAAATATCAAGAGGATTAGGTGATAACATAAAATATGCAATTGGAAGTATAATAGGTGGAATAGTAACAATAATATTTAATGTAATACTAATAATAGGATTTGAATTAGAGGGAGTTGGGATACTTATTACTAATTGTATTGCACATTTAGCTATTAGTATATATTTGTTTATTTCATTAGATATTAGGAAAAAAGTAAAATGGAAGTTAAAGGATAAAAAGTTAAATAAAGAAATAATAAAATATTCAGCACCTTTAATACCAAATGCTATTTCATGGTGGATAGTAAATATTAGTGATAGAACAATAGTAATGTTTTTTATGGGAGCTGCTGCAAATGGTATTTATGCTATATCTAATAAATTCCCACAAATTTTAGCAGCACTTCTAGGAATATATATGCTCACATGGACAGAATCAGCAGCATTATATATTAATTCAGAAGAAAGAGACAAATTTTTTAGTGATACAATTGATAAATCTATTAGATTTTTTTCAAGTATCGCAATGGGAATAGTTGTGTGTGTACCATTTGTATTTCCTTTATTAATCAATTCAGAATACTATGAATCTTATACATATATACCAATTCTTATTTTGGCAGGTATTTTTAGTATTTTTACAATAAATTATAGTGCAATACTTATAGCGAAAAAACTAACTAAAAAAGTTATGATTACAACTTTCATATCTGCAGTAATAAATATTATATTAAATATAATATTTATAGAAAAGTTTGGATTATATGCAGCTTCTATATCTACAGTAATATCATATCTAATAATGTGTGTATATAGAGGAATTGATATAAAAAAACACGTAAAAGTAAAATATGACATAAAAATAATAAGCACAGTATTTATTATGTTTGCAGTAATATCTATAATATATTATCAACAAAACTTTGTTATGAATATTATTAATTTGGTTATCGCTATAATAGTTAGTTTAGTATTAAATAGAAAGATAATAAACTTAGGAATAATAAAGTTTTTAAGTACAATACATAAAAAAGTATAGAGAATATGTACATAAATAATTGTGTATGATATAATTTATACAATTGTACAATAAATGAGAGGAATTCAAATGAAAAAGTTCAAAAAGATTAATTTATTTTTAATAATGACTTTTATAGCATACTTAGTATTAGGAACAGTTGCTATTAAAGTTTCTACATTTACTCTTTATCAATATTCATTAGTGATATACGGATTTGGAGCAACTGCATTAATATCATATATTTTCGGTGTAACTAGAAAGTATATTAAAAGGGATAAAATTGATACAATAATTTTGAGTTTAATAATGTTTGGCTTAATATCTGTATATTTTGCTTATGATATGGAAATGGCTATAATGGGATATAGGCAAGAAGGAATGCTTATGCTGGCTACATATTATTTTATGTTTTTAATAGCCAAACAAATTGTAGAGAAAGAAAAGATTATATATACAATTTTAATATTTGGATTAATTCAAGTTATATATGCAGTTATTCAATGGCTAGGAATATCACCTCTTGAAAGTGGTAATACTTGGTATTATAGCGGCTTTTTGATTCATAGTAACTTCTTTTCTACTTTTATGGTTATTTGCTGTAGTTTATCAATTGGTACATTTACATATAAAGATAAGAATATTTTAAATTGGATATTAGTTATTATATATACATTTGGAATAGTTCTAGCTAACGCAATGAGTGGGTTTGTAGGATTATGTATAGTTTTATTTTTAATTTTATTTTCAAAAAAAGTTAAAAAGATATTAATAATATATGCTACAATAGCTATTACTTTTTTGATAGGATTCTTTTTTGTAGATGATCAATTCTTTAAAGATATAGGACAGACAATAGGAGAAATTTTTGGAATAGTAAGCACAGGAGAAGTAAATAATGAGGTTGGAAATAATCGTGGAGAAATCTGGAATCAAGTAATAGATAGAGTTGATGAACATTGGTTAAATGGAATAGGTGTTAGCAATATGGGATACTTAATTGAAGGAAAACCAATTTATATAGAAGAATATAAATTTGTATATTACGAAGCACATAATGAATTGTTGCATACTCTAATTACTCAAGGAATATTTGCGTTTATAGCATATATAGTGTTATATACTATAATAATAATACGAAATATAAAAAATGAAAATAAAATAGATAAAATTATCTTTTTAGCAGTAATTTCATATATAGTGCAAGCAATGTTCAATATAAGTGTAGTTACAGTAGCACCATTTTTCTTCATTTTAATGGGTATGATTTCAGATGGGAAAATATATGAAATATCAGAAAGAAAGGAATAGGTAAATGAATTTTATTTGTATAATTTTAATACACATAGTGTTATTCATTACATTACAAATGAATATATTAGTTAAGTTTCCAAAAAAATACAGTTTTTATTTTATTATATCATTAATAATATCTTTAATTTATTGGAATTTTACAAAGGAAAATTCATATATTTATATGACTTTTATTAGTAATATAGTAATTATATTATTATATATTTTTTTGAAAATTTATAAATTAAACAATAAGAAAGATATTTATATAATATCTGATGATAAAAACATTAAAGAAAATATAGTAAAAATGATTAGTCAAAAGTTATGGACTGCAAACAATATAAAATATGTAGCGGAAATACCCAAACAAAGTAAAAAAATGATAGTAATTATAGATAAAGATCATGATATTAAAAAAATAGTAAGTAATTGTTATAAAAATGTGTATGTAAGAACTAGCATAAATAATTTATATATAGATGGGAATAAAGCTATATATATTAATGATATAAGATATTTTAAAATAAATAATATGAAATTATCAAAAATTAATAGTCTTTTAAAAAGAGTGTTAGATATAATTATTTCAATATTTTTAATTGTAGTTTCTTTACCTATTTCAATTTTAACAGCTATATTAGTAGGTACTACGTCAAAAGGAGGAGTAATATATTCTCAAGAAAGAATTGGTGAAAAAGGAAAAGTATTTAAGATTTATAAGTTTAGAAGCATGTATAAAAACAGTGAAGAAAAAGGAGCACTTTTATCAAAGATAGATGATCCAAGAATAACAAAAGTAGGAAAGTTTATTCGTCAGTATAAGATAGATGAATTACCACAACTATTTAATGTCTTAAAAGGAGATATGTCATTAGTAGGTCCAAGGCCAGAAAGAAAGCAGTTTGTAGATGAATATAGTAAGAAATATGAATTATATGAGCTAAGACATAATGTTAAACCAGGGTTAATAAGTGTTTCTCATATATATGGTGATTATTATACAAACATAGAAACAAGAACAATTTATGATTTAAGATATATATATAAGTACAGATATATAAAAGATTTGTATTATATATTAAAAGTTATACCAACAGTACTAAATATTAAATAAAGTGGAGGAAACATGAAATTAAGCATAATTATTCCAGTTTTTAATAATGAAAATCAATTAGAAAGATGTTTGGATAGTGTTATTAAGCAAGAAATAGAAGGGCTTGAAATTATTATTGTAAATGATGGAAGTACAGATAATAGTGAAAGTATAATTAAAAATTATATAAAAAAAAGTGAAAAAATAGTGTATTTAAAACAGGAAAATTTAGGTCAACATGAGGCTAGGAACTTAGGCTTAAAATATGCTAAAGGAGAATATATTGGATTTATTGATGCTGATGATTATATTGAAAATACAATGTATAAAAAAATGTATAAAAAAGCAATAAGTGAAAAACTAGATATAGTTTTATGTAATGCATATATGGTTGTAAACGGTAAGAATAAAGTTATAAATACAAATTCAGAAATAAAGAATTTTAGTAATAGATATATTATATCAAGACCAAATGTCTGGTTAAGAATTATTAAAAAAGAGATTCTTGATAATGTTAAGTTTAATAAAATATATTATGAAGACCTTGAATTAATGCCATCTTTAGTTTTATATACAAATAATATTGGTTTTATAGAAGAACCATTATATTATTATATTAAAAGAAAAGGAGCTTTAACTGCAAAGAAAAAAGTTTTTAAAGAAGAACTATTAGATGTTTTTAAAGCAATAAATAATTTAGAAGAAGTATTTAAAAATAAAAGTATGTACGAAAAATATAAAGAAGAATTAGAATATTTAAATATAATACATATAATTAAAAATACAGGTGTTAAATTTTCAGCTTATAGTAAAAATAGAGAGAACTTTATGGTAATTTCAAAATATATTTTAGAAAAATATCCAGAATATAAGAAAAATCAATATTATAAACACGAAAGTATAACAACAAAATTAATTGTTTTTTTTGTAATGAATAAGCAATATTTAATTACAAAAATATTATTTAATATATTTAATAAATGTATTAAAATGTATTAAATATTGGAATAATTTTATATAATGGAAATATAAGACTAGTTACACCTTGTAAAAAATCTTAAAATATAGTATAATATCATAACAAAATAAAAAAAGGAGAATAGTATGTTTGAAAAATTAGAAGTTGTGGAAAAAAGATATGATGAATTAACAAGCTTAATATCTGATCCAGAAGTTATATCAAATCAAGAGCAATGGAAAAAATATATGAAAGAACATAACAGTTTAGAAGATGTTGTTATGAAATTTAGAGAATATAAAAAAGTAAAAGTTGCAATGGAAGAAGCAGAAGAATTAATGAAAGACCCAGAGATGAAAGAACTTGCAGAAATGGAATATTATGATTCAAAAGAAATGCTTCCAAAAATTGAAGAAGAGCTTAAATTCTTATTAATACCAAAAGATCCAGATGATGATAAAAATATAATCTGTGAAATAAGAGCAGGAGCTGGTGGTGATGAAGCAGCTTTATTTGCTGGAACTTTATTTAGAATGTATAGTATGTATGCAGAAAAAAATCGTTGGAAAATAGAAGTTATGAATGAAAATGAAACAGGTTTAGGTGGATATAAAGAAGTGACTTTTATGGTAACAGGAAAAGGTGCATATAGTAGACTCAAATTTGAAAGTGGTGTACATAGAGTACAAAGAGTACCAGATACTGAAAGTAGTGGTAGAATACATACATCTACAGCAACAGTTGCAGTATTACCAGTAGTAGAAGATGTTGAAATAGATATAAATCCAGCAGATGTAAAAATGGAAGTTTTTAGAGCATCAGGAGCTGGTGGACAACATATTAATAAAACTTCATCAGCAGTAAGATTAATACATGAACCATCTGGAATTGTAATTGAATGTCAATCAGAAAGATCTCAATTTCAAAATAAAGATAATGCAATGAAAATGTTAAGAACTAAATTATATGAAATTGAAAAAGAAAAACAAGATAGTGAAGTTGCAAGTGCTAGAAAATCACAAGTAGGTTCAGGAGATAGAAGTGAAAAAATTAGGACATATAATTATCCACAAGGACGTATAACAGATCATAGAATAGGTATGAGTATATTTCAAATGGAAAGCTTTTTAAATGGATTTATAGATGAAATGTTAGATAATTTAATTGCAGCAGATAGAGCTGAAAGATTAAAAGGTGAGGAAGAGTAGATGAAAATATTAGTTGCTTCAGATATACATGGATCTAAATTTTATACTGAAAAATTGCTACAAATATTTGAAAATGATAATTATGACAAGCTAATTTTATTAGGTGATATCTATTACCATGGACCAAGAAATAGTTTGACAGAAGAATATAATCCAATGGAAGTTGCAAATATCCTAAACAAGGTTAAAGATAAACTAATAGTTATTAGAGGTAATTGTGATGCGGAAGTTGATCAAATGATTTCAGAGTTTATATTTCAAGAAAAACAAATTATAGAATTGAATAATAAAAAAATATTTTTAACACATGGTCATAAATATAATCCAAGTAATATACCAGAAGAACAATTTGATATATTATTTTATGGACATACACATGTAAATAAAATTGAAAAAATAAATGAAAAATTATATATAAATCCAGGATCTATATCACTTCCAAAAGGAAATACACAAAATAGTTATATTGAGATATGTGATGATATTTTAGAAATAAGAGATTTTAATGGTAATATAATAAATTCAGTAGATTTAATTTAAGAATAGAAGAATAAAAAACTTTTATATAAATACATATTAAGAAAGTATTTGTATAGGAGTTTTTTTATGGTTGAAATTGTTAAAATAATGTTTATAGGGCTGTTTTTTGGTACGTGTGGTACACTATTAGGAGGAATAATTGGAATTCAATTTAAAAGTGCTTCTAACCGTTTTTTGAGTTTTATGTTAGCAATTGCGTCAGGACTTATGATGGCAATTGTGACTCTTGATTTGATACCAGAATCTTTAGAATATGGAAATATATATATTGTATTAGCAGGAATTTTTTTTGGAATACTGTTAATTATATTTTGTGATAGTATGATTGAAAAAGAAGTAAATAAAAAATTTAATAGTAATAATAAAAGTTTAATCAAAACAGCTTTAGTTGTTGCAATAGGTTTAGCAATACATAATTTTCCAGAAGGTCTGGCTATTGGATCAAGTATGGAAGTATCAATTAAATTAGGATTATCACTTGCAATAGCAATTTGTATTCATGATATACCAGAAGGTATATCAATGGCTATACCAATGAGAGGCGCAGGAATAGGGAAAAGAAAAATATTACTATACATATTATTATCAGGTGTAACTACTGGAATAGGTGCTTTGTTTGGTGCCTTGGTAGGTGGAATTTCAGATTATATTATATCATTATGCTTAAGTTTTGCAGCAGGAGCTATGATTTATATAGTAGCTGGAGAATTGATACCAGAATATAATAATTTATATCGAGGAAGAATAACAGTATTAGGTAATATTTTAGGATTAATAGGAGGCATTTTAATCTCTATAGTTTAATTAAATTATTTTAGAATATACTAAATAAGATGATGTTATGATATAATAATGAAAAATGAAAAATAAAAGGAGCAAATATGAAAATTAGTGTGATTATTCCATGCTATAATTCAGAAACATATATGGATAAATGCATTGAATCTGTGATTAATCAAACGTTAAAAGATATTGAAATAATATTAGTAGACGATGGCAGTAAGGATAGAACTAGAAATAAAATGTTAGAGTATAAGGAAAAATATAAAGGTATTAAACTAATTTTATTAGAAGAAAATAGCGGATTAGGAAATGCTAGAAATATAGCACTAAACGAAGTAAGTGGAAAATACTTGTTTTACATAGATAGTGATGATTATGTAGAATTAGATACATTGGAGAAATGTTATAATAAACTTGAAAAAACTGGTGCAGATATTGTACAATTTGAATATTTTAAACAATATAATAACAAAAAATATAGAACTAAAATTAAGAAGTGCTATGATATAAATGAATGTATAGTAAACATTGAGGTGGTTGCTTGGAATAAACTAATAAAAACATCTCTTATAAAAGATACTAAATCCGAATTTGCAGTTGGTTTACAATATGAAGATATATTGTTTACATATAGTTATGTTCCATATATAAATAAAATAGAATATATATGTGAACCATTATATCATTATGTACAAAGAAAAAATTCAATATCAAATAATCAAGATAGCAGAGTATCAGATGTTTATAAAGTTTTAATTCAATTATATGATGTATATAAAAATAGAAAACTTTTTAAAAATTATATAGATGAAATTGAATACTTATATATAAGAACTATTTTAGGTACTTCATATAAGAGAGCAAGTAAGATTAGAGAAAAAGAAATACGAAAAAAGATTTTAGAAGAAGGTTGGAAATTATTAAATGACAAGTTTCCAAATTGGAAAAAAAATAAGTATTTAAAGAAAAATACATTAATGCACATATATTTTAAAAATTTAAATTATTTTCTATATAAAAGGTTTTATGTGTTTTTTAAACTATAAATGGCAAGGAGAAAAAATGAAAAAATTAATTAAAAAAATATACAATATATTAAAAAATTTTATAGCAATATTTAAAGTAGAAAAATATAAAAAATCAATTAAAGGTCAAGGGGATAAAATATATCTCTGTAATACTCCAATACATAAAAATATAGGAGATCATGCTATTGTATTATCCGAATGTGAATTTTTAGAAAATAGGTGTGATGAAAAGATTATTCAAATTCCAAATGAATATTGTAAAACATTATGTAAAAATATTAAGAAATATATAACTTGTAATGATACAGTCATAATTACAGGAGGAGGAAAAGTAGGTACAATATGGAGAGCTGAACAAGAAAAAATAAATCATATAATAAAAGAGTTGAAAAATAATAAAATAATAATTATGCCGCAAAGTTGCTATTTTGAAGAGAATATAGAGGGAAAAGAAGAACTAGAAAAATTTAAAACTATAGTAAAAAATCATGGAAATGTACATATATGTTTGAGGGAAGAAAAATCTTTTGAATTTGTAAAAAATAATATCAATGAGTTTAGAAGTTATGTAAAGGTTCCAGATATTGTTTTAAATGAAGCCTTATATGAAGGTGAAAATAAAAATATCAAAGATAGAGATGGAATATTATTTCTTTTTAGAAAGGATAGAGAGAGTATTATATCAAAAAAAGAAGTAAAAGATCTAAAAAATAAATTAAAAAAAGAATATACTGTTTATACAACAGACATGTTATATAAGTATCCGATAAGTGAAAAAAGAAGAGAGAATATAGTTAACAGAAAAAAAGAAGAATTTGAATCTAAAAAATTAGTAATAACAGATAGGTTACATGCTATGATATTTGCAGCAATTACTAGAACACCTTGTATAGCAGTAGATAATATAAATAAAAAGGTATCAGGAACATATGAATGGTTAGTAAATTTAGAATATATAAAAATGGTTAATAGTATTGAAGAAATAGAGCCATTAATAGATAGACTTATAAATTTAGATAATAATCAATTTGATTTTTTGCATAAGGACAAATATGAAAATATAATAAACATGATAAATAGTAGTAATGATATAGGTTAAATTAATAACAGCATACATAAACTTTGTATGCTGTTATTAGTATGAAGTGAAATTATTAAAGATGTTTTTTTCTATTTCCATAAATTTTATTATTATTAGCTTTTTCCATTGTTTTAGAAGGTAGATTCTTTTTGTGCGTTATAAATTTATCTACACATTTTAAGTTTCTGATTTCAGAATATGTATGTTTTTCATGCAAGTGCCTAGCATTAGAGTTTTTATATTTTTTTATAATCGAGGATAATGTGCAACAAACAGCTATTATAGCATATATATATATATAATTAAAAAAATAAGAATCAAAATTTCTAGACATAGCAAGAATGATAGTAGTCAAAAAAATAATAATGCCTATAGTAATTAAATGAAAGTAATTAAAAGGAATGCTTCCATTTGTTTCAGAAGTTCGACCATTTACCGCTATATAGTTTATTTTTTTAGAGTTGGCTATTTCCTTTTTATATGAATAAAGCCAAACAGGTAAATATGCTGTTAAATATTTCTCACCTATAAGATCTAAAGATTGGCTATTCCAAAGTACACCACGATCATAAAATGATAAAGAAGAGTTAGCTTGTGCTTTAGCGATGTCTAATGCTTGATGTTTAAGTAAGTCATTTATTGTATCTAAATTTAAATCTCGTATTTCTAAATTTGAATCATTAAGATACATAGCGTCAAAAGGTACACAATTATGTGTATCAAAAGGCAGTATAGAATTAATTATATTATTTGTTTTAAAATTAGTATCTAATAATTTATCTTTACTAGTTTCAATCGACAGATCATTAATGACAATATCAAAGTGTCGTTCTACATCATATATATCAGCACCATAAGGTGACGATAGGTAGATTTTTTTTACAATTAAATGTTCTCCAATACCTTTAAATTCAGCTTTTAAATTTAAGTCTACAACAGCATAAGGTAGATAAACAGGAATTAGATTTTCTAGAGTCAAACTCTTTTTGAATTTAGAACTTGTAAAAAGTGACTTTGAAGAAACAAGCTTAGTGGCAGATTTAAATGCTTCCTCTTTAGAAATACTAAAAGGAAGTATTAAATCTGGGACTGCTCCGTTAGGAATTTTAGTATTTATAGAGAGCGAATTTCCACACCAATGACATTTTTTTTGTAACTCTTTGCTGCTGTCAAAAAGTATATGAGCTCCACAACCACTGCATTCAACAGAAATTAGCGAATCAGAAAAATCAGTAATATTTACAGAATTATTTCCTATTATTCTTCCTTGTATATTCCAAATATCATTTTCAAGATCAGAAATTCTTTTTGGCTTGAATTCATAATCACAATGATTACATACAATAGCCATTTTATTTATATTATACTCTACATCACCTGAGCCACAATTTGGACATTCTTTTTTTCCATCTTTAGCATTAGGATTTAAATTTAGTTGAGATTCATAATTAAACTTTTTCATAAATTAATCTGTAACCTTTCAAAATAAAATAAATTATCATTTTTATTTTATCATAAAGAAGTATGAAATTTAAATAGATAATATTAAAAATTATAAAGAAAATCAATTAATAAAAAAGAAATGAGAAAAAGCAATTAATTTAGTTGTATTTTAAAAATATATGTAGTAAAATACAAACAAAAATATATAAAGGAATGATGAAATGAATAACATATTAGAAGGATTAAATGATAAACAACATGAAGCAGTTATAACCACAGAAGGGCCTTGTCTAGTAATTGCAGGAGCAGGAAGTGGAAAAACTAAAGTATTAACACATAAAATAGCATACTTAATGAAAGAAAATAATATAAAGCCATGGAATATTTTATCAATAACATTTACAAATAAAGCAGCAAATGAAATGAAAGAAAGAATAACAAATATAGTAGGTGAAGATGCTAAAGATATTTGGATGGGAACATTTCATTCTATTTGTGTTAAAATTTTAAGAAGATTTATAGATAGAATTGGATTTGATTCATCATTTATTATATTTGACACATCAGATCAAAAATCAATGGTCAAAACATGTATAAAAGAATTAAATATAGATGATAAATTATTTACGGATAAAAGCGTTTTAGCAGAAATAAGTAATGCTAAAAATGAAATGTTAGAACCAAATGATTATGAAGCAAAATCAAAAGGTGATTTTCGCAAAGAAAAAATTGCTACAATATATCAATTATATCAAAAAAAATTAAAAGAAAATAATGCAATAGATTTTGATGATATAATAAATTTTACAATAAAAATATTAATGGAAAATCCAGAAGTTTTAGAATATTATTCAGATAAATTTAAATATGTATTAGTAGACGAGTATCAAGATACAAATAAAGCACAATTTACATTGATATTAATACTAGCAGCAAAACATGGTAATATTACTGTAGTTGGAGATAATGACCAAGGTATATATAGTTTTAGAGGTGCTGATATTTCAAATATATTAAATTTTGAAAGAGATTTTCCAGGTACAAAAATAATAAAATTAGAACAAAACTACAGATGTACAGGAAATATTTTAAAGGCAGCAAATTCAGTAATAAAAAATAATGAAGTAAAATATAAAAAAGAATTATGGACACAAAATGAAGAAGGAAATCTGCCAAAAATATATCAAGCCAAAAATGAATATGATGAAGCATCATATATTGTTTCACAAATAGAAAATTTAAAAAGAGAAGAATATTTAAAATACTCAGATTTTGCAATACTATATAGAATGAATACACAATCAAGAGCAATAGAAGAGATTTTAAGAAGAGAAAATGTACCATATAAAATTGTTGGTGGTTTAAAATTCTATGAAAGAAAAGAAATTAAAGATTTAATTGCATATTTAAGATTAATACAAAATGGATCAGATAATTTAAGTTTAAAAAGAATAATAAATGAGCCTAAAAGAGGTATTGGAAAAACAAGTTTAGATAAAATAGAAGAGCTTGCAATACAAAATGAAACGTCTATGTATGATATAATTAAAAGATGTGATGAATATGGGTTAAATAGAGTATTCTTAGCTTCTAGAGACTTTGTGGACAGTATAGAAACTTTAAAAAGTAAAAAAGATGAAATTACAATATCAGAATTAGTTAAAATGGTATTAAAAAGAACAGGATATACAAAAGCTTTAGAACAAGAAAATACAATTGAAGCAGAAAATAGAATTGCAAACTTAGAAGAATTTTTAACAGTTACAATGGAATTTGAAGAAGAAATAACTGAAAATGCATTAACAGAATTTTTAGCAGGAATAACATTATCTAGTGATTTAGATAATTTAGATGAAGTTCAAGAAACAGTTACATTAATGACATTACATAGTGCAAAAGGACTAGAATTTCCAGTTGTATTTTTAATAGGAATGGAAGATGGAATTTTTCCAGGTTATCAATCATTAATGGATCTGGTTGAATTAGAAGAAGAAAGAAGATTATGTTATGTAGGGATAACAAGAGCAAAACAAAATCTATTTATGACTTGTAGTAAGCAAAGAACAATATATGGTTCTACAAGTTACAATCCAGCTTCTAAATTTTTAAAAGAAATACCTCAAGACCTATTAGAAGGATATGAAGAAGCTTTTGGAGATAAATCAAATAAAGATGAAATATTTGAAGATTCTAAATATTCGTGGAGTTATGGTGGTAAAAATTCAAATAATGTAAAAACATATAGTATAGAACCACAAAAACAAACTGTTGCAGCAAGTAATATATCAAAAGGATTTGCTTTTAGAACACCAGAAAGTTTTTTAAGTAATTTAAATAGCAAAAATGGTGGAACTGTAAATTTAGAAGAATATAAAGCAGGTGTTAAAGTATTCCATAAAAAATTTGGAGAAGGTGTTATAAATTCTGCTGAAAAAGAAGGAGAAGACTTAAAAGTAGATATAAATTTTGAAAAAGTGGGAAATAAGAGATTGATGGCTCAATTTGCTAAATTAGAAATAATAGAATAGATTAAAAAGAATATTTGAAATAATCTAAATTTTAAATATTCTTTTTTGTATATTTTAACTTGAAGTGTCAATAATATAGTAAGAAAAAATAGAAAGGAATGATTAAAATGGCAGATTTAAATCAATCAGAATTACAACAATTAAGACATTTAATAGGTGCACATGAAACATCTTGTCAAAAATTAAACACATATGCAGCTCAAGCAGTAGATCCACAAATTAAGCAATTATTTGCAAAATCAGCGCAAGATGCACAAAATACAAAACAAAAATTAATGACATTTTTAAATAATTAGAAAGAGGTTAAATATGGAAGAAAAAACAATGGTAAATGATGTATTATCGTCTGTAAAATCAGGATTAGGAGCATATCAAACAGCTATAACAGAATGTGAAAATGTTCAATTAAGGCAGACGTTACAACAAATAAGAAATGCAGACGAAAGTTTTCAATTTGAGTTATATAAAGTAGCTCAAAGTAAAGGGTACTACATGCCAGCAGAAAAAGCTACTACCATAGAAGTTAGCACAGTAAAAGAACAATTATGCTAAAATATTTGAGAAGTTAAGTTATTAAAATTACTTAACTTCTTTTTTTAATTAAACATAAAAATAAAGTAAATAAGAGTAAAACAAAGAAAAAGTAAGGAAAGCAAAGTAAATTAAAGAATATGGAATTAAATCGGTATAAATTAGGAATATATATAATTGCAAAAAGAAATAAAATGAAATAAAATAGAAATAATGTTTTAAGATAAAGATTAAGGAGATTTTATGTTAAAAAAATTAAAAGTACATATGAAAAAAAGTATGAAGGTTCTAATTCTACTATCAGTAGCGATACTTGCAATTATAGGGATTTTATTTATGGTGTATAAACCTACATATTCAGTATATCTAAATGGAGAGCAAATAGGATATACTAATAATAAAAGAAATTTACAAAATCAAATAAATGAATATATAGAAAAAGGTAATGGAGACAATTCTAATTTAGCATATATCCAAATTGAAGAATTGCCAGAATATGAAGTATGTTTACTTAAAAAAAATATAGTTTCAAATGATGAAGAAATATTAGCAAGTGTAAAGGCACAGGGTGTTGAATACTATAGATATTATGCAATCTTAGAAAGTGAAGAAGAAAAATTCTATGTAGCAACATTTGCAGAAGCTGAAAAAGTAGTAGCTGATTTAACTGAAAAAGAAAGTGATAATATAGAAAAAATTTCAATAGTAGAAAAATATCAAACTGAGATAAAAGAGTTAACTACATCAGATGTAATAGTAGCAGATTTATATGTTGAAAAACCAAAGCCAGTCTATGTGGCAACAACAACTACAACAACTTCAAGATCAAGTGGAACTGTTCCAGTGTCAACAGGAGCTTCTTCGGCATATGTTGATTTAGGAATAACACTAACACAGCCTACTTATGGTACAATAACAGCAGGATGGTATGGATATCCAGGTCACACAGCTATAGATATAGCAAATTCTAGAAATACACCAATTTATGCAGCAGCAGGAGGAACCGTTAGTTTTTCAGGATGGAAAGGGTCATATGGAAACTTTATTGTAATTGATCATGGTAATGGTGTACAAACATATTATGCGCATTGTAATTCATTATCTGTATCATATGGTCAAACAGTTTCTAAAGGACAACAAATAGCTTTAATGGGATCAACTGGAAATTCATCAGGAAATCATTTACATTTTGAAGTAAGAGTTAATGGTAAAGCATATAATCCAAGTAATTATTTATAGATAATAGCATAGATAAAAAAATGAAAAATACAAATAGTCCACAGTTTATTAATAAATTGTGGATTATTTACGTTTTCTTACTAAATATAAAAAAATATTTAAAAAATTAAGCATTAAATAAAAAGTTAAAGTTGCATTTAGATAATAATTTTCCATATTCAGATAGATGAATATGATTTAATTCTGAATTTTTTGTTTTTATAGCAAATTCACTAAGTAAAGGATTGAAAATAGAAGGACTAACATTTTTTACAGAAACATAATAATTTGATTTATATTTGTAAAGTGAAATATTTCTATCATATTTCTTGAAATTTTTTAGATTAACAGTTGAAAGAGATTTTAGAAAGTCAAGAAAGCTATTAAGAGTATCGAATTTATAAATATAATTATTTTTTAAGATATGTTTCTTTTTTTTAATAGTTAAATTAGTAGAATAATTGTAGGATTTTAATTTTGTAATAGAAAATATTATAAAATTATCCATAAAGGTAAAGCCTTCAATTAGAAGTTTATTATTTTTGGTATCAAAATTATATTTCTCTTTAGCTGTTTTTAATATGTTGTAAAATAAATCTTTGCTTTTAAAAGAATTATGTATAAAAGCAGAAACTTTTTCTTCATTTATTTCAGAAAAGTTAAAAATAATGCGTATTTTGTTATTAGTTATTTTTTGAATTTTCATTAATTTTCTCCTAAAATTAATCTTACTAATATTATATTTCTAAAACTTTAAAATGATAATAAAAATCATAACAAAAACGATAATAAGAGAAGTAATAAATGTAATTTTAAAAAATAGTAAAAAAATAATCTAAAGATTGGAAAATACTTGAAAAAAAAGTATATTCAATATATAATATGATTTGAATAAAAATTAAATATCCGTAAGGAAAATTTAAAGTGGAGGAATAAAAATGGCAACAAAAGAAAAAAATATATGGGTACTATTGATATTTATATTATCAGGACTTGTAGTAGGTGGATTGTTAGGAGAAATAGCAGGAAGTGTAGACTGGCTTTGGTGGTTATCATATGGACAAAGTTTTGGTATTTCAACACCAGTAACATTAGATTTAAGTGTAGTGATTGTAACATTTGCATTAACATTTAAAATAAGTATATCAAGTATAATAGGAATGATACTTGCAATAGTAATATACAGAAAAATATAATTTAAATAAGGTTTGGGGAATTAGAAAGGAATTAAGAATTTGGAAAACACAATAAAACAATTACCCGAATTAGAAAGGCCATATGAGAAATTAGAATTATATGGTGAAAAAATGTTATCAAATGCTGAGTTATTAGCCATAATAATAAAAAGTGGAACAAAAGAATATACATCAGTAGAGTTAGCTAGAAAAATATTAGCGTTGCAAAAGCAAAATTCAAATGATTTATCTTTTCTTCGAGAAATAACAATAGAAGAATTAATGACAATAAAAGGAATTGGAAAAGTAAAAGCTATTCAAATAAAAGCAGTAAGTGAACTAGCAATTAGAATTACAGCTCCAAATAATTATAAAAAAATAATTATAAAACAACCAAAAGATCTTGCTAATATTTTAATAGAAGAAGTAAGAGTATTAAAAAAAGAAGTTGCAAAAGTAGTAATGCTAGACAATAAAAATAAAATAATGCTGATTAAAGATATTGCAATTGGAGGTACTAATATAATTAACATGTCTATTAAAGATATATTAACTGAACCACTTAGAATTAATGCACCTAAAATAGTTATGGTGCATAATCATCCAAGTGGTGATCCCACTCCAAGTACAGCAGATATTAAGTTTACTGAAAAATTGTATGAAGCAGCAAATTTAATAGGTATAGAGTTATTAGATCATATAGTTATAGGAGGTCAAAACTATATAAGTATTTTTTCTAATATGATAGATAGTACAAAAGAAAATTTAAAATAAATATTAGATTAGATAGGAAGGAAAATAGAAATGAAATTTTTTAATTTTGGGTCAAAAGATATAGGAATTGATTTAGGAACAGCAAACATATTAGTAACATTAAAGGGAAAAGGAATAATCTTAAAGGAGCCTTCAGTTGTTGCAATAGACAGAAGAAGTGGTGTAATTAAAGCAACAGGGACAGAAGCAAAAGAGATGTTAGGTCGAACACCAGAGCAAATAAAAGCAGTTAGACCAATGAAAGATGGTGTGATTGCCGATTTTACAGCTACAAGACTAATGTTAAAAGATATAATAACAAAGGTAGGAAGAAGATATAGTATTGGAAGACCACGTGTAGTAGTAGGAGTTCCTTCCGGAATTACAGAAGTAGAAGAAAGAGCAGTAGAAGAAGCAGTACTCCATGCAGGAGCAAAAGAAGTGTATTTAATTGAAGAACCAATGGCAGCAGCAATAGGTGCGTCACTTGACGTTGGAGAGCCAAGTGGTAGTATTATTGTAGACATAGGTGGCGGAACAACAGAAGTTGCGGTTATTTCATTAGGTGGAATAGTAGTAAGTCATTCTTTAAGAGTTGCTGGAGATGATTTAGACGAAGATATAACAAATTATATAAAAAGAGAAATGAATTTAGCAATTGGAGAGACTACGGCAGAGCAAATAAAAATGGAAATTGGATGTGCTATGCCACTTATGACAGAAATGTCTATGAAAATACGAGGAAGAGATTTAACATCAGGACTTCCAATAAATATAGATATAAATTCTAATCAAGTTCAAGAAGCCATGAAAGAATCAATAGGAAAGATTGTAGATATTGTAAAATTAACATTAGAAAAAACACCACCAGAGTTAGCTTCAGATATAATGGAAAAAGGAATAGTATTAGCAGGTGGAGGAGCATTGATTAAAAACTTAGATAAATTACTTAGCATAGAAACAGGTATGCCAGTTTATATAGCTGAAAATCCATTAGATGCAGTTGTAAGAGGTACAGGAAAAACTTTAGAAGACTTAGAAAGATTAAAAATGGTTTTAATCAATAGTAGAAAGAGAAGATAATATATTTATAAGGAGTTAAAATGTATAAAAATAAAAAAGTTGGAATTATAGGTGTAATTGTAACAATTATAATTTTAATATTAATTGTGATATTTTCAAATGGAGAAAATAATGTTGCTTTTTTTGAAAATGCAGCAAGTAATATTGTAATGCCTATACAAAACGGATTAACACATCTTAAAAACGGAGTCTCTGGTAATGAACAATTTTTTGCAGATGTTGAAACATTACAAAAAGAGAATCAAGAGCTAATTGAAAAAAATAGTGAATTAGAGCAGCAAGTAAGAGAATTAGAAAATATTAAAACTGAAAATGAAACACTAAAAGAATATATGGGATTAACAGAAAAGTATGGAGAATATACAACAATCCCAGGATATATAATAAATAAGGATGTAAGTAATTATACAAATACGATAGTTATAAATATAGGAAAAAAAGATGGAGTAGAGGAAAATATGACTGTTATAGCTGATAAAGGATTAGTAGGCTATGTTATATCAGTAACAGATGATACAGCAAAGGTACAAACTATAATAGATCCAGCAACATCAATTAGTTCATCACTTAGCACATCAAATGATAGTATTGTGTGTAAAGGAACCCTAGAAGGAAATGGAATATTAAATGCAGTATATATACCAACAGATGCAAATATTATACAAGGAGATAGTGTAGAAACATCAGGACTAGGTGGTATCTACCCAAAAGGTATACATATTGGAACAGTAGAAAAAGTAACTAATACTAAAAATATGATAGATAGATATGCGTCGGTAAATGTAGCAGTAGATTTTGATAAATTAACGACAGTACTAGTAATAGCAAATAATTAGGAAGGGGTAAAAAATTGAAAAAAGTAATAATTAATATAGTGTTAATTTTAACATTTATAATTATATATGTATTGCAGTCGAACTTTTTTACTTGGTTTACTATAGCAGGAATAATGCCTAATTTATTTGTTGTATTCATATTATTTATTGGTCTATTTTCTAATAAATACATGGGGATAATATATGGTATAATATTTGGTTTTATAATAGACTTGCTACTAAATCAACCAATTGGCTTATCGGCAATAGGATTAGGAATTGTTGGTTATTTAGCAGGAGTGTTCGACAAAAACTTTTCAAAAGATACAAAAATGATAATGATTGTTATGGTTATAAGTTCAACACTAATATATGAAATAGTTATGTATTTGCTTAATTACATAATAAATGATATATCAATTGAAATAATTAGTTTTTTAAGAATTGCAAGTATTGAGGTATTATTTAATATATTGCTTACAATAATAATATATCCTCTTATTCAAAAAGCAGGATATTATATAGAAAATATATATAAAGGAAATCAAATTTTAACAAGATATTTTTAGAAATAAATTATCAAAATAAAATTGGATAATAAAGGTGAAAAATGTCTAGAGATAATCCAAATAAATTTAATATTAATTTACGTTTCAATATATTAATTGTTTTAATATATATAATAGGAATGATTCTAATAGTAACACTTTTTAATTTACAAATAGTAAATGGAGAAGAATATAGAGAACAATCAAATACAAGGCTAACAAGAGAAACAACACTATATGCCTCAAGAGGAAATATATACTATTCATCAGGAGAACTATTATTAGGAACAAAAGCTCAAAATGATTTAGAAATGTATAAAATAAATATAGAGAATAAAGAATTAAATGATTCAATATTAAATATAATAAATGTTTTAGAAAAAAATAGTTGTACATATGTTGATGCTTTTCCAATAAATATAAACCCATTTGAATATGAAATATCTGGTGATACTTTATCAAAGTGGAAAACAGAAAATAAATTTTCACAAGATATAACAGCAGAAGAAGCATTTTATGAATTTAAAGATAAATATAAAATTTCTAATGAAAGCATAGAAGAAACAAGAAAAATTATATCAATAAGATATCAAATAACAATAGAAGGATATAGTAGTACAAAACCAATTAAAATTGCAACAAATATAACAGATGGAGCAAAAGCAGAGCTTAGTGAAAACACAGGCAATTTTGCGGGAATAAATATATATTCTGTACCATATAGAGAATATATATCAGGAGAGGTTGCATCACATATTATAGGTTATGCTGCTAAGATAAGTTCAGAAGAGTATGAAGTAAGAAAAGATACATATTCACAAAATGATATAATAGGAAAAACTGGTATAGAATATGCATTTGAAGAATATTTAAAAGGTGAAAATGGAATAAAACAAATAGACATGGATGTAGATGGTACTATAACAGGTGAATATATATATAAAGAAGCAGTAGCAGGATCAGATATAGTACTAACAATAGATTCGAGACTTCAAAATGTTACAGAGCAGGCATTAGCATCAAATATAGCAAAAATTTCAAATGGTGGTTTTGGAACTGCTTATGAGGCAGATGCAGGAGCATGTGTTGTAATGGATGTAGACACAGGAGATGTTCTCGCAATGGCAAGTTATCCAAACTATAATCCAGAAGATTTCATAAATCCAAATGGTATAAGCCAAACAAATTGGGACAAATATATAAATGATGAAGCAAAACCTTTAATGAATAAGGCGACGCAACTATCGTATTCACCAGGATCTACATTTAAAATGATAACAGGAATTGCAGCATTAGAATCAGGTGTAGTAACATTAGATGAAAGAATAAATGACTTAGGGCAATATAAAAAATATGGAATAACAATGAATTGTTGGGTGTTTACAGATTATGGAGTAGGTCATGGTTGGGTAAATATAAGGGAAGCGATAGAAAAATCATGTAATTACTATTTTTATGAAGTGGCAGACAGAATGGGAATAGATCAATTAGCTAAATATGCTAATTATTTTGGATTAGGCGGTAAAACTGGAATAGAACTTCCTAGTGAATCATCAGGAGTGCTTGCAAGCAAAGAAACAAAAGCAGAATTACACTCAGAAAGTCCATCTTGGAATCCAGGAGATACATTAAATGCAGCTATAGGGCAAGGTGATAATGAATTTACACCAGTACAAATGGCGCAATATATAAGCATATTGGCAAACGGAGGAAACCCTATAAATGTAAGTATAGTAGAAACAATTAGGAACTCTGATGGGACAGAAGTACCAGAATCAGAAATAGAGTCATATATAAATGGAAAATTAGGAATAGAGCCGATAATACAAGAAAACTTAGATATAAATCAAGAATATATAGATGCAGTGTTAGAAGGAATGGAATCAGTTACAAGTGATTCAGGTGGTACAGCATATGTAAGGTTCAAAGACTTTGGAATATCTGTAGGAGGAAAAACAGGTTCAGCAGAAGCTCCAAATGGAGAAGTTCATGGATGGTTTGTAGGATTTGCACCTTTTGAAAATCCAGAAATAGCGATAGTTGTAACTGTAGAAAATGGAAATAAAGGAAATTACACAGCAGAAGTAGTAGTAGACATTATGGAAGAATATTTTGGAATGAATATAGATGATATAAATGAAAGTTTAAATGCAACTCCATATATTCAAATGGTAGAGTAATGAAAGGATGTTAGAAATGAAAAATTGTGTAAGTATTAATTTAAAAAAAGATGAAATTGTTTTAAAAATAAGTGAAGAGGCAGAACAAAAAGATATAATGGACTCCCTAAAAAAGAAATTAGTGGAGCTTAAAAAATTATATAAAGAAGAAACAACTCCAATTACTGTAACGGGAAAGATTTTGAAGAACAAAGAAATTGATGAAATACAACAAATGATAAAAAGTAAAATAGATGTAGAAATTGAATTTGAAACACCTAAATCATTAGGATTACACAGTATTAAAAAAGTCTTTGATCAAGATATTGCAAAATCTGAAACTAAGTTTAGAAGAGTATCACTTAGATCAGGTCAAAAGATAGAAGAAGAAGGTAGTATAGTAATAATAGGAGATGTGAACTCTGGTGCAGAAGTAATAGCTTCAGAAAACATTGTAGTATTAGGTGCATTAAGAGGATTAGCTCATGCAGGAGCTAAAGGAAACAAAAAAGCAATAATATCAGCGGGACTTTTAGATACAGTACAAATACGTATTGCAAATATAGTAAAAGAAATAGATAGAGATGAAGAACCATTACATAAACAAGCTTATGTTAGTATAATAGATGAAAAAATAATAATTGATTAATTAATTTAAAGAAATAAATTAATTAGCCAATTATAAGTAAAATTAGAGAAATATAAACCATTTGATCAGTAACACCTTCAGTATAAAGGAAAAATAGAATAGCTAGAATAATTAAATCATCTAAAAATAATTTAATACCAAAAATTTCAAAAATAGGTTCATCAAGATTCCAACAAAGTAGATGTTCTAAATTGAAATTGGTAAAATTATTTTTAGATTTTTTTTCTTCTTTTGATTCGTAATTAGAGGAAAAAGAAGTTTTTAAGGGAGAGGTAACGGAATCATAAGCATAATCTGAAGAATTATAATTAGAATTTAAATTAGAATTATAACTATTATAGCTAGGTCTATAATAGTTATAATTTTTTAAATAGCTAGTAGCTCTATAATTTTTATCATATATATAGCTATTTTCCATATTACATATTCTCCTTATTATTATTCATATTAAATAGTTCAGCCATTTTTGAGATATTAAGTAGATTTGCATACTGATCTATTTTACCTTTTTTCTCATCTCTCAAATACGGTTTTAATGAATGTAGTAAGTTAGAAGTTGGATCATTGCCTTTGTTCATTTTATCCATAACAGATTTCATTTTTAGAATTGTTCCCATATCAATATTACTAAAATCAAAATTATTAGAATTATTAGCATTATCATTTTGATTATTTGAGTTACCATTACCATTACTACTATTATTATTTTGTGCTAGGGACGAGAAGGTTTGAATCATTTCTGGAGGTATTTTTGACATTATATCATTTAACTCTCCCTTTTCCATCATACTTTTTATATTGTTAATCATATTTGGGTCAAACCCATTGTTTTCGCTCAAAATTATCACCTCTTTAAAATATATGTAGTTATATAAAATATTATATGTATTTAATTAAAAAAAGTGAGTGTAATATAAATATAATAAAAAAGTAATATATCTGTAATATTTGTGAGAAATTACAAAAAAACAGTTTCCGTACAGGTTTTAGGTATAAATTGGAAAAGTTTACATAAAAGTAAATAAAAATATAAAGAAAACATTGAAAACAAGCTTAAAATAAGGTATAATAAATACAATTGTATTAATTAGGAGGTAAATATGAAAAATAAAATACAAAAAAATATTTTAATACTATTTTTAATTTTAACTTTATCACTAGCAAACTTTTTTGTTATAGGGATAAATGTAAGTACATATGCAGCAAATACAGTAGCAACAAATAATGCTAATGTTGATTTTGATGTGTATTTTAAAACTGAGGAAGGGACAAATGTTGATTATGCAGATATATTATACAATGGTGAAAACGCATATATGTATATATCAGTTGCAGTAAAAAATGAAGGATATTTTAATGGAAAAGTATCTATAGATAATGCTGTACTTGAGTTTGTAGAATCAAGCAATACAGAAATAAGCAGTTTAACAAAAAATGAGTTAACAATCCACCAAATAAATGCTGGGTCAAGTGTTAATTTAAAAGTTAAAGTTAAACCAGTAATAAATGAAGTGTATGATGCCTCATTATTAAACAAAAAAACAGAAGTTTCTTTAAGTGGTATATATAGAGATAGCACAGAAAGAGATATTGATATTTCTGCTAAAAGAGAAATAACTGTTAAATTAATAGAAAATAATACGAATACTGAATTACAAAATTTAGTAGAAGTAATAACTAATAAAGTTATAAATATAGAAGGTACAGATAAAAGAGTAATTCAAGTTAAATATGATATAGGGTTAGTAGAAAATAATTACCCAATTAAAAAAATTGAAGCTGAATTTCCAATACCAACAATAGATGGGAAAGTGCCAACTGTAGATAGTAATATTCAAAGATATAATATGTCAAGTTTAAATTGGGATAATTCTAATGGGACATTTTCTGTAGTATTAGAAAACAATCAATCAAGTAAAAACTTAATTAACTGGAAAACACAAAAAGGATATGAAGAAATAATTTTAACATATATCTATGATGGAAGTGTTGTAGTAGATAATCAAAACTTTTTATCAGATGTAACATTAACATTACATAATGATAAAGTTTTAGAATCTAGATCACAAAATCAAGTTGATGGTGAAAAAGATTCAATTGTAGAAATTAAAACAGTAAATACTCAAACTAATATGCATAAAGGTGATTTATATGCAGATAAAGATACTGAAATTAATACTAAAACAACAGTAACATTTAATTATGCAAAAATAGTAGATATTATAAGTGTAAATGAATTACAACCAAAATATTTATTAGAAAATGATACTACAACAGTAGATGCAAACATTTCATATAAAACAACAACAATAAATAAACAAAACTTTTTAGATATATTAGGTGATAGTGGTGTAATTGATATATATGATGATAGAGATAGAGTAGTTGCTAAAATAATTAATACAACTGAAGCAGATGCAGATGGTAATATAGTAATTGATTATGGATCTTTTGTTACTGGAGCAATAAGAATAGAAGCAACAGCTCCAATAAAAGATGGAACACTAGAAATAAATCATGTTAAAAATGTAGGACAAATTGATGCAGATACAGAAAAAAGAATTACAGAATTACAATTAATATCAAATGTACAATATAATATTGGAGATATAACAGAAAGTGATATACTTTCATCAGAAAATAGAACTGTAATGCAAGAAACAATAACAAAAATGGAATTTGCAGTTAATAAAGAAACATTATCTACAACAACAGTAAATAATGTAGAAATGAATATAGATTTATTAACAAATAGTCAAATGTATGACTTATACGAAAATCCAAAAATGACGATAACTATGCCAAATGAAGTTACAGGAATTACAATAAATAGTGTTGACCTATTATATGATAATAATTTAACAATTAAAAATTATGTAGTAGATGGACAAAATATAAATATAGAATTACAAGGAAAACAAACAGAATATAGTTCAGAAACAGTAAAAGGAGCTAGCTTAAAAGTTAATGTTGATTTAACATTAGATAAAACGGCAGGTTCTGCAGATGAGAAAATAGTTCTTACATATTTAAATGATAATGCAAAACTATATAATACACCAACAATGGGACAAGAAGAAGTAGCTATAAAAATAGTAGCACCAACTGATGTAACACTTGTTAATGCAATTGATAGTTTAAATATATCAGAATTAGGAGAAAATGCTACTAAAGTTATTAACTTACAAAAAAGTGCAGCAGAAGTAACGTTAACAAATTCATTTGAAATCAATAACAATAATAGTGAAGCAATTGAAGATATAAAAATAATGTTAAATTTACCAACTGATAATACTAAAAATAATGTAGGAATTGAAATAGCAACAGGTATAAATGTAGCAGGTGGAAATGGAATAACAATATATAGCACAGAAAATGAAAATGCTACAGATGACGTAACAAATACACAAAACGGATGGACACAAAATGGAGCAAATGCAAAAGAAGTTAAAAAATATCTAGTAACAATAGATGAATTAGCAGCAAAAAGTACAGTAACTGGTTCATACCAATTTAAAGTACCAGCTAATTTAGAATATAACAAAATTGCAACATCTAATTACTCAGTAGAGTATGCTAATTCAACAACAGGTGTAACAAAAGAAATGAATTCTACACCATTAGAATTTAATAGTGGTATAGGGGCTAAAGTTGAAACAAGTATATCTGCTACAGTTAAAAACTTAACAATAGAAGGAACAGTTAAAACTGGAGAAGTTATAAAATATACAGTTATTGCTAAAAATATTGGAACAGAAGTTGCAAATAATATAACAATAACAGGAATTGTACCAAATGGAACAGTTTTAGTAGAGCCAAAAGCAGATTTCGTATATGATGGAACTACATATTATGAAGAAAAAACAAATACGGAAGTAACTAAACAAGTTGCATCATTAAATGCAGGTGAAGAATTAGTTTTAGAATATGAAGTAAGAGTTAAAGCAGATGGAACAACTATAAATGAAATTAAAAACATATCAAATGTAAAATTTGGTGAAGCTACAATTGAAACTAAAGAATTAGTTACAGATGTAGAAAAAGGTGATATACAAGTAGAGATAAAAAGGGTAACAGATGATGAAACACCAGTTACAGAATTTGGATCAATAGATTATTATGTAAGTATCAAAAATATTTCATCACAAGCACAAGATAATGTTTTAGTAAAAACATATATTCCAGAATTTAATAGTATACAAACATTAGATTTAACTCACTTTGATAGTACAGGAAAAAACATTGAAACTAAATCAATAGAGTATAGTGAGTCAATAAATATAGGAACAATTGGAACTGGTGAAGAAAAAGTTTTAAGATTTGATTTAGCAATAGATCAATTACCAGATAATCAAACAGATACAAGTTTTTCAGTGGAAGCCACTACTAATGGAAATACATATAACTCAAATGAATGGGTACAAAATGTAATAACATATGATATGGATGTATCAATGACAACTACAGCAGAAAAATATATTAAAACTGAAGAAATAGTTAAATATGAAATAGCAGTAAAGAATACTAACAGTATGATGATACCAGCATTAGAAGTTATTTCAACAATACCAGAACAGTTAGAAATTCAAAAAATATTAGTAAATAATGTAGAAATAGAAAATATATATTCTGCAACAAATGAATTTACACACTTCTTTGAAATTGCACCGAATGAAACTATAACAATTATTATTGAAACAATGGTAGAAGGAGATGCAACTAGAACAGAAGCTGAAACTATTTCAACAAAAGCGCAAATTAATATATATGGAAAAATACTTGAGGAAACAGCAGATGTTATAAATATAATAGAAGCTAATCCAAATTATGAAGAAGATAACGATGTAGAAGATGGAAATGTATCTACAGGAAATAAATCAATTTCAGGAATAGCTTGGTTAGATACAGATGGTGATGGTAGAAAAGAACAAGGTGAGGAAGCATTAGCAAATATTGAAGTAAAACTACTTAATGTAGATACAAATCAATATGTAAAAAATACTTCAGGACAAGAAATATCTGTAAAAACAGATAGTGTAGGTTCATATATAATACCAAATATAGGAAATGGAAAATATATAGCAGTATTTAATTATCCACCACAATATTCATTAAGTAAATATGAAGTAAATGGTGTAACAGAAAGTGAAAATTCGAATGTAAGTATGAATGAACTTAATATAAATAATGTTGCTAGTACATTAGCATCTACAGATATATTAGTAATGAATAATGATAATATTTCGAATATTAATATTGGATTAATAGATGCTAAAATATTTGATTTAGAATTAGAAAAATATATAACTAAAATAGTAATTCAAAATGATGAAGGTACAACTCAAACAGAATATAATAATTCTTCACTTACAAAACTAGAAATAGATGCTGATCTTGTAGAAGGTACAACAGCAATTATAGAATATAACATAGTTATAACAAATAATGGTGAAATAGAAGGATATGCTAAAGAAGTAGTAGACTACATTCCATCAGACTTAAAATTTAGTTCAGAATTAAATAAAACTTGGTATCAAACTACAGAAGGCCTGGCAAATAGAAGTTTGGAAAATGAAGTGATTAAACCAGGTGAAACTAAAATATTAAGTTTAGTATTAATGAAAACATTAACAAAAGAAAATACAGGACTAATAAATAATACAGCAGAAATAGCAGAAGCATATAATGAACTTGGAATTGAAGATACAAATTCAACACCAGGAAATAAAGACAAAAATGAAAATGACTATAGCTATGCAGATGCAATTATAAGTATTAGAACAGGTGGAGGTATATATGTTATTGGAATATTAACTATAATAGCAGTAGCAATAATACCAACAGTAACAATAATAGTAATTAAAAAAAGAAAAAATAAATTAGTATAGGAAGGAGGAAATTTATGAAAATATTAAATAAATTAGGATTAGCAATAATATTAGCAATAATATTAGTAATATGTAGAGTATATACTGTAGAAGCTTTTACAATAACTAAGAGTAATTTAGAAGATGTAGGGGCACAATTTCTTCAAAATGATATAAAACCAAATGATCTAATTATATTTGATCACTCAGCGGTTTCAGCATATGAAGAACCAGGTAGTGGGGTATACTGTATCGAAAAAGGACAAAAATTAACAGATCAAGAAACAACAGGTTATAGAGTTGTAAATAAAATACATATAGATGATGATATTTCAACTGATGCAAATGCCACTATTAAAACTAGAGAAAATGCAGTATTAGCATATTTAATATCGGCAAGTGATGATTCTAGTGATATTAATGGTTCAGGAGATGCAAATAATAAAAATAGAGGTCCAGTTCAAATTAAAATGTGGGAGCATTTATTAACATGGTATTCAAGAATTAGTGCTATGAATCCAACACATTATATTCCAGCAGGAATGATAGGAGAATTTGGATTATCAGATGTTACAGCAGATCAATCAAAAGCATCACAGGAATTATATGCGGAAGCAGTAAAATATGCTGAAACTATTAAAGCAGGAGCACCAGAAGAAGAAAGAACATATTTGGCAGATAATACAGGTAAAACAATATATCCAGAGCAAGAGTCAAATTCTGTTAAATTAGGACCATTCACATATACATTTATGGGAAACATTCAAGCAATAAACGTTTTTAATGAATATGATCAATGGCAAAGTACAAGCTTAATTTCTTATGAAGATGTAGATGGAAATCCTATAGCACTTCAAAGTGTACAATCAGGACAAGCTTTTTACATAAATGTAAAAAATGCAAATGCAGAAAGCTTTTCTAAAATTAGATTAGAAGTATCATGTAATACTACTATAAAAACAGCAGATTTATGGTTTTTATCATATGTACAACTTGAATCTTCATCACCTTCAGCGCAACAAAAATTAGTTGTTGTAGAACCAGGTGAAAGAGTAAAAAATACAAAATCTTCATTCGAATATGCAGGTGAACCACCTTCAATAATAATTCAAAAAGTAGTAGAAGGTTTTGAAGACCAAGTAGTAGAAGGTGCAATATTTGAAATAACATATCTAGATCAAGGTGAAAGCCAATATGATTATGATGATGTAGAATACTATGTATACATGGAAAATGGTGTTGTTAAATACAATACAAAATATATAAAAATTATAGTAGAACCAAGATATGCTCCAGAATATGTAGATACTATAGATAGAAAAGATTTAGATTATGGTGATAAAATATATTTAGGAGAGGATAGATATGGTAATTTTGAATATCGTGAAGCAGATAGTGATGATTTAAAAGTCGGAAGATTTATAACAAATATAGATGGACAAATTAAATTACCAAATGTAAAACCAGGTATATATACAGCAAGAGAGTTAGAAGCACCACATGGATTTAGTATAATCGAGGAAGTAACAACAATTGATATTAGATATACAAATCAAATTAGAACAGTAATTGTTAAAAATAAACTAAATTCTGTAGCTATGGAAGGTGTTGTTTGGGAAGATGAGGTAGATGGAAAGACTTCAACAAGAAACAACCTATATGATGTCGGAGAAAAATTTGTTGAGGGAGTATTAGTAGAGTTATACGAAAAATCAACAGGTAGTATGATAGGTGCTTCAGTAACAGATAAAAATGGTAAATATGTATTAGGGCAATTAGTAAGAAATCCATATGCAGATAGAGATGAAGACGAAGATAGAGGTGAATACTTCAATTTCAATGGAGCAACATATGAAAAATTCTATATGGATGTTGATGATTTAGATAAATATGAAATAAGATTTACATATGATGGTTTTGTGTATCAAAGTGTTACACCAAACTTATATGCACCAAATGGTTCTAAAGCTGGTGAATCATATGATTCAGGTACTAGCTATCAATCAAGACCGGAGTATAACGATAAGTTTGAATCTATTCAAGGTAATGGATATACTGATCCAGATACAGGATATTCATATAATGGTAATAGCAGAGAGTTTGAATTAAGATACGAAGTATCTAATCATACAGCTGACTTAATACATGGAGAATATATTGAAGAGTTAAATTACAATCATTATATTGTTCAAAATCATGAACATGATTGTTCAATTAACAGAGGTGATGATGTTGCTAGTTATAGAGTAGATTTTAGTACAAATGAAATAACTAACTGGGTTGAAGTTCATGATAAAATAGTACTATCATATGATCCTTATAAAACTAAGGATGTTTGCTACTCTTATCCTATCCAACCAAACCAAGGAAATGAATATTTACCAGACGAAGAATATATGATAACAGCATCTACAGAATTAGCAGGACATGATATACGTGATGGATGGAATCCAGAGTCATTAAGCATAGAAGATGTAAACTTAGGGTTATTTAGAAGAGAACAACCAGACTTTGCATTAGTAAACGATTTACACAATGTAAGAGTTGAAATAAATCAACAACAACACGTATATGAATATAATGAAAGAGTAACTTTTGGAGATAATCCATTTGATGTTAATCTTAGACAAGAAGATTACTATAATGCTACATATCAAAGAGAAATATATGAATCAGATTATTCACATGTTGATCCAAGAGGTAATACAGACAATGAAATGGAAATATATGTAACATATGCAGTAAATATAAAAAATCAAGCATCTACAGTACAGTCAGAAGTAATAAGTTTTGTTAGTTATTTTGATTCTAGATTTAAACTTGTAGGAATAGGAAAAGGATTAAGTGATAAAGGAAATATTGAAGAAATATTTGTAGATGGAAGTAATGCAAATATATCAAGTAGTGGACAAACTGGATACAATAAAGTAACAGTACAAGATATAGCAGAAGGTTCAAGACTTCGTATAGATGCAGGACAAACAGATATGATTTACCTAGAATTTAGAATTCCTACAGACACAATAGAAGCAATAATGAATTCAGGTAATACAACATTAAATAATGTTGTAGAAATAACAGAATATACAACATACGATTCTAGAGGAGATTCATATGCTGGTGTAGATAAAGATTCTAACCCAGGAAATGCAAATTGGACAGATACAGAAACATATGAAGATGATACAGATAGAGCACCAGGATTAAAATTATCGTTATCAAGTTCAAGAACATTTAGTGGAACAGTATTCGAAGACCAAGTAACAGGAGGACTTCAAACAGATGTTGTATCACCAGGTGTAGAAAGAAAAGGTGATGGAATATATAATGATGGTGAAAATGGTATAGGAAATGTACAGGTTATATTTAGAGAACCAAATGGTATGAGATATGAAATGACTACAGTTTCAGAGGCAGGAGACTATGAAATAAGTAAAACATCTAATGAAGAAGGTAATGAACGTATAACAAAATATGTGTATACTAAAGTAACAAATCCTACAGATACTAGTATTAAATTAGGTATAGGAGACTATTATTTTACTGGATATGTACCAGGAAACTATATAATGACATATGTATGGGGAGATAATGAATATCAAGTAAATAATTATAAAGGAACAAATTATAATTATGAAAGATTCAATATAACTAAGCCTGATGGAACTTTAATAGGTGACAAATGGCATGTAATTGTAACAGAGGACAGATATACAGATGCAATGGATCATTATAATAATGAGGATACAGTAAAAAATGACTTTAGTGGAACAAATACACGTGAAAGTATAGATGAACAATTAAAAGATGTAACATATGATACAGATACATCTATCAAACATCAAAATGATCCGGAAAATAAATTTTGGGATAATAAGTTATTATCATCTACGCCAGTAATGGGAATAGGTGTTGAACATAATATGTCAGAAACAACAAATGTGTTTGCAACTGAATATAACTATGAAGTTATTGAGGTAGACTTTGGTATAGTTGAAAGACCAATTCAAGATGTAACTGTTATGAAAAGGGTTGAAACTTTAAAATTAACATTAGCAACAGGACAAACATTTATAGATATAACTATTGATGAAAATGGTGTAGTAACAGGACAAAATACAGCAGCAAAAGTAGTATCAAAAATTAAAGATCCTAATGGTGCAGAAATTTCAATAGAAATGGATAATGAAATATTACAAGGTTCAACATTAGAAGTTGGATATAGATATGACATTAAAAATAATAGTGAAGTAGATTATGTAGATATAAATTACTACAAATATGGAAGAACAGGATCATATGATCAAAATTTAATTGTAAAATTCTTGTATACTGAAGTTATAGATTATTTAGATAAAGACTGGGCAGTAGATTTAGCAGCAAATGAAAATAATGATGACTGGGTAAAAGAAGATGAAGGATACTTAACAGGTAAAACTGAGCCGGCAGTATATGCAACAATTGATAATAAAACATATGAACAAACAGATATAGAAAATTATTTAATTTTATCGAGAGATGCAGTAAAGAATAAAGATGCATTAATGAAACCAGGAGATACAATAACATACAAAATGGATGTATCAAAAATATTAACTAGTGCAAATGATATAGAATTAGATAACGAATTTGAAATAATTAACTTAACTAAAACAGGTGGATCTGAAATACAAACAACAGTAGGAAACTATGTACCAGGTGGAAATGTAAATGAAACAGATGATGATAAAGCAGAACACATTAGTATAATACCTCCACCAGGAGCGAATTTAGATTATACAACACCAATAATAGTAGTAGTTATTTCATTAGGAGTAATCATAATTGGAATATTTGTTATAAGAAAAGTAGTTTTAAAATCTAAAAAACAATAAAATATATAATAATATATTTAAAACTAGAAATTAGGTAAATATACCTAGTTTCTCTTTTTTTGACTTATAGCAGATATTTAATATTTTTTCATCTGATATAAATGTTAATTTATATCTAAATATTGATTTTTTCGACAAATTGTAATAAAATAAAAGTCGTAAAGAGTAATTAATAAATAAAAAGTAAAAAAATATATAGAAATTGGTAGAAAACTTTTTCTAAGTCTATTACTAAAATAGACAAAAACCACAAAGGACAAGTAGTAAAATAACCATATAAAATAAAAAAGAGGTGGTAAGGATGTTTGAAAATATAAAAAACAGAGTAATTGGAATAAATAATGAAGCGCAAAATGAACAAGAACATAAATTAGGAATATTAACAAATGTATTTGAAAAAAGAAACATAATAATATATATAATAGCATTTATGATTTCTATAGTTAGTTTTGATGGAACTTTTTCAATATTTAGCATAAGCTTATTAGGAGCATGTTTAGCAAGTAACATACCAGCAGGTGGAGTGATACTTATGTCACTAGCAGGTAATAGCATAATATATGGAGTAGAAGGAGTACTAGGGTACTTTTTAACAACTTTAGTATTAATAATATCAATGCTAATATTTAAACCAAAATATAATGAAAAAGAAAGAAATGAAAAAATTAAAATCGGAAAAAATATATTAATAGCTACACTTGTAATACAAACAGTAGGATATATCTTTGGAGAGTTTACTCTATATGATGTATTATCAAGTATAACAATTTCTATGATAGCAATGGTATTTTATAAGATATTTGTAAATTCAGTTTCAGTCTTGCAAGACTTTAGAGAAAAAAGAGCTTTTACAATAGAAGAAGTAATAGGTGCAAGTATAATATTTGCAATAGCATTAGGAGCATTTGGAGATATAAATATATTAGGGTTTGGAATTAGAAATATATTTAGTATATTGATAGTTATGATATTAGGTTGGAAAAACGGAATACTTGTTGGAACAACAGCAGGTGTTACAATTGGTGTAACATTAGGAGTGATAACAGGAACAGAACCAATTATGATAGCAGCATATGCAATATCAGGAATGATAGCAGGAATATTAAATAAATTTGGAAAAATTGGAGTAGTAGTAGGATTTATATTAGGAAATGTATTACTTGCATATGTTTCAAATGGATATACAGTAGAACTAATATTATTTAAAGAAATTTTAATTGCATCAATTGGCTTACTCGCAGTTCCTAAAACATTTGAAATAAAATTAGAAGAATTTATAGGAGATACTAAATTTTTACCTGCTATGCCAAACAGAGCATTAAATAGAAATAAAGAAATGGCTGAAAACTTAAATAATATGTCAGAAATTATTCAAGATATGGCAACTACATATAAAAAAGTAGAAAACGCATCATTTGGACCAAACACAGATATTAATGCAAATAAACAAATTTTTATGGCAGAGTTATTAAATAATTTAGAGCCACATAGAGAAAATATACTATATGAAGATGTTGCAGATACAGATGGGAAAATATCTGAAGGAATATTTGTTACTTTACTTGAAAAACAAGAGTTAGATAAAAATGATTTAGTCGAAATATTTAAAAATGCAAATAGCTATATATTAGGAATAGAAGATGAAGATCCTCTTAGTTTAACAAACGGAGCAGTAGCAGAAGTATTAAGAGTAATAAATTTCTCATATAGAGTAAGCAAGTCTGATTTTATCTGGAAAAAACGAATAGAACAAAACCAAAAAGTCCTAGGGAAACAGTTAAATAAGGTTTCTACAGCTATAAAAAATATGGCAAAAGATTTAGAAAAAGAAGTAGATGAAGAAAATAAGTTTGAACAAGAAAAAAATAGTATATTAGAATTAATAAAAGAAAATAATATATCTGTTAATGATATTGTTATAAAAAAAGAACAAAGATATTTTCTAGATATATATATTAATGATAATTTAAATAAAAAATTGATTGAAACTTTAGAAAAACTATCAACACAAATATTAAAGGAAAGTATTGTTTTTAACCAAGAAGCAAGTGTTGGAAGTAAAATATCTTTAATATCTGAAGATAAATATAGTATGGCAATAGGAGTATCTACAGCATCAAAAAGTAAAAGTGAAATGTCAGGGGATACAACAATAAATGTAAGGTTAAAAGATGGAAAAAACTTAATAGCAATAAGTGATGGTATGGGAACAGGAAGAAATGCTAAGAAAAGTAGTAATGATGCACTTAAAATGTTAGAAAATATGTTAATATCAGGCTTTGATAAAAATACATCTATAGATTTAATAAACAGTATGTTAATGAATAAAAATGAAGAAATATATGCAACACTAGATATAGCAATCATCGATTTATATACAGGAGTTATTGAATTTATTAAGAGTGCAGCTTGTCCTACATATTTAAAAAATGATAAAAAAGTACAAATTATAAAATCAAGTTCTTTGCCAACAGGAATAGTTGAAGATGCAGAAGCACAAGTTTTTGATAGAGATATTCAAGATGGTGATATAGTTCTTATGTGTTCAGATGGAATAATCGATTCTAACATAGAATATAAAAATAAAGAATTATGGGTAAAATATATGTTAGAAGATATTGAAACTGTAAATACAACTAAAATAGCAGATATAATATTAAATGAAGCAGTAGATAATAACTTTGGAGCTGTAAAAGACGATATGAGTATTGTTGTTTGTAAATTTAAGAAAAAATAGATAATAAAAATAGATAAAAAAAAGTAGATAAAATAATTAAAAAAGAAACAGTAATAAAAACAATAAAAATTCTAGGGAAATAGGATTTTTATTGTTTTTTTATATATTTTTTGATACTTTTTTTATTGCATTTTTTTCTCTTTTTTGATATAGTATGATTATACAAGGAGGAGAATATGGTAAATAGAGGAAAAAGATATGAAGATAGAAAATTAAATATGAAAAAAGTTTCTGCAGTAATAATAGCTGTTATCGTTATAGTAATGTGTATTGTAACATTAAACTTGTTATTATCTAATACAGAAATAAATAATATAAAATTAAGTAAAGGGTATTACGCATCATATAAAGATGAAAAATGGGGCGTAATTGATAGTAGTGGAAAAGATATAATAGTACCATCATATATGGAAATGATCGTAGTTCCAAATCATCAGAAAGATGTATTTGTAATAACATATGATGCTAATTATGAAACAGGTGAATATAAAACTAAAGTTGTAAATTCGGAAAATAAAGAATTATTTACAGAATATGATAAAGTAGAGGCTATAGCAAATATTTATGGAACAAATCAATTAGTATATGAAACTAATTTATTAAAAGTACAAAAAGATGGTAAATATGGAGTTATTAATTTAGACGGCACTGTAGTAGTAGAAACAAAATATGATTCTATTGAAGCTTTACAAGGCACTAAAGAAATATTTAAAGTAACTTTAGCGGGAAACTATGGAATCGTAAATAATATTGGAACAGAAATAATTGTACCAGCATATGTAGATATAGAAATTTTTGATGAAGAAAATAAATCATATTTAGTTAAAAATGGAGAAAATAAATATGGTGTTATAGATATAAATGGAGATATAATATTACCAGTAAAATATGAAAAAATAGAAAAAGATGATTCGATTTCACACTTTATTGTAACTGAAGCAGGTATAGAAAAATTAGTTACTCCAGATCAAATTACAATACTTGAAACAGGATATGACTCTTTAGAAGAAGTTGTTAGTTCAAATACTAAAGTAATATATGAAGTATCAGATAAATATGGAATAATGGATATATCAGGCAATATAATAATAGAGCCTAAATATGAATATTTAGAAGAAATAAATACAGATATATTTATGGTAAAAGAAAATGGTAAAAGTGGTGTAATTGATATTTCTGGAAATGTAAAATTAGAGTCTAAATATAATTATGTAGCATATAATGAAAAAGCAAATGCATATATTTCAGAAGATGATAGTTTTAATAACGAAATATATGATAGCGGTTTTAATTTGAAATATTTTGGATATTTAATAGAAACAAATGAAGAAAAAAGTTACTTTAAAATAAATGAAAATGGACAATATAAATATTATGGATTTGATTTTACAGAAAAAAATGTGGCAGAGATAGAACCAGGAAAAACATTATTTGTTTCTAAAAAAGATGACAAATATGGATTTATAGATAAAGATGGAAATGTAATTGTTGAATATATATATGATGATGCATTAGAACAAAACGAATATGGATTTGCAGCAATTAAAAAAGATGGTAAATGGGGAAGTATTGATGAAAATGGAGACATTGTACAAGAACCTAAATATGATTTAGAAGAATACTATATAGTAGACTTTATAGGAAGATGGCACTATGGTAAAGATATTAATATGAACTACTATAACCAGTTATAAAGGAGAAAAAAATGGAACTAAAGATAAATTATCAATTTACATATTTTATACATCCATTTGTAATAGAAAATGGAAAATTGAAAAAATATTTAATGAAAATGTTAAATGATAAAAATGCAAAATTAAAAATATTTGATAAAGAAAAAGATTTTAAGTTATACAAATATTTTTCACCAAAAATGAGAAATAAAATGTTTTCAAATATGGTTGTTAGTGAAAAGAATATAAATAATTTTAAAGAACTAAATGTAGAAACAAGAGCAGCACTTTTATTAGAATATGACTGTAATGTATTTGAATACCAATTAGATAAAAGTATACAAGGGAAGTTAGATGATAAAAGAGGAATATTTTTTAATATATCAAAAGTAGAAATAGTTTGTTTTAAAGAAGGAATTTGTTTCTTAATATTAAAAACAGATATTGCAGAAAACCTAACTTTTCAAAATGTACTAAATTTTAACTATAAATTTAGAGATATAAACTCACATCAAACAGTATTAGGAGATAGTGATGGGATTAGATTACAAACAAGTGATTTCGAAGATGTTCAAAAATTAAAAGAATTTATAGAAAATATTACAGAATTAAATTATGAAAAAAGTGCAATAAATAAAGAGATAGAAAGATTATATACTTTCTCATACCTATGTATCGATCAAGAAAATTGGGGAAATAATGCTAACTTTCAAAATATAGAAGAACAATTTGTAAAATATGCAAATATGTTATCAGCAGATAGTAGTGAAAATTATGATTATTCTCAAATGAATGTAATATCAAAATGGAAGTATGCTAAATTAGCAATTACACCAAAATCTGCGGCTATGATGACATCAATGCAAGATATATCAAACTATACTATACTTTTAAATGTATTTGAAAATGAATATCTATATACATATTTAATTAATCTAAAAACAAAAATATTTTTAAGTAAAATAAGAGAAGAATTATCAAAAACAAAAAAAATGGAAAGACAAACTAAAAAGTTTATAGAGTTTTCAAAAAAAGATTGGAATATAGAATTAACAGAAGATGAGATAGGACAAGGTTTTAATGAAAATCTAATAAAAAAATTGCAAATAGAAAAAGCATACATAGAAATTAAACAATTATTTGATTTAATATATAAAAATATGAATATAAAGAAATTAAGAACAACAGGAATAATAATAGGAATAATATTATGTATAACCCTATTATTTAATGCATATAATTATGGAATAATTTTAAATGGGTGATGAAATGAAAATTAGATGTGGAACAGATATAATAGAAATTGATAGAGTAAAAGAGAGTATAGAAAAATATGGTGATAAATTTTTAAATAGAGTCTATACTGATTCTGAAAGAGCATATTGTGAAACAAAAAATGAGCAAAGGTATCAACATTATGCTGCTAGATTTGCAGCAAAAGAAGCAGGTCTAAAAGCAGTATCTGAACTATTAAAAAGTAAGTTTGATTTAGAGTGGAAAGATATTGAAATAATAAATCAAATTACAGGAAAACCAGAAATAAAAATAAAAAAAATTGATATGCAAAAAATTGAAGATATAGATATTAGTATGTCACATTCAAAAGAATATGCAATAGCAAATGTTACAGTACTAATAAAATAGGAGAAACTATGAAACTTTTTGATAGCCATGCACATCTAGATGATGATAGATATGATGAAGATAGAGAAGAAATAATTAAAAATTTACAGCAAAACAACATAAAAAAAGTAATTGTTGCAGGATACAATTTAGAAAGTAGTGAAAAATGTAGCGATTTGGCAAAAGAATATGAAAACATATATGCAACAGTAGGTCTTTCTCCAAATGGTATTCCACAAAATGAAGAAAAAGTGTGGAAACATATTTCGGAAATAGAGCTATTAGTTAAAGATAACAAAAAAATAGTTGGAATAGGTGAAATTGGTTTAGACTATTATTGGCATAAAGATAATTATGATTTTCAAAAAAGTATATTTATAAAACAAATAGAATTAGCAAATAAATTAAATTTACCAATAGCAATTCATTCTAGAGAAGCATATAAGGATACAATAGAAGTATTAAAAAACAATCCAGTAATAAAAAAGGGAGTATTTCATTGTTGTCAATTAAATCAAGAATTAATTAGAGAAGCTCTAGAATTAGGATTCTATATTTCACTTGCAGGTCCTGTTACATTCAAAAATTCAAAAAATGCAAATGAAATAATAGAAAAGATTCCATTAGATAAAATAGTAATTGAAACAGATTCTCCATATTTAACACCAGAGCCAAATAGAGGAAAAAGAAATGAACCTAAAAATGTTAAATATGTTGCAGAAAAAATAGCAGAAGTTAAAAAAATAGATATAGAAAATGTAGCAAAAATCACATATGAAAATACAAAAAAATTGTACAATATACTAACTTGAAAAACGTAGGAATACTACGGAAGCTTGGCGCATATAATATATTAGGTGTACTAAAAATTTGACAAAAAGCTTAAATTATAGTATAATTAATGTGTTGCCAAAAGGAGGTAATATATTTATATGAATAAAAAAGAAAATGCTTCAATCTCTATGATTAAGATAATATTAATAAGTATAATATTAATATTAGTATCAAGTATAGGAGTTTTAGCAGTTAACGAAGACTTAAATGATGTTACAATAATTTTACAAAATGGTTATGAAATGTCAGCTTTTACATCAAAAGCAACAGTTTCAGAAATCTTAAGTGAAAATAACATAATTTTAACAGAAAATCAAAAGACAATCCCAGAGTTAGATACTCAAATATCTGCTGGAGATATGATAAAGATAGTAGACAAATCATATAATGAAGTACAAATTGCAAAAATTTCTGAAGAAGGAACACAAGCTTCTTTAGATCAATTATTAGAAAATTATGCACCAATAACTGAAAAAATAGTAGTAGAACAAGTAGTAATACCTTTTGAAACTATTACTAAGAATACAGCTAGTGGTTCAAATACAACAAATTCAGTATTACAACAAGGTCAAGACGGTTTAAAAGAGATAACTTATAAAATTAAATATCAAAATGAAGTAGAAATTCAAAAAGAAACTATATCAGAAATAGTAGTTAAAGAACCAGTTGATAAAATAGTTGAAGTACAAGTAGTAACTTCAAGAGCAGGTTATTCAGGTGCTACAACATACTCTGCACAAGTATATCAACAATATGCTCAAGAATATATGTTAGCAACATATGGTTGGGGAGACGATCAATTTGAAGCATTAATATGGTTATGGAATAAAGAATCAAATTGGAACCCAAATGCGCATAACTCAAGTTCTGGTGCTCATGGTATAGCACAAGCTTTACCAGCATCTAAAATGGCATCAGCTGGAGCTGATTATTATACTAACGGAGAAACTCAAATACGTTGGGGATTAAGTTATATTGCATCAAGATATGGTAGTCCAATTAATGCTTGGAATCATTCAGTAGCAAAAAATTGGTATTAATAAAAAGGCAAACACTTAAAAATAGCAAGTCTAACTTGCTATTTTTTTTTATATGTAGTAAAATTAAAATATGTAGCTTAAAGAGAAAAAATATAAAAAACAATATAGTATAGGAGAATTTATGGAAAATTTAAAATTAATTTCTTGGAATGTAAATGGAATAAGAGCATGTGTAACAAAAGGATTTTTAGACTTTTTTAAAGAAGTTGATGCAGATATGTTCTGCTTGCAAGAAACAAAATGTCAAGAAGGTCAAATTGAATTAGAATTTCCAGGATATACAAGTTATTGGAATAGTGCAGAAAAAAAAGGTTACTCAGGAACTGCAATATTTACAAAAATTAAACCAATAAGTGTAAAATATGGAATAGGAATAGAAGAACATGACTTAGAAGGAAGAGTAATAACTTTAGAATTTGAAAAATTCTATTTAATTACAATATATACTCCTAACTCAAAAAGAGAACTTGAAAGACTAGAATACAGACAAATTTGGGAAGACGAAATTAGAAAATACATGAATGAATTAAATAAATCTAAACCAGTTGTAATGTGTGGAGATTTAAATGTAGCACATAAAGAAATAGATTTAGAAAATCCAAAAACAAATAGAAGAAATGCAGGATTTACAGATGAAGAAAGAAATAAAATGACAGAATTATTAGATAGTGGATATATTGATAGTTTCAGGCATATCTATCCAGAAAAAGAAAAACAATATTCATGGTGGTCATATATGGGTAGAGCTAGAGAAAAAAATGTGGGGTGGCGTATTGACTATTTTATAACATCAAAATCACTAGGAAAAAATATACAAGACGCATACATTTATCCAGAAATATATGGTAGTGACCATTGCCCTGTAGGAATAAGTTTGAAAATTTAGTATAAACTAAAATGTAATAATTTAAATAAGAGAGGAATGATAGGTATGGAAAGATTTAATAATAAAAAGTGGACATATTGGTTTTCATTAGCAGTAGCAATAATAATTGTATACAATATATTTGACAATTATGAAGAGGTGAGTAGTTTTTTAGGAAATTTATTTGATGTACTAGCTCCATTTTTATCAGGAATATTAGTAGCATATATACTATATATGCCTTGTAAAACTTTTGAAAAATTTTTTACTAAATCAAAAGTTAAAGTAGTTAGAAAATGTTCAAGAGGATTAGGCGTTATTCTTACATATGCAATAATAATACTACTTATATCTATAGCATCTAGAATAATATTTCCAATTGTAGGAGAAAGCATAGTAGATTTTGCTCAAAATTTTGAATCATACTATAATGAAGCAATAGACAGTTATAATGAATTGCCAGAAGATTCAATATTTAAAAATCAAGATATTCACAACTTTATAATGGAATTACAAAATATAGATATTTCACAATATTTAAACTTTGAAACAGTGGCAAAATATGCACAAAATGCACTTGATGCTGTAGTTGGGGTTGTAGATATCTTTATAACAATAATAGTTTCAATATTTATTCTATTACAAAGAACTAAATTAATAATAGGAATAAAAAGATTGTTAAATGCAATATTTAAAGAAAGAACATATAAAAATATGAATAAAATCTTTAATAATACAAACCAAGTATTTTTTAGATTTTTAGCAGGACAGTTTTTAGATGCAGTAATTGTAGGAATACTTACAACTATAGCTATGTCAATAATGGGAGTTAAATATGCACCATTATTAGGCTTCTTAATTGGTATATTTAATATGATACCATTTGTTGGAGCTATTATAGCAGTTGGTATATCAGCAGTTGTAACAATGATAACAGGAGGTCTGACACAAGCTGTTTGGATGTTAATTGTAGTAACTATTATACAACAAATAGATGCAAATATAATTAATCCTAAAATAATAGGAGATAGTTTGAAAATAAGTCCACTTGTAGTAATTTTTGCAATAACAGTAGGTGGAGCATATTTTGGAATATTAGGAATGTTTTTATCTGTTCCGGTATGTGCAGTTGTTCTAATAATTATAGATGATTATGTAAAATATAGATTAGAAATGAAAAAGGAAAAACAAGAAATAGATAAAATTAATGACTAATATATAAATAAAAAAGTATAGTAGAACTATCAAGTATGAAATTTTAAATCACCTCAAAAGAGGTGATTTAAAATTTGTATAGATTATAAAAGAAGATATGTTAGAATAAGTGTGTGATTTTAGAGTTTAATAATGTTAAAAAAAGAAGATAAAATTCTTGAAAAATATTGACAAATCAATGTTTTTTATGGTATCATATATATAATTTGTAAAACATAATTTTAATCAGATAAAAAAATATTAAGGGTGGTTAAAATAGAAAAAGAGATTAAAAGTTAATAATTGAATAAAAGCTTAGAGCCAGTTGGAAAACAATGATTTTTCCAACAGCTCTTTTGTCGTTATTTATAAATACTATATTTTTCTACAAGTTTTGCAAAATTCGAAAGCTTAAAATTAAAAAAAGAGGAATTGTATATTAACTAAATTTAATTAATTTATTTAAAAGGCAGATAAATAGATTAATTAGATAAAAGTAATATATTAAGAAGGACTTTTTTTAGTAATATATTTCCGCCATATGGCGAGTTATTCTGCTTAATATATTTATATAGGAGTGAGTTTTTTGAAATTGAAAGAAGTAAAATACGAGAAAGCGTCTCGTAAAGACTTTGCTAGAGTTGGTGACTATGTAGAAATGCCAAACCTAATCAAAGTACAAAAAGATTCTTATGATTGGTTTATTGAAGAAGGATTAGGAGAAGTATTAAAAGATATTTCACCAATTGAAGATTACACAGGAAATCTAGTATTAGAATTTTTTGATTACTACATGGAAGACAAAACAAAATACAGTATGGAAGAATCAAAAGAAAGAGATGCAACATACTCTAACAGATTACATGTAAAAGTAAGACTAATTAATCGTGAAACAGGAGAAATAAAAGAACAAGAAATCTATTTAGGTGATTTCCCACTTATGACAGATAGTGGAACATTTATCATAAATGGAGCTGAAAGGGTTGTAGTAAGCCAGTTAGTTCGTTCTCCAGGATGCTATTATTCAGAAGAATTCGACACAAAAACAGGAAAGAAAACTTTTTCATCAACAGTTATGCCACTACGTGGAGCTTGGCTTGAATATGAAACAGATGGAAACGATATATTCTGGGTAAGAGTTGATAGAACAAGAAAAGTACCAGTAACAGCTTTATTAAGAGCAATAGGATTAGTATCAGATGATCAAATAAGAGAATTATTTGGTGATGAAGAAAAAATTACAGCAACATTAAACAAAGACACAATTAAAACTCAAGAAGAAGCTTTAATTGAAATATATAAAAAATTAAGACCAGGAGAATTACCAACAGTAGATGCAGCAAGAAACCTATTTGACAGTTTATTCTATGATAACAGAAGATATGATTTAGCTAAAGTTGGTAGATACAAATTTAATCAAAGATTATCTTTATCAAACAGAATAAAAGGAATGACTTCAGCAAATGACATAATTGATGATGAAACAGGAGAAGTATTTGTACAAGCAGGAGAAATTATATCAGAAGAAATTGCAGAAGATATTCAAAATTCTGGAATAAATATAGTAGACATATTAGTAGAAGATAGAAAAATAAGAGTAATAGGAAATAACACTGTAAATATCCACAAAATATTACCAGATGTTGATTTAAGCAAATTACATATTAAAGAATTAGTAAATCACAATGTATTAAAAGATATTATTGAAAATACAGAAAAAGAAAATTTAGTTAAAACTTTAGAAGAAAGAATAGAAGAATTAATTTCTAAAACAGTTACAACTGAAGATATGTTAGCATCAATAAGCTTTTTATTAAACTTATCACATGGTGTAGGAAAAACAGATGATATAGATCATTTAGCAAATCGTAGAATTCGTTGTGTTGGTGAGTTATTACAAAATCAATTTAGAATTGGTTTAACAAGATTAGAAAGAGTTGTAAGAGAAAGAATGACAATTCAAGACTTAGACGTAATTACACCTCAAACATTAATAAATACTAAACCAATAACATCAGCTATTAGAGAATTCTTTGGAAGCTCACAATTATCACAATTCATGGATCAAACAAATCCATTATCAGAATTAGCACATAAAAGAAGAATATCTGCATTAGGGCCTGGTGGTTTAACAAGAGAAAGAGCTGGATTTGAAGTAAGGGACGTTCATTATACTCATTATGGTAGATTATGTCCAATAGAATCTCCTGAAGGACCAAACATTGGGTTAATATCTGCATTATCATCATTTGCCAATATTAATGAATACGGATTTATAGAAACACCATATAGAAAGATAGACACTGAAACTGGAGTAATTACAGATATAGTTGAATATATGAGTGCTGATGTAGAGGATAACTATATAATTGCACAAGCTTCTGAACCAGTAACAGAAGACGGAAAACTTGCAAGTGAAAGAGTTAGAGTTCGTTTTAAAAATGAAGTTATAGAAGTAGATAGAAAAAATGTTGAATATGTAGATGTATCACCAAAACAGTTAGTTTCTATTGCAGCAGCAATGATTCCTTTCTTAGAACACGATGATGCTAAAAGAGCCCTGATGGGAGCGAACATGCAACGTCAGGCGGTTCCTTTAATGATAACAGATAGCCCAATAATTGGAACTGGTATCGAATATAGAGCTGCAAAAGATTCAGGAATATTAATATTAGCTGAAGAAGATGGTGTTATAGAAAAAGTAACAGGAGATCAAATAACTGTTAAATATGATAATGGTAAAACTGTAGTTCATAAATTACGTAAATTTAAAAGAACAAATGGTGGAACTTGTATAAACCAAAAACCTATAGTTAAAGTAGGGGAAAAAGTTAAAAAAGATGATGCAATAGCTGATGGACCATCAACTCAAAATGGAGAAATGGCATTAGGTAAAAACGTATTAGTAGCATTTTCAACTTGGGAAGGTTACAACTACGAAGATGCGATTCTATTAAATGAAAGATTAGTAAAAGAAGATGTATTTACATCAATACATATAGAAGAATATGACTGTGAATGTAGAGATACTAAACTTGGAGCAGAAGAAATAACAAGAGATATTCCAAATATTGGTGATGACTCTTTAAAAGACTTAGATGAAAATGGAATAATTAGAATAGGTGCAGAAGTAAGACCTGGTGATATATTAGTTGGTAAAGTAACTCCAAAAGGCGAAACAGAATTAACAGCTGAAGAAAGACTTTTAAGAGCTATCTTTGGAGAAAAAGCTAGAGAAGTTAGAGATACATCGTTAAGAGTACCACATGGAGAAGCTGGAACAATAGTAGATGTTAAGATATTTACTAGAGATAATTCAGATGAATTAGGACCAGGTGTAAATCAAATAATTAGATGTTACATAGCAACTAAAAGAAAAATATCAGTAGGGGATAAAATGGCTGGACGTCACGGAAATAAAGGGGTTATATCAAGGGTATTACCAGAAGAAGATATGCCATTTATGCCAGACGGAACACCAGTAGATATATTATTAAATCCTCTAGGGGTACCATCTCGTATGAACTTAGGGCAAGTACTTGAAGTTCATTTAGGTGGAGCAGCTAGAATGCTTGGATGGAAAATAGCAACACCAGTATTTGATGGTGCAACTGAAGAAGATGTAAGAAATGTATTAAAAGAAGCTGGACTTAGTGAAGATGGTAAAACAACTCTATATGATGGTAGAACAGGAGATGCATTTGACAAACCAATTACAGTAGGTGTTATGTATATGCTTAAATTACACCACTTAGTTGATGATAAAATACATGCTCGTTCAACAGGACCATATTCACTTGTTACTCAACAACCATTAGGAGGAAAAGCACAATTTGGTGGACAACGTTTTGGAGAGATGGAAGTTTGGGCATTAGAAGCATATGGAGCATCATATACATTACAAGAAATGTTAACAGTTAAATCTGATGATGTTGTAGGACGTGTTAAAACTTATGAAGCAATTGTAAAAGGTGAAAATATACCAGAACCAGGAGTTCCAGAAAGTTTCAAAGTATTAGTAAAAGAATTACAATCATTAGGATTAGATGTAAAACTATATTCAGAAAACAATGAAGAATTAGAATTAAAAGAACATATTGATGAAGGAATAGAATATGATCCAGAACAAGATAAAAAAATCTTAGAAGAAGAAACAGTATTAGAAGAAGACAATTTAGAAGGATATGAAGAAGAAACAATGATTACTGATGAAGATGATCTTGTAATTGAAGAAGATAGTGATGAATTATTTGAAGAATTAGATGATGAAGGTGAAGAGTTTATCTTTGATGTAGAAGAATTAAAAGACTAATTAAAATCGAAATATATAATTAAATAGATTTTAAAAAACTATATGCGACAGTTAATTTTGCAAGAGCGTGGGGTAGCTTTAATAGTTGTTTTAAAATCAATTACCAAACAAGGACGGGTTTTGGTAATAAAAGTAGCTTTTATCAAAAGGCCCGTCCCTTTTGATAATTTGGAGGGAGAAAAATAGTGGACGAATTAGATATTTTTAATAAGTTAAAAATAGGTGTAGCATCTGATGAGCAAATAAGAGAATGGTCAAAAGGTGAAGTTAAAAAACCAGAAACTATTAATTATAGAACTTTAAAACCTGAAAAAGAAGGTTTATTTTGCGAAAGAATTTTTGGTCCTACAAAAGATTGGGAATGTCATTGTGGAAAATATAAAAGAGTAAGATATAAAGGAATAGTTTGTGATAGATGTGGTGTTGAAGTTACAAAAGCAAAAGTTAGACGTGAAAGAATGGGACACATTGAACTTGCAGCTCCAGTAGCACATATCTGGTACTTTAAAGGAATTCCAAGTAGAATAGCTTTAGTATTAGATATATCACCAAGAAATCTTGAAAAAATAATATACTTTGCATCTTATGTTGTAATAGACAAAGGTGAAACAGGACTTGAAAAATGTCAAGTATTAAATGAAAAAGAATATCATGAAGCTGTTGAAAAATATGGAAGAGGAAGCTTTAAAGCTAGAATGGGAGCTGAAGCATTAAAAGAACTTCTATTACAAGTTGACTTAGATGCATTATCAGAACAAATTAAAAAAGACTTAGAAACAGCAAGTGAACAAAAAAGAATAAAATTAGTTAAAAGATTAGATACTATAGAATCATTTAGATTATCAGAAAACAAACCTGATTGGATGGTAATGCAAGTAGTACCAGTAATTCCACCAGAAATAAGACCAATGGTACAATTAGATGGTGGTAGATTTGCAACATCTGACTTAAATGACTTATATAGAAGAGTAATAAATAGAAATAATCGTTTAAAAAGATTATTAGAATTAGGAGCACCAGAAATAATTGTAAGAAATGAAAAAAGAATGTTACAAGAATCTGTAGATGCTTTAATAGATAATGGAAGACGTGGAAGACCTGTTACAGGTGCTGGAAACAGACCACTTAAATCATTATCAGATATGTTAAAAGGTAAACAAGGGCGTTTCCGTCAAAACTTACTAGGAAAACGTGTTGACTATTCAGGACGTTCAGTTATCGTAGTAGGGCCAGAATTAAACATTTACCAATGTGGACTTCCAAAAGAAATGGCAGTAGAATTATTTAAACCATTTGTTATGAGAGAATTAGTTGGCCGTGGAATTGCTCAAAATATTAAAAACGCAAAAAGAATGGTAGAAAGATTAAGACCAGAAGTATGGGGAATTTTAGAAGAAGTTATAAAAGATCACCCAGTAATGTTAAACCGTGCACCAACATTACATAGACTTGGTATTCAAGCATTTGAACCAGTGCTAGTTGAAGGTAGAGCAATAAAACTTCACCCACTTGTTTGTGAAGCATTTAATGCCGACTTTGACGGTGATCAAATGGCGGTACATTTACCATTATCACCAGAAGCACAAGCAGAATCAAGATACTTAATGCTTGCAACAAACAACTTACTTAAACCACAAGATGGTAAACCAGTTGCAGTACCAAGACTTGACATGATCCTTGGAGCATATTACTTAACAATGGTAATAGATGGTGTAAAAGGAGAAGGAACATACTTTAAAGATCCAGAAGAAGCAATAATGGCTTTTGAAAATAATGAAGTAGATATTCATGCAAAAATATTTGTTAGAATAACTAAAGAAATAGATGGAGAAAAAGTATCAAAAAAAATAGAAACAAGTGTTGGTAAAATCATATTCAATCAAGGAATTCCACAAGATTTAGGATTTGTAAACAGAGAAGAAGATCAATTCCAATATGAAATTGACTTCCCAGTTATGAAAAAATCAATGGGAACAATAATTGAAAGAGTAATAGATAGACATGGATTAACAGAATCAGCAGAAGTAATAGACTATATTAAATCTTTAGGATTTAAATATTCAACACTAGCTGGTATAACATTCTCTATGGATGACGTAAAAGTACCAGAAGCTAAAAAAGAACTATTACAAGAAGCAGATAGTGAAATCGAAACAATAAGAAAACAATATGCAAGAGGATTAATTACAAATAATGAAAGATATAACGCAGTAATTGGTGTATGGGAAAAAACAACTAAAAAAGTAAGTGCTGCGATGGAAGAAAACTTTGAAGAATTAAATCCAATATATATGATGGTAAAATCTGGAGCCAGAGGAAATATGAACCAGTTAAGACAAATTGCTGGTATCCGTGGACTTATGGCATCTACAACTGGTAAAGCAGTAGAAATTCCAATCAAGTCATCATTTGCAGAAGGATTAGATGCATTAGAATACTTCATATCAGCCCATGGTGCTCGTAAAGGGTTATCAGATACAGCTTTAAGAACAGCCGATTCAGGATATTTAACAAGAAGATTAGTAGATGTATCACAAGATATAATCGTAAGAGAATATGATTGTGGAACACATGATGGAATGTATATTTATGATATTAAAGATGGAAACCAAATTATAGAAAAAATGGAAGAAAGATTAGTTGGTAGATATACTTTAGAAGAAGTTATAAACCCAGAAACAAATGAAGTAATAGTTGATACAGAAACTATGATAACAGATGAAATTGCTAAACAAATTGTTGATGCAGGAATTGAAAAAGTTAAAGTTCGTTCTGTATTAGGATGTAGATCAAAATATGGTGTATGTCAAAAATGTTATGGAATGGGACTTGCAAGACGTGAGTTAGTATCAATAGGAGAAGCAGTAGGTATAATTGCTGCACAATCTATAGGTGAACCTGGAACACAGCTTACAATGAGAACTATCCACTCAGGAGGGGTTGCAGGGGTTGCAGATATAACTCAAGGGCTTCCAAGGGTTGAAGAGTTATTTGAAGCTCGTAAACCAAAAGGGCTTGCTATCATTACAGAAATTGATGGTAAAGTTAAAATAAAAGAAACTAAAAAGAAAAAAGAAATTGTAGTAACATCTAAAGATGATTCAAGAACATATACAATTCCATTTGGATCAAAAATGAGAGTTAGAGATGGAGATATGGTAGAATCAGGAGAGCCTCTAATTGAAGGTTCAATAAATCCATCTGAAATTTTAGCAATAAAAGGACCAGAAGGAGTTTATGAATATTTAATTACAGAAGTACAAAAAGTATATAGAAATCAAGGGGTTGATATCAACGATAAACATATCGAAGTTATAGGACGTCAAATGCTTAAAAAAGTTAAGATTGAACATAATGGAGATACAGATATGTTCCATGGAGCATTAGTTGATATGTACGAATTTGAGGCTAAAAATATTGAAGCTGAAGAAAAAGGATTAAGACCTGCAACAGGTAGAAGAGTATTACTTGGTATTACTAAAGCATCTCTTGCAACTGATAGTTTCTTATCTGCAGCATCATTCCAAGAAACAACAAGAGTTCTTACAGAAGCAGCAATCAAAGGTAAAACAGATGATTTAATTGGATTAAAAGAAAATGTAATTATAGGTAAGTTAATCCCAGCTGGAACAGGAATGCAAAGATATTTAAATACAAAAATAAGTACTGAAATTGAAGAGATACCAGAAGTTACAGAAGAACTTGAATCTACTGAAACAGAATCTGAAGAAACAGTTACAGAATAAAAAAAGAACAAAGCAAAAAGCAAAAAAATAAAACAAAAAAGAACTAATATTGAAAAATATTAGTTCTTTTTTAACGTATAATAAAAATTAAAATAAAGATAAAGTAAGCAAAATAAATAAAAAATAAAAAGGTTAAAAAATATTGTAAAAAAGCTAAAGTTGTGATAAATTTAGAGTAATAAAAACTACAAAAGGAGAATAAAAAAATGTTTAATTATATAAAAGCTAAAACCCTTGCAGGAGTTGATGTACATAAAAATAACACGAGAGAAAAATTAAAACAAAAAATAAAAGAAGAAAAAGG
>CAYJKK010000008.1:0-62333 GCA_964370905.1 uncultured Clostridium sp. | reverse complement strand
AGGAGAAATAGAGGCGGCATCAATAAATAGTACAACATATGGAGTATATAATAGTGATATAGGTAATATTAACATTAGAGAAGGAATAATAAATGCTGCAGGTGGTTCAGGAGTATATAATGCTAGCACAGGAACAATAACTATAGGAGAACTAGGAGGAGAAATAAGTAAAACAGTACCAAGCATAAGTGGAACAACATATGGAGTAGCAAACAATGGTGGAGGAACACTCAACTTCTATGATGGAGTAATCAAAGGAAAAGTAAATACATACTATGGAACAATCAGTAACATAGAACCAGATTACCAATTATCAGAAACAATGGTAGGAGAATATGAAGAAGGAATCTTGATACCAGTTGGAGGAGAAGTAATAATTGCAACAATAGGAAGTGTAAATTATGGGTCACTTCAAGATGCAATTGGAGCTAGCGTTGAAGGAGATACAATAGTACTAAGAAAAGATGTTATACTTGAAAGTTCAAGTATTGAAATTGGTGAAAAGAAAATAACACTTGAACTAAATGGAAATAGTGTGATTGGAACTGGAGAAGTGTGTATAATAAATAGTGGAGAATTAATAATTACTGGAAACGGAAGAATAGAAAATACAGTAGGAATAGGAATTAAAAATACAGGTAAATTAACATTAGGAGTAGATGACGGAAATGTAGCAGTAGATAATCCAGCTGTAATAGGTGGAAATGTGGGAATAGAAACAAGTGGAGAATTCATATTCTATGATGGATATGTAAAAGGAACAATTGCATTAGATGGTATAGTCACAAACAAGCCACTGTTATACAATGTAAATACAGTTACAGAAGACGGTAAAGAAAAGATGACATTAACTAATTAAAAACATAAAAACAGGTGAAATTAAGTGATTTCACTTGTTTTTTTTAGGCAAAAAGTATATAATGTTAGAGAAAATTAAGAAGTAATATGGAGGAAAATATGAAAGTAAGTAAACAAGAAATTTTACATATGGCAAACTTAGCACACTTAACATTAAATGATGAAGAAGTAGAAAAATACTTATCACATTTAGAAAATATATTAGACTTTGCAAACATAGTAAACAATGCACCAGTAGAAAACTTAGAAGTAACAATTGGTGGAGCAGAAGCAAAAAATAGATTTAGAAAAGATGAAGTAGAAAAATTTGAAGATATAGATGGATTACTACAAAATGCAATAACTAAAGAACAAAATATGTTTAAATTACCAAAAGTAATAAATTAGGAAGGAGATAATATGAACATAGTAGATTTAACAGTTCGTGAATTAATTGAAAAAATTAAAAACAAAGAATTAACATCAGTTGAAATAGTAAAAGCATATAATGAGAGAATTGCAGAAAAAGAAACAGATGTTAAAGCATTTGTTACAACATTAGAAAAAGAAGCAGAAGAAAAAGCAAATGAAATAGATAAAAAAATATTAGATGGAACTATAGCTAATGAGTTAGCTGGAATACCAATAGGGATAAAAGATAATATTTGTACAAAAGGAATAAAAACAACATGTAGCTCTAAAATGCTAGAAAACTTTATATCTCCTTATGATGCAACAGTAATGGAAAAAATAAATAATGAAAATATGATAACTCTAGGAAAATTAAATATGGATGAATTTGCAATGGGAGGATCAACAGAATATTCATACTTCAAAAAAACAGCAAACCCATGGAATTTAAAAAAAGTACCAGGAGGATCATCAGGAGGAAGTGCAGCAGCAGTAGCAGCTAACTTAGTACCATGGTCATTAGGATCAGATACAGGAGGATCAATTCGTCAGCCAGCATCTTTTTGCGGTATAGTAGGATTAAAACCAACATATGGACTAGTTTCAAGATTTGGATTAGTAGCATTTGCGTCATCACTAGACCAAATAGGACCTATAACTAAAGATGTATATGATTCAGCCCTATTATTAAATGTACTAGCAGGACATGACAAAAAAGATACAACATCAGAAGATATAGGAAATATAGATTATACAAAATCATTAAAAAATGATGTAAAAGGATTAAAAATAGCTGTACCAAAAGAATTCTTTGGAGAAGGAATAAATGAAGAAGTAAAAGCAAGTTTAGAAACAGCTATAGCTAAATACAAAGAGCTAGGTGCAGAAATAGAAGAAATATCACTTGATATAGCTAAATATTCATTAGCAACTTACTATATTATAGCTTGTGCTGAAGCAAGTTCAAACTTAGGAAGATTTGATGGAATTAGATATACACATAGAACAGAAAAATTTGAAAACTTAAAAGAAATATATAAAAAGTCAAGAAGTGAAGGATTTGGAAAAGAAGTAAAAAGAAGAATAATTTTAGGTACATATGTATTATCATCAGGATATTATGATGCATATTACAAAAAAGCACAACAAGTAAGAACACTTGTTATGAATGAATTTAACAAAGCTTTTGAAAAATATGACCTTATATTAACACCTACTGCTCCAACAGTAGCATTCGATATCGGTGGTAAATCAGAGAATCCATTAGAAATGTATTTAGCAGATATTTGCACAGTATCAGTAAACATTGCAGGACTTCCAGCAATATCAGTACCTTGTGGTGTAGATAAAACAGGAATGCCAATAGGTATGCAATTAATAGGTAATAAATTTAAAGAAGAAACAATATTAAATGCAGCATATACATATGAACAAGCAACAAAATTTAGAGAAACATATATGCCACAATTTATAAAATAGGAGGAAAATAGATGTCAAGACAAGATTATGAAGTGATAATTGGATTAGAAGTACATAGTGAATTATCAACAAAAACAAAAATATTTTGTAATTGCCCAGCAGAGTTTGGTGGAGCGCCAAATACTCATACTTGCCCAATTTGTATGGCAATGCCAGGTACGCTTCCAGTATTAAACGAAAAAGTAGTTGAATATGCAGTTAAAGCAGGATTAGCTACAAATTGTGAAATATCAAGAGATAGTAAAAATGATAGAAAAAACTATTTTTATCCAGATTTACCAAAAGCATATCAAATATCACAATTTGATAAACCACTTTGTGAAAAAGGGTACATTGATATTGAAACTGAAGAAGGTAAAAAAAGAATTAGATTAACAAGAATTCACATAGAAGAAGATGCAGGAAAATTAAATCATGATGAATTAGGTGGAGGTACATTAGTTGATTTAAATAGAGCTGGAGTTCCATTAATTGAGATAGTATCAGAGCCAGATTTAAACTCTGCTTTTGAAGTAGAACAATATTTAAGAAAATTAAAATCTATATTAGAATATATTGAAGTTTCAGATTGTAAAATGCAAGAAGGATCTTTAAGAGCAGATGTTAATGTATCTGTTAGAAAAAAAGGTGAAACAAAACTTGGAACAAGAACTGAAATGAAAAATATGAACTCTTTTAGAAGTATATCAAGAGCTATTGAATATGAAGTAGATAGACAAATTGATGTTATAGAAGATGGTGGAGTTATAACTCAAGAAACTTTAAGATGGGATGATGTATCAGGAAAAACATTTCCAATGAGAGATAAAGAAGATGCTCAAGATTATAGATATTTTCCAGATCCAGATTTAGTAGCAATTAAATTGTCAGAAGAATATATAGAAAATGTTAAAAATACATTACCAGAATTACCAGAAAGTAGAAAAGAAAGATATTTAACAGAATATAGTTTATCTGAAAAAGACGCTAAATTAATAACATCATCAAAATATTTATCAGACTTATTTGAAGATACAATTAAAGTATGTAATAATCCTAAAGCAGTTAATAACTGGATAATATCAGATATTTCAAGAATATTAAATGAAACTGAAATAGAACCAATTGAAATACCGTTTGATAGCAACCAATTAGGGAAATTAATCATTTTAATAGATAAAGGTACAATTAGTTCAAGTATTGGTAAAAAAGTATTACAAGAGCTTTTCGAGTGTCCTAAAGACCCAGAAGTAATTATTAAAGAAAAAGGGTGGATTCAAATATCAGATGAAGGTGCTATTAAAGAAGTTGTAATTAAAATATTAGAGCAAAATGCACAATCAGTTGCAGATTATAAAGCAGGAAAAGATAAAGCATTAGGATTTTTAGTAGGGCAAGCAATGAAAGAAACAAAAGGAAAAGCTAATCCACAAATGTTAAACAAAATGTTTATAGAAGAATTAAATAAATAAAAATAAAAAACAGTTCAATATGTAAAACATATTAAACTGTTTTTTTAATTAGTAGTTAAATAAAAAATGCGAGGATAATACCTCGCAAATAAAAACTATGCATAATTTTTATATATAATTAAGCACCAATTGTGTTTAATTTTTTTGATAAGCTAGATTTTTTTCTTGAAGCAGTATTTTTAACAATAACACCTTTTGAACAAGCTTGATCAATTTTTTGTGTAGCTGTTGCTAATAAAGTTTTTGCTTCTTCTAAGTTTTTAGCTTCGACAGCTTCTTCGAATTTTTTAATAGCTGTTTTGTATTCAGATTTAATCATATTATTTTTTAATGTTTTTTTCTCAATAACTTTAACTCTTTTTTTAGCTGATTTAATATTTGGCATAATTGCACCTCCTCTTAGTCTTATTAAACTATAACATAGGATATTTTATCATATATGTAGAGAAAATGCAAGTAAATTTTAAAGAATTATTGTAATACACACTATTTTATGATATATTTAGTAGTGAAATGGAGGTTTTCTTATGATAGGAATAGGATGTGACCATGGAGGTTTTGAATTAAAAGAAGAATTAAAAATAGAGTTTAATAAATTAAATATTAAATATATAGATTATGGAACAAATAGTTTAGAAAGTGTTGATTACCCAGTTATTGCAAGTAAGTTAGCAAAAGATATGCAAAATGGAAAAATTAATAAAGGAATACTAATTTGTAAATCTGGAATTGGAATGAGTATAGCAGCAAATAAATTTAGTGGAATTAGATGTGCACTTTGTGAAGATATTGAAACTGCTAAAAGTTCTAGAGAACATAATGATAGTAACATTTTAGCATTAAGTGCAAATAAACTAAATAAAGAAAAAGCAATAGAAATAATTAATATTTGGTTAGAAACAAATTTTACAGAAGGAAGACATAAGAAAAGAGTAGATTTAATAAGTGAAATAGAAAAAAATAATATAAAATAGGAGGCTCATATGTGGGGTGATATAGTAATAGCATTTTTATTAGCATTAATAGTATCTTTTATTGCAACACCATATACTATTAAATTAGCTAGAAAAATAGGTGCAGTAGATGTACCAAAAGATGAAAGAAGAATGCATACAAAAGCAATGCCAAAGTTTGGAGGACCAGCTGTAATACTTGGATTTTTAGTGTCCTCAATTTATTTATTAATAGTAACTAGTTTAGAAGGAACAATTAATATATTTGGGGCAGAAGAATATGGAATGAAACTACTAGGGATGTTACTTGGGATAATAATATTAGGAATAACATGTATAATTGATGATATACGAGATATAAAGCCAATATTTAAATTATCTGGACAGTTATTAGCAGCAATTGTAGCAGTAGCTTTTGGAGTTAGGATTGATGATGTAACATTACCATTTTTTGCATCATTTCAAATACAAGAAACATTTTCAATATTATTAACAATAGGTTGGATTGTAATTGTAACAAATGCAATAAATTTAAGTGATGGGTTAGATGGATTATCTTCAGGTATATCAACAATATCAGCAATATCATTATTACTAATATTTGTATTAAATGGTTCACCGCTTATATCAATAATATTAATAACTGCTTTAGCAGGAGCTATGATAGGTTTCCTACCTTTTAATTTTTCACCAGCTAAAACGTTTATCGGAGATACTGGATCAAATTTTATAGGGTACGCTATAGCCATAATATCAATACTTGGTGTAGCAAAAACATATACAGCAGCAGTTATAGTGCTTCCACTTATTGCATTAGGACTTCCAATAGTTGATACAACATGGGCTATAATTAGGAGGTTAATTAAAGGTAAATCTATTAAGGCAATTTTTAAAGCAGATAAAGGACATTTACATCATAGGATAGTAGCAAAAGGTTTTACTCAAAAACAAACAGTAATAATACTATATGTACTTAGTGCAACACTTGGACTTTTTGCAGTAATATTATTAGAAAGTGGAACCATGAAAGCAGTATCATTCTTAATAATGGCAATTATTGCAATTATATTAGGATACAAGAACTTTAAAGGTGAAAAAGAAGAAAATCAAAGATATGAATGTATGGAATGTAAATATATATATAATCCAAAACACGGAAATGAGAAAGCAGGTATAAAAGCAGGTACAGAGTTTGAAGAACTACCTCAAGAATGGACATGCCCAGTATGCGGAACAGCTAAAAGAGAATTTAAACAGAACTAGTTTATATTATGTAAATGATTTGTATAACGTTAGAGTGATAACAATTATACGGTTTAATATTGACTTAAATCATAAAATATGATAATATATTTAATAGCTTAGTAATAAAATAAGGGGATAAAAAAATATATATTGCGTAATATATATTTTTTGTATAATAAGTAAAATGAGGGATGAATAAATGGAGCAAATAAATATAGTAAAATATGAATGTAATTTACAACCTTTTATTAGAAATTTCATGTTAAGTGTTATAAAAGAAATAGATATTAAAAGTTGGGAAAAAGGGATAAGTCAAAAGAATTTTGAAAATTATGATAAAGGTTTAGGTGTGTTTTACACAGCAAAACAAGGAAATGGAAATATTATAGCTACATGTGGAATCTATGAAATAGAAAGTAAAATAGCTAAAATTGAATGTTTATATGTAGATAAAAATTATAGAGGAAAAGGTATTGCAACAAAATTATTTAATAATGTGTTAGAATATGCAAAAAATAATAATTATAGTGAGGTAAGATTAGGAACATCATTGCAATTAGAAAATGCAATAAAATTATATGAAAAAAACGGTTTTGAAGCATATAAGTATGATACAGATGAAAGTGAAGTTTTTTATAAAAAAATTATATAGCTAAAATGTAAAGTACGAGAAAGGAATATAAGATGAATAAATTAAAAATTGCAATTGGTTTTGTGACAGGAAGAAATAATGTATGTGATATAATTAATAATACACACAAAGATATAATTAAACAATTTTCAAGTATAGATAAAGAGATAGAACCTACAATATATATATTATATGATTTAAATTATGTAGGTACTAAGAGAGAAGAATTCTACAAATTAGACAAAGAAGTATATAAAGAATTCAATGTAAAATATATTACACCAGAAGATATTATAGAAGAAAAGAAAAAAATAAGAGCAAATAACGAGATAAATAAAGAGGATTTAGATTTGTTTTTTGGCCATGGTCATGCAAAAGGAAGAAATACAGTAATGTATTATGCTAAAAAAGATGGAATGGATAGCTTATTGTTTTGGGATGATGATGAATATCCAGTAGCATGTGTTAAAACTCAAAATCAAGTTAAGTGGATAGAACAAGATAATGTTGTTGAACATCTAAAAAATATAGATGTTGCAGATATTACAATAGGACATCACTGTGGATATATATCTCCAATACCATATTTTGAATTTGGGGAAGAAATAGATGAAGAAAAATTTAAAAAATATATAGAAGCAATAAGTAATGAAGTTATTGAATGGGATTCAATCAAAGAAAAATTTATAAAAGATAATGGTATTACATATGCAAATACAGATATAATAGAAAATAAAAAAATATATGAAATTGAATATAATGGATTAGCAAAATGGGTAGTAGGATCAACAATTTGTCTAAATTTAAGAAATATTGATAAAATACCAGCATACTATAACCCACAAGGAGCAAGAGGAGAAGATGCATTTTTCTCAACTTGGCTAAAAGATACAAAAGTTTTAAAACTTCCAATATATCATTTCCATGATGGATTTTTAAAATATAAAAATATACTGAAAAAAGCGTATCCGCAAAATTTAAGAAAAATAAAAGTTGATGAAGAATGGATACCGCAAAGATTTATTCAAGCATCAAGAGGTTGGATGAAATATAAACCACTTTTATTATATATTACAAATTCAGAAACTTTTAATGATAAAATAGAAGAAATAAGAAGAGAATTAGACGAATCTATACCAGAATTAAATAAATTATTTGTAAATTATGATTTTAGTGTATTAAAACAAGATTTAGAAAACTATCAAAAAGATGTAGAAATACATTATAGTGAATATATTAAAACACATGAAATATGGGAAAATTTAAAAAAGATAATTAAATAAACAAAAATCTTATAATAAACTAACAAAATTTATTATAAGATTTTTATATTAGAAAGAAGTGAAATTTAAGTGGAAAATAAAATAATAAAATGTTTAGCATATAATGGTAGAATATCAATAATATGTGCAGATACAACAAAATTAATAGAAAAAGCAAGACTAACACATGATTTAAGCCCATTGGGTGCAGCAGCATTTGGTAGACTACTTACTATGACATCAATTATGGCAAGTGAAATGAAAAATAAAAAAGATAAACTAACTGTGCAAGTAAAAGGAAATGGACCTATTAATAAAATGCTAGTTGTTGCAAATAATGACATAAAAGTAAAAGGATATATATTAAACCCACAAGTAGATTTACCACTTAACGAATTTGGGAAATTAGATGTAGGCGGAGCTATTGGACCAGAAGGATTTATAAATGTAATAAAAGATATAGGATTAAAAGACCCATATGTTGGAGTATCACCACTTGTGACAGGTGAATTAGGAGACGATTTTGCAAGCTATTTTGTTAATTCAGAACAAAGACAATCAGCAGTAGCTTTAGGTGTACTTGTAAATAAAGATGGTATTAAGTCTGCTGGTGGATATTTAATCAATCCTATGCCAGATGCAACAGAAGAAGATATTACGAGTATAGAAAAAGCAATATATAAAGCAGGAGCAATTTCCAAACTACTAGAACAAAAATTATCATTATTAGATATAGTTAAAAAAGTAACAGGTGATGATACTGCAGAAATAATAGAAGAAAATATAGAACCTAAATATGAGTGTGACTGTTCTAAAACCAAAATGGAAACAGCATTAATTTCTATAGGAAAAGAGGATTTGCAAAGTTTAATTTTAGAAGATCAAAAAGCAGAATTAGTTTGTCATTTTTGCAATAAAAAATATGATTTTAATAAAGAAGAATTAGAAAATATTTTAAATAATATTAGCAAGCAATAAATATAGTAATATAATAAGCCAAAAGGAGATAGATGTAAAATGAGATTTAGTGTCATAATACCAGCATATAATGCTCAAAATACTATAAAAGAAACAATTGATAGTGTTAAAATGCAGAAATTTAAAGATTATGAAATAATAATTGTAGATGACTGCTCAACAGATAAGACTATGGAAACTTTAAATAGTATAGAAGATATTAAAGTTTTTAAAACAGATAAAAATCTTAGAGATGGTGGAGCAAGAAATTTAGGGTTAGATAATGCAACAGGAGAATATATAGTATTTTTAGATGCAGATGATTTGCTAAAAAATGAAAATACATTATTAGATATAAATAATGTTATAGGAAACGAAAAACCAGATGTTGTATATTTAGGATTTGAGAAGTTTGGATCACAAACAGGTACATATATACCTCAAAAGGAAAACTCAACGTTTAAAGCAAGAGCAAGAGAATGGAAATATGAAAATGTTTGGGATGTATGTTGGAGAAGAGAGTTTATTATAGATAACAATATAAGATTTATTGAAGAAAAATTATTCCAAGATTTTGTATTCTATTATCAAGGTATTTTAAAAGCTAACTCATATGCTGTAGCAGACTTTGTTACTCATTTATATAGAGTAAGACCAGAAGTAAGTGTAACAACTTCAAAAATGAATGCTAAAAAAATAATAGACTTGCAAAGCAATATTATAAAATGTTTAGAAATGGTAGAAGATGTAAGTCGAGAAAAAAGAGCAGATTTTGTATATGCAATATATAGAGTTAATGAATATGCATGTAGACTAATGCTAGACTTAGAAAAAGATGCTTAAACTGTTGACAATAGCTAGTTACAGTAATATAATAAAAGAGTTAAGAATAAAAATAATCTTAATTTCTTTTTTTATGTATAAACCTAAACAAAAATTAATATAAAATAAAAAAAGATAGAATAGAAAGCAAACTTAATGCAGAATAAAAAATAAAAACAAAGAAATGAGGAATAATAAAATGGAAAAAGAAATATTAATATTTGGACACAAAAGTCCAGACACAGATTCAGTATGTTCAGCAATGGTAAAAGAAAGATTAAATGAAAAAAATGGGTATAATAATTCAAAAGCAGTAGTTTTAGGAAAAATAAATAAAGAAACACAATATGTACTTGATTACTTAAATATAAAAGCGCCAGAAGTTGTATCTAAAGTAGAACCAGGTCAAAAAGTAATTTTAGTAGATCATAATGAAGCCTCTCAAAGTGTAGAAGGTATAAAAGATGCAAAAATAATTGGTGTAGTGGATCATCACAGAATAGCAAATATTGAAACATCAGAACCATTATATTATACAGCAAAACCATATGGATCAACATCAACAATTCTATATCAAGATTATTTAGCAAAAGGATTAGAAATAAATAAAGAAGAGGCTGTATTAATGTTAAGTGCAATTGTATCTGATACTTTATTATTAAAATCTCCAACAACAACAAAACATGATGTAAAAGCAGCAGAAGCATTAGAAAAAATATCTGGAGTTAATATGTATGAATATGGATTAGAAATGCTAAAAGCAGGAACAGATTTAGACGAATATTCACCAGAAGAATTAATAGAATTAGATGCTAAAGAATTAGATAAAGATGGTACTAAATTTGCAATAGCACAAGTTAATACAGTAGATATAAATGATGTATTAAAAAGACAAGAAGAAATAGAACTAGCAATAAACAATGTAATTAGTAAAAAAGGATATAGCTTATTTGTTTTTGCCATAACAGATATTGTAAATAGTAATACTGAAATAATATCATTAGGAGATATGAAAAACACAGTAGAAGAAGCTTTTTTAGTTGAATTAAAAAACAATAGAGCATTTTTACCAGGTGTAGTTTCAAGAAAAAAACAAATATTACCTAATATAGATAAAATTATAAAATAAGAAGACAAGATAAAAAAAGAAAGGTAAGATTAAATGAAAATATTTTTATTAGCATATGCAAAACTTAATTTAGGAGATGATTTATTTTTAGAATTTATATCAACTAGATATCCTAATGTAGAGTTTGATATTATAGTAGACGAAAAATATCATGATATATATGAAAAATTTTCAAATGTAAACCCGAAACTAGGTGTTAAAGATAAAAAAAATCAAACACTAAAAAATATTAATATAGATGAATATGACGCTTTTGTATATATTGGTGGATCTATATTTATGGAACATTGTGATGAAGGTGTAGTTGGAATTAAAGAATTTGAAAGATTTGTAAAAGAAGCTAAATCAAAAGAAAAACCATTCTTTTATATTAGTTCAAATTTTGGACCATATACAACTCAGGAATATGTAGAAGCATGTAAATCTTTATTTGAAAATTGTGAAGATGTATGTTTTAGAGATACATATTCAAAAAATATTTTTAAAGATATTAAAAGTGTAAGATATGAGCCAGATTTAATATTTGCATATCCTCATAAAAAAACAGAAATAATTAAAAATACTGTTGGGATTTCAATTATCGATTTAGGTATTAGAGATAATTTAAAAGATAAAGAAAATACATATTTAGAATTTTTAAAAACTAATATAGAAAAATATGTAAAACAAGGTAAAACTATCAATATTTTCTCATTTTGCGAATATGAAGGAGATAAAATAGCGGCAGATAAATTAATACAAAAATTAGGAGAAGATGAAAGAAATAAAGTAAAAATAGTTAATTATGATGGGAATATTGCTAAATATTTAGAAACATATGCACAAATGGAATATATGATTTGTACTAGATTTCATGCAATGGTATTATCAAGTATTATGGAACAAAAATATTTTGTTATATCATATAGTAAAAAAACTAATAACCTTATAAATGATTTAAACTTAACAAAAGCAGTATTGAATTTAGAAGATTTAAAAATTCAAACTGACTTATCAGAATTTAAATATGAAAAGAATGAAGAAAATTTAAATTCTAAAAAAGCAGAAAAGCAATTTGAAGCATTAGATAATTTTATAGGTAAAGTATAGATAAATAGATAAAATTAAGTTGAAAGTAGAAAGCGATATAAGTTTTCTACTTTTAATTTTAAAATTACTTGAATAATTATTCAATTAAACTTATAATAAACAATAAGAATTAATATATATAATACTATAGGAGTGATTAGATGGAAAAAAGACTTGAAAAAAGTGATGATTTAAAATCACCAAAAAAAGAAACTTTTATACAAGGAATAATAACATTAATATTTTCTCAATTATTAATAAAGTTATTAGGAATGGTATATACAATATATTTAACAAATAGGGAAGGATTTGGAGATCAAGGAAATGGAATAGTAGCAGCAAGTTATCAAATATATGCTATGTTACTTACAATATCTTCAATAGGAGTACCAAGTGCAATTTCAAAATTAGTTTCTGAAAAAATAGCAATTGGAGATCATAAAGGTGGTCATAGAATATTTAAAATAGCTTTTGCAACATTTTCTGTAATAGGAATAGTAGGAAGTTTGATGCTGTTTTTAGGTGCAGGAATGATTGCTAAAGAGTGGTTACAAATTCCAGAAGCAGAGATGACATTAGTTGCATTATCACCAGCAATATTTTTTGTTGCAATTTCTTCAGTTTTAAGAGGATACTTTAATGCTAGACAAAATATGAAAGCTACAGCTAGATCTCAAACTTTAGAGCAAATATTTAAAACAGCATTAACAATAGGGTTTGTAGAAGTAATAGCTATAATGTCAAATGTATCGACGCAGTGGATGGCAGCAGGGGCAACACTTGCTACAACAGTTGCAACACTTGCAGGTTTTGGATATTTATATATGTATTATAAAGTAAGAAGAAAAGAAATTGGAAAAGAAATAAAAATGTCTGTAAACTATAAGTCAGAAAGAAGAAGAAATATTATTAAGAAGATACTTTTAGTTGCAGCTCCAATAGCACTAACTGCAATAATGTCTTCACTAAATAAAAATATAGATTCATTTACAGTAGTTAGAAATCTAAAAGAATTTATGCCGGAAGCTGAGGCAATTGCTCAATATGGAATATTAGGTGGAAAAGTAGATATGTTAACAAGTTTGCCACTTTCATTTAATGTAGCTTTTGCAACTGCACTAGTTCCAGCTATAGCAGCAGCGAAAGCAAGGAAAGATAAAAAAACAATAACAAAAAAATCATCTTTTTCATTACTTACATCAATGTTAATAGGACTTCCATGTACAGTTGGTATGTTCCTATTTGCAGGACCAATATTGTCACTTCTATTTCCAAATGCAAATGATGGAGCAATGATACTTCAAATAAGTTCAATAGCAATAATATTCACAATATTAGATCAAACCATAAATGGAATATTACAAGGATATGGAAAATTAGCAATACCAGCAATATCATTAGGTGCAGGTGTATTAGTTAAATTGATACTAAATTTAATATTAGTACCAATACCAGAAATAGGTGTAAATGGTGCTGCAATTGCAAGTGTCGCTTGCCATGTTGTAGCATTTATAATAGCAATAACAGCGCTTAGAAAAAATGTTAAACTAGATCTTACTTTTACTAAATTTGTAGTAAAACCTATCTTAGCAGTAACAATAATGGGGATATGCTCATATTTTACATATGATATATTGCTAGATATAGGTGCAAAATATGTTGACCAAATTAATAATTTTATAGGAATAGGGTATCATAATGTTGTAACTCTAGCTTCAATATTAGTAGCAGGTATAATATATGTATTAGCAGTTTTAGCTTTAAAAGTATTTTCTAAAGAAGAATTATATGAAATACCAATGGGAAACAAAATTGTAAAAGTATTAGAAAAAATTAAAGTATATTAGTATTTGTAGAATTATACTACGAAGAGGAAACATAAAATATTTCAATAAAGTATAAAGTTGAAAAAAATTGTAAAAAAATAAAAAAAACAAAATAAAAAGAAGGATTTTAGCTATTTTTGGCGAAATTAAATAAATAGAGTACATTAGTGTTTTGTTCGAGCATTATGTACATAAATCTTATAGGAGGTAATTGAAATGAACAAAGCTGAATTAATCGCGGCAGTAGCTGCAAAAACAGGGGATACAAAAAAAGTTGCTGAAGCATCAGTAAACGCATTTGTAGAAGTTGTAACTGAAACACTAAAAAAAGGAGATAAAGTTCAATTAGTTGGATTTGGTTCTTTCGAAGTGAGAAAAAGAGCAGCAAGAAAAGGTAGAAATCCACAAACTAAAGAAGAAATCAAAATACCTGCATCTAAAGCTCCAGTTTTCAAAGCTGGTAAAGCATTAAAAGATATCGTAAACAAAAAATAATTAAAAATATATTATATAAATATATGAATTCATATAAAGAGGCTTATTTATAAGTCTCTTTTAATGTTAAAGAACTTATTAAAAAAACTAAGAAAAATAAATAGGAGTGTTTAATACTATATTAAGTAAAAGCACTTCTATTTATTTTTTTAGTAAGTTTATTATTATTTATAAAACTATAATTATTTCTTTAGGTTTATGTTTATTTTGAGTTTATTTTCATTTTTTATTTTTTTATATCTAAAGCTATGCTAACATCTCTTAATTGTTCTCTTTTAACATTACTAGGTGCTTTCATCATTAAGTCTTGAGCTTTACTATTAAGAGGGAATGCAATTACTTCTCTAATAGTATCTGAATTAGATAATAACATAAGCATTCTATCAACACCAGGTGCTACACCAGCATGAGGTGGAGCTCCAAATTGGAATGCAGTATACAATGCTCCAAATCTTGATTCAACTTCTTCTTTAGTATATCCAGCCATTTCAAAAGCTTTCATCATAATATTTATATCATGATTTCTAACAGCCCCTGAAGAAAGTTCAATACCATTACAAACTATATCATATTGATATGCTAATATATCAAGTGGATCTTTAGTAGTTAAAGCTTCTAATCCACCTTGTGGCATAGAAAAAGGATTATGACTAAATGTTATTGTTCCGTTATCTTCTTTTTCAAACATAGGAAAATCAACTATCCAGCAAAATTCAAAAATATTATCATCAATTAGATTTAATCTTCTTCCTAATTCTGCCCTTACTTCACCAGCTAAAGTTTCAACTCTTGGCATAGATTCAGCTATAAAGAATAAACAATCACCAGGTTTTGAATTTGTTCTAGTTATCATTTTTTCTCTTGCATCATCTGGTATAAATTTTGCAATAGGACCTTGGAAAGTTCCATCTTCTAAAATTCTAAGCCATGCTAAACCTTTTGCTTTACATTCTTTAATAGCATAATCAGTCATACCATCAAAAAAGCTTCTAGGTTGGTTTTCTACATTAGGAGTAGAAATAACTCTAACTATTTTTCCTTTAAAAGCATTTAAGTCAACAGTTTCAAAAATATCAGAAATATCATGAATTATTAAAGGATTTCTTAAATCTGGTTTATCACTACCATATTTAAGCATTGCATCTTTATATGAAATTCTTGGGAATGGATATTTAGATATTGTCTTATTTGAAAACTTTTTAAATGTATTATACATAACAGGTTCAATAACACTGAAAATATCTTCTTGTGTAGCATAAGACATTTCCATATCTAATTGATAAAACTCACCTGGAGCTCTATCAGCTCTTGCATCTTCATCTCTAAAGCATGGAGCTATTTGGAAGTATTTATCAATACCAGACACCATTAACAATTGTTTAAATTGTTGTGGTGCTTGAGGTAGGGCATAAAATTTACCAGCATGAAGTCTACTTGGCACTAAATAATCTCTAGCACCTTCTGGTGAAGAACTAGTTAGTATTGGTGTTTGAACTTCTAAAAATCCTTGAGAAGTCATTTCATTTCTTAAAAATTGTAATACATTAGCTCGTAAAACTAAGTTATCTTTTAATCTAGTATTACGTAAGTCTAAATATCTATGTTCTAAACGTAAGTCTTCTCTAATTTCTTGATTAACATTTATTTCAAAAGGTAAATTTCTAGTTCTTTTACCCAAAACTTCAATTTCTTCAATAACAATTTCAACTAAACCAGTATCTAATTTTGAATTTATTGTTTCTTCATCTCTTTTTTTAACTTCACCATAAACTGAAACAGAAGATTCAGCTGGTATATGAGAAATATCTCCTAAATTATCTCCAGAACTAACAGCTTGAGTAATTCCATGCATATCTCTAACATCTAAAAATACAAGACCTCCTAAATCTCTAATTGTTTCTACAAATCCAGCTATTCTAACTTTTTGACCTACATGGTCTAAACTAATTTCATTACAAGTATGTGTTCTATACAAGTTCTTATTCATAAAAAATTCTCCCTTTCTTATAGTGCCTTAAAATATTATATACAAATTATTTGGATTTTAGGCACAAAAAAAATCCAAGCATAAATGCAGGGACGAAGTATTTCGCGGTGCCACCCAGCTTGAATTTGATTAAACAAATTCCACTTTATTTTAATTTACTCCAATAGTGTTTCGATATATAGGTTGACCTTTAAGGGTTTACAGCCTAAGACCCTTATTCTCTTATTAGTGACTTCTATATTCTTTGTTATTGTACAAACGTAAAAAATATTAAATTATACAAAGTATTTTACCACAAAATATATGAATTGTCAAATTGCTAAAAATCTGTTAAAATATATGTAGCAGTAATTAAAATGTAAGAAAAGTAGGTGATAAAAATTGTTTAATATTGAAGAAGAATTAAAAAAATTACCTGGTAAACCAGGTGTATATATAATGAAAGACAAAGAAGATAAAATAATATATATAGGTAAAGCAGTATCATTAAAAAATAGAGTAAGACAATATTTTAGAAAAAATGATAGAACAACAAGAATTGAAAAAATGATTGAATTAATAGATCATTTTGAATATATAGTAGTAGATAGTGAAGCAGAAGCATTAATATTAGAATGTAATTTAATAAAAGAAAATAGACCTAAATTTAATGTATTGTTAAAAGATGATAAATCATATCCATATATTAAGATAAATGTTAAAGAAGATTTTCCAAGTGTAGTATACACAAGAAAAATATTAAATGATGGTGCTAAATATTTCGGTCCATATGCAAACCCAGGAGCTGCAAAAGAAATGATGGATTTTATTAAAGAAAAATATAAAGTACGCCAGTGTAAGACTTTAAAGGAAAGACAAAGACCATGTATATATTATCAAATAAATAAGTGTATAGGACCATGTGTAAAAAATAGTAATAAAGAAGAATATAGAGAACAAATAGAAGAAATAATATCTTTGTTAGATGGAAAAACAGATAAAATAATTAGAGAATTAGAAAATAAGATGAGAGAATTATCATTAAATTTAAAATTTGAAGAAGCAGCAAATTTAAGAGATAGAATAATAGCAATAACACGTGTATCAGAAAAACAAAAAGTATCAAATATAAATGAAAATAGTATAGATGTAATAGGAATGGCTAAATTAAATGATGAAATATGTTTAGAAATATTTTTTGTAAGAAAAAGTAAAATGGTAGGAAAAGAACACTATTTCTATTCAAACCTAAATGAAATGGAAGATAACGAAATTTTATCAGGATTTTTAAAACAATATTATGTAAGTAGTTTAGAAATACCAAACAAAGTAATGATAAGAGAAGAGTTAGAAGAAAAAGATGTAATAGAAGAATGGTTATCCACAAAATTAGGTAAGAAAGTGGAAATAAAATCACCTAAAAAAGGGGAAAAGCTACGTTTTCTAGAAATGGCAGAGATGAATAGTAAAGTTACATTAGAGAATAAGCAAAAAAATAAAAACTTAAATGAAGATATATTAAATGAAATTAAAACAATACTAAACTTGGAGAAAATTCCAAATAAAATAGAAACATATGATATATCAAATATATCTGGAGAACATATGGTAGCTGCTATGTGCGTTATGGAAAAAGGTATAATTAAAAGAAATTTATCAAGAAGATTTAAAATAAAAACTGTATATGATCAAGATGATCCAAAATGTATGGAAGAAGTTGTAAGAAGAAGGTTAAAACATTCAATAGAGGAAAACGAAAGCGGATTTGGAAAATTACCAGATTTAATATTTGCAGATGGTGGTATAACGCAGATAAGAGCAATAAAGAGGGTTATAGATGAATATAAGTTAGACATTATGGTATGTGGTATGGTGAAAAATGATAAACATCAAACTAGAGCTCTAATGAATGAAAAAAGAGAAGAATTAGAAATATCAAATAAACTAAAAAACTTAATTACAGTATTTCAAGATACAGTACATGACACTGCAATAACATATCATAGAAAATTAAGAGATAAAGAAATGATAAAATCAGAATTAGATGATATAAAAGGAATAGGAAAAGCTAAAAAACAAGAATTACTAAAAACATTTGGAAGTTTTGAAAATATTAAAAGAGTAACTGATAGTGAATTGTTAAAAATAAAAGGAATTACACAAGATATTGTAGATAAAATTAAAAATAATAGATAAAAAACAAAATTTGAGGGAAAAAACAAGATGAAAAAATAAAAAAAGTAAATAAAAAAAGTCATAAACTAAAAAGTAAGTCATATACATATATAAAGAACAAATAATAAGGAGGATAAATTATGATATATGCAAAGGACGAGGTTTATGATATTAAGTATGATGAAAAGAAAAATATACTCGAATTAAAAGAAAGAATTAAAAAAGAAAAGGTGGACAAGATATTTAGAAAAGTATATTCTAAATTTAAAGAACACAAATTTATAGCATGTGTTATAGCATCACTTATAATTTTTTCAACAATAAATATAGTTATGATATATGAATTTATAGAACTTTTGCAAAAAGTTTAAAAATATGATAAAATATTACTATTCTAAATAAAGGAGGAATAGTAATATTTTTGTATTACTAAAATAAATATGAGATTATCAAACGAATGGAAAGATTATAAAATATTAGATATGGCAAATGGATATAAATTAGAAAAGTGGGGAGATATTGTACTAGAAAGACCAGACCCACAAATTATATGGAAAGATAAATCATTTCCTAAAAAATGGAATGAAATAAATGCTAAATATCATAGAAGCAAAAGTGGTGGAGGTTCTTGGGAATTTATGAAAAAAATGCCACAGAATTGGCAAGTTAAATACAAAGAGCTTACATTTAACATTAAACCAATGGGGTTTAAACATACAGGACTATTTCCAGAACAAGCTGTTAATTGGGATTGGATGATAGAAAAAATAAAAAAAGAAAAACAAGTAAGTAATAATAGAGAAATAAAAGTACTAAACCTTTTTGCATATACAGGAGGAGCAAGTGTTGCATGTTTATCAGCAGGTGCATCTGTTTGTCATGTGGATAGTTCAAAAGGTATGACTTCATGGGCAAAAGAAAATGTTGCATCATCTGGGTTAAGTGATAGACCAGTGAGATTTATTGTTGATGATGTTGTGAAATTTGTAAATAGAGAAATTCGAAGAGGAAATAAATATGATGCAATTGTAATGGATCCACCTTCATATGGAAGAGGTGCAAATGGTGAAGTTTGGCAATTTGAAGATAATATATATGACTTAATAGAATTATGTACAAAGGTATTATCTGATGATCCACTATTCTTTTTAATTAATTCATACACAACTGGAATTTCTAGTAAAGTATTACAAAATATTTTAAGTATAACTGTTAATAAAAATCATAATGGTAAATTAGATTCAGGTGAAATTGGTATACCTATGGAAAACTCAAATTTAGTCTTACCATGTGGAATTTATGGTAGATGGGAAAAGTAAGATAAAATAAGTTATAAAGTTAGAAGAGAAAAGGTAAAATTATGGAAAAATTAAAAGTAATATTTGAAGATAATCATATTATTGTAGTAGAAAAAATACCTAATATACCATCACAAGCAGATAAAACAGGTGATTTAGATATGCTTACATTAGTAAAAACATATATAAAAGAAAAATATAATAAACCAGGAAATGTATATGTTGGATTAGTGCATAGATTAGATAGACCAGTTGGTGGTGTTATGGTATTTGCAAAAACATCAAAAGCAGCTTCAAGGCTTAGTAATCAAGTACGAGAAAAAGTTATGAAAAAAATATATTTAGCTGTTGTAGATGGAAAATTTGAAAATATAAAAGGAACATTAGAAGATTATCTATTAAAAGATGAAAGAAACAATATGAGTAAAGTTGTAAGTAAAGAAAAGAAAAATGCAAAACTTGCAAAATTAGATTATGAAGTTTTAAAATATAATGAAGTTAAAAATTTATCATTAGTAAAAATTAATTTACATACAGGAAGACATCATCAAATAAGAGTTCAATTATCAAGTTTTAATCACAGTATTTTTGGTGATCAAAAATATGGAACACGTGGGCAAGGAAAACAAATTGCACTATGGGCTTATGAACTTACAATAGAACATCCTACAACAAAAGAAATAATGAAATTTGAAAACTTACCAGAAAATAATGGAACATGGTGTATATTAAAGGAAGATAATTAGAAAAGATAACGTGTATTGAACAAAAACAAGAAAAAACTAATTTTGTTCGATGTACCGTACAAAATTAATAATTGAATGGAATAAAATAATAAAAAAATTATATAAAGTTTGCATTTATAAAAAATATATGTTACAATACTTTAGTATAAATGAGATATCATAAGGAGGAAAATAAAAAATGGAAATAGCTAAAATAATATTAACAGTAGTATACTTTATAATGGCTTTATCACTAATAATATTAACATTGTTACAATCAAAAGAAGATGCAGGAATGTCTTCAACAATTACAGGATCATCATCAAATAACTTTTTCGAAAAAAACAAAGGTAAAACAAGAGAAGGTAAATTGAAAAGAATGACAGTAATTTGTGGAATATTATTTGCAATATTAACAATTGTATTAGGAATATTATATATGATGTAATAAATTAAGGGCGGTTATAAACTAGCCCTTTTATTGTTTTTTAGGAATGTAAATAAGAATAAAATGAAAGAGAATGAAGAGTAAGAGAATAAAATAATTAAAATTAAAAACAAAAAGGAGTGAGGAAATGGAAAATAATAAAAGAAAAGAAATGCTATTAGAATTCTTTAAAGATGAAAAATATACCCCAATGACATTAAAAGAAATAGCAATAATACTTGGAATACCAAAAGAAGAAAATAACAGATTAATCGAAATATTAAGAGAATTAGAAGAAGAATATAAAATAAGTAAAAATAGAAGAAATAAATATAAAGTGCTAAATAACAAATACCAAGAAGGAATCTATAGAAAAAATATTAGAGGATTTGGTTTTGTTAAAATAGATGATAGGGAAGAAGAAATATATATTGCAAAAGAAGATTCTTTTAATGCATTAAATCAAGATAAAGTTTTAATAGAAATAAAAGAAAAGAAAAATAATGGTGGTAAAGAAGAAGGAAGAATAGTAAAAATATTAGAACATAATAAAAAAGAAGTTGTAGGAAGATTTGAGCTTAGTAAAAACTTTGGATTTGTAGTTCCAGATGATAAAAGTTTTGGAACAGATATCTTTATATCAAAAAAAGATATAGGAAAAGCTAAAAATAGAGATAAAGTTGTTGTTAGCATAACAAAATTTCCCTTAAATGGTAAAAAAGCGGAAGGAAAAGTAATAGAAATAATTGGAAATGAAGATGAAGCAGGTGTAGATATGTTATCACTTGTAAAAGAAAATTCACTTCCATATGAATTCCCAATTGAAGTAAAAGAAGAAACTAAAAAATACGGTAATGTAATAGATGAAAAAGATATACCAAATAGATGTGATTTTAGAAATAAAGAAATATTTACAATAGATGGTGAAGATGCAAAAGATTTAGACGATGCAATACGAGTAGAAAGATTAGCAAATGGTAACTATAAGTTAGAAGTACACATTGCAGATGTTAGTCATTATGTAAAAGAAAATAGTTTACTTGATAAAGAAGCATATTTAAGAGGAACTAGTATATATATGTTAGATAGAGTAATACCAATGCTCCCAGAAGAGTTATCTAATGGATTATGTAGCTTAAATGCAAAACAAGATAGATTTACATTGTCATGTTTAATGGAAATTGATAATAATGGAAATTTAGTAGGTTCTGAAATTTTAAAAGGAATAATTCATGTAACTGAGAGGATGTCATATAAAAGTGTACAAAAAATATTAGATGGTGATGAAGAAACTGTTAAAAAATATGGTAAATATATTGAACACTTTAAATTAATGGAAGAGTTAGCTAATATACTAAAACAAAAAAGAATAAATGATGGGTATTTGAATTTAGATATTCCAGAGAGTAAAGTAATATTAGATGGAAAAGGAAAGCCAGTTGATATTAAAAAATATGATAGTTCTTTTTCAAATGAAATAATAGAGCAATTTATGCTAAAAGCAAATGAAGCAGTAGCAGAAAAGTTTTTTTGGTTAGAAGCACCATTTATATACAGGGTACATGAAGAGCCAGACTTAGATAAAGTAAAAGAATTAAATAAATTTTTAGCAAGCTTTAAACTTCAAATAAAAACTAAAGAAGATCAGATACATCCAAAAGAATTTAGCAAAGTTTTAGAAAATATTAAAGGAAAAGAAGAAGAAAAAGTAATATCAACATTAGTATTAAGAACACTTAAAGTTGCTAGATATGAAGCAGAAAACGATGGTCATTTTGGAATTGCTAGTAAATATTATTCACATTTTACTTCACCAATTAGAAGATATCCAGACTTATTTATTCATAGAGTGATTTCAAAATACTTAGAAGAAAATTATGATGTATCTCAAAAATGGATTGATTCACATATTAAAATAGCAGAGGATTCGGCTAAAAATTCTTCTGATAAAGAAAAATTAGCAACAAAGGTGGAAAGAGATTCTATTGATATGAAAAAAGCTGAATATATGGAATCTAGAAAAGGTGAGATATATGACGGGATTGTTTCATCTGTAACTCCTTTTGGTATGTTTGTTGAACTTGAAAATACAGTTGAAGGTTTAATTAGATTTGAAGATTTAGGGCAAGAATATTTTGAGTTTGATGAAACTAAAAAAAGGTTAATTGGTGAGAGAACAGGTACTATATATAAAATTGGGGATAGGGTTAAAATAAAAGTTAAAAATGCAAGTAAGATATTGAGACAGATAGATTTTTATTTGGAAAATAAGTAAAGATAAATCAAATAAATCAAATATTTTAAAGTAGCTATCAATATAGATAGCTACTTTTTATCGTATAAAAAGAGTAATAGAAACAAGAACAAGTGAAAAAATAGAACTAGTAAAAATTAAAATACTACCAAAAATATTTTTATTATTTTTAAATTCATAAATTGCATAACTAGAAGTAACAACTAAATTATATATAGCAAAAGAGATAATAACAATATTTTCAAAAATATGAACCATAACGCCTCCTTACTATGATCCATTTAATAAAGAACCAGATTTAATATTTGTATTAACATTTACATCAAAAAAAGAATCTTTATATTTATACGACCAATTAAAATTTTCAGCCTCATCAATAGTGAAGAAAGTTGATTTAGAATTTTTTCCAAATGAACAAATATCAGAATTGAATTCTTTAGAAGTTTTATATAAAAAACTAGAAAAAACATCATTTAAATAGCTATTACACGCTTTAGAGATTATTTCTAAGTTATCTTTATCTAAATAATTAGAATTAGTATCCATTGATTCTATTCTCCCAGTGAAAGAATAATTAGCAGTAATATATGGTGTGTTATTAATAATATCTACATTACTTGTTGCAGTTCTAGATGGAGTAAGATAAATATCAAGATATGAATTCTGAGTAAGAGGATCAGGTATTGTAATCAAAAAACCATATAATTCATTTTTAATAGCCAGCAGAGAAAGAGTTTCAAGAGAATTAAGTTCACCAATTAAAACATCATTTTTAAATACAGCAGAACCAGTATGTTCAGATGTAGTAGGTTCAAAAAGAGCAGAGTCATTAGATTTACCAGATGTATCTTTTGGTGAAGTTGTCTTAGTGCTAGTAGAAGAAATACCACCTAAGATTGCAAAAGGTTCACAAAATTCACATTCTAAGCTAAGAAAAAAATTTCCAATTGTAGCATTTGTCGTGTAGCCTGTAAATTCGCTAGAACCAGTAAAGATATCGTAATACTCACTAAGTAAATTTTGAGAAACAGGTTTAGTAGTTTCTATATAAGATTTAGCAGTAGTTTTAGTAATTATAATATTTGCAGAAGGTCTAACTTCTGGTGTATTAATTAAAGTATATATTTCATTAGAAATACCATTTTGAGCAAAATCTTCAGAAAAAGCAAATAATTTACAGTGAGAAAGAGTAAGTTCTTTTTCTAAATAAGTATTCATTAAATTTATACCACTGCTAATAGAATTTGCTTCAATTGTATAAATTGTGGAAGTATCATTGCCAGAACTACCACTTTCAGAACTAGGTGAAGCATTAGAAAATTGAAAGCTGAGCTTCATAGTATTTGCATCAGTAGTATCTATCCCAAGAGCTACAACAATTGCCAAATTGTCTATATTTAAAGCTTCATAAGAAGTAGAAAAAGCAACTAGAAAGAGTAGAAAAAGTAATGTAAAAAAGAAATATTTAAGAATTTTTTTCATTTATAAACCTCTCTTTCTTTTTCAGTTTTAGATTAGCAAGAATTAAAAGTATAAATCCTAGTATAATACAAATTGGAACAGTTAAATAATTATATATTATATTTTCAAGCAAAGATGAATTTCCATAATCTTTGGGTAAAAAAGCAATAGAAAAAGTAATTATATTAAAAGTATATACAAGCATTTTTTCATTTTCTATATTAGTAACTTTTTTGAAAATAATTAAAGATAATTTTATCGAAAGTGCAATAAAACTAATTACTTGTAAAATCCAAATAAGTAAAAAAGCAGAATCTAATCTTTGGAAAAATGTACTAAATTCGATATTTCTAGTAATAGAGTAAAGTATTGATATCTGATCAACTTCAATTGTTGAAGAAAATAGGAAAAGTACCATAATTGCAGTTAAAATAAAATAAATTGCTATTAAGACTATAGAGGATATAGATACTTTTTTGAATTTATCTGGAGTTTTTAATAGTGGGGGAAGAAAATATATAAATACTATTCCAGAAAATGCAGATAAATTACCAAGACCTAGTATAAAAGTTTCGTAAATGCCATCACCCATAATAGGAAAAAGTTGTGAAAAAGAGTAGTAGGGTATATTAGCTAAAAAAAGGAAGACTATACTAAGTAAAAATATTGGTATAATAAAAGAATTTACTTTTCCAATTGTAGAAAAATTTAATTTACATGATATAGAAGTACAAACAATAAATGTAAGTATCAAAAAACCAATATCTGTAAGAGGATAATATACAATTTTTAAGCACTCAGCAAAGTTACGTAATAAGATACTTGCAGTAAATATAAAATAAGCTATAAAGATAAAACCAATTATTTTTTTAAAATTGTTACCACCTATATATTCTGAAATATCTAAAATATCATTTGATTGGAATTTTTTGAAAAGTTTTATTATGAAAATTGTAAGTACAATTGAAATTATACCAACATATAATAAATTAATACCAGAAGATGAAGAGGTCTTTTCTATAATATTTTTTAATATTGAAATAAGGGTATATGAAATTGAAAAAGTTAATATTATACTAATTGCTTCAAAAGTTGTAATCTTATTTTTTAACATATTTTTCACCTTTCCTATAATTATTTATATCTCCAGTTTAAAGATATATGTTCTTGTTTTTTATGTTTTTTGCTATTTAAAAAATTAGCCCTAAATTCTCTTTTCCAAATAGGTGGTAAAAAGTAGCTATTTCCTTTAATATATTCAAATGGAATAATACCAGTTGTAAAAGGAACTCCAAAAGATTTAGTATCTATTAAAAGAGTTAAATATATAAATAGACCTAAAGCTATACCTAAAAATCCACCTAAAAATCCAAGTAATATAAAAACAAATCTAAAGATTCTTAATTGGAAACCAAATGAATAATCTGGAATAGCAAAAGAAGCAATACCAGTTACTGCAACAACTATAATTAATATTGGGCTAATTATCCCAGCAGTAACTGCAGCTTGACCGAAGAATAAGTGCACCAACAATACCGATTGTAGGGCCTATTGGAGATGGAACCCTAAGACCAGCTTCACGAATTAATTCAAAAGAAAACTCTAAAAGTAGAACTTCAACAATTACAGGAAACGGGACACTTGTTCTTGAAGCTAAAATTGAAAAAAGTAAATCAGTTGGTAAAATTTCCTGATGAAAACTAGTTATTCCTACATAAATTCCAGGTAGTAATATTGTTACAAAAGCAGATAATAGCCTTAAAAATTTTAAAAAATTAGCAAAAAGTGGTTTTAAGTTTTTTTCATCAGCAGTATTTAAAAAATCTGGAAGAACAGCAGGCATAATCAGTGCATATGGAGAGCCATTGACAATAACTATAACTCTACCATTTAGTAAGTAGTTTGCAGCTTTATCAGGTCTTTCTGTAGTTAATATTTGAGGTATACTCATATGTGAATCATCTGTTATTAATTGCTCTAATTGCCCAGCAGAAAGAAGTGAATCAATACCTAAATTATTTAATCTATATTTTACTTCAGCTATTAAGTCATCACTTGTAATATCAGATAAATAAAATAGCCCACACTTTGTTCTAGTAATAGATCCTATTTCTATATTTTCAATTACCAGATTTTCATTATTAATAATCCTTCTTATTAGAGAAGTATTTGTTCTAATACCCTCAACAAATGCTTCATGAGGACCTTTTATAACAGATTCATTAGCAGGCATACCAATTGCTCTTTGACCAAAACCTTTTAGCTCAATATCAAATCCAATATTAAGCGTATCAACAAAGAGAGCACAGTTTCCAGAGTTAATTCCATTAATAATGCTCTCAAAATCAGTTACAGTTCTAAGTGAATTTTGAGGAAGAAGAGATGACATTATATATGATGCTAAATCAAATTTTTTTACTTTTTTTACACTAATAGTATTAGTAACAGCTTCTGATATAACTTTAGTATTATTTCCACTATATAAGTTATTTAGATTTCTCATAATAAGTGGCTGGATAATAAATTCATCCATACTATCATTTCTAATCATACCGTCAATATATACAATTAGAGCTTTATACTGTTTACCTCTAGCTGTTAAATTAAATTCACGAAATACCATATCGCTATTTATCAAGGCATTATATTTACTTTTTATATATTCAGTATTAATATCAATAGAAGGATAAATTTTGTGTACTTCAAAAGCCTTATTTTTAGTATTAGCAGGACTTTCGATTTCATTAGAAATATTATGTGTATTTTGTGGCAAGTTAGGAATATATTCTTTTTCAGGAGCATATTTGAGTATAGATTTAATTGTTTCTTTAAAATTCATAAAACCTCCGAAATTTACAAGATAGATTTTTATACTACATTTAAAACATATAATATAGTATTGGAAAATTGGAAAGAAATTATACTAGTTTTTAATTGAAAATTATGATATAATAGATAAGAAAGGTTGAGATAAATGATTAGGAAAATTATAAGTTTTGGTATAAAGTTAATATTTACATGTATAGTATTTACTTTAATATTTGTAGCAATTTTAATAGCTTTAAATTTAGTTGAAAATGATAAAGAAGAAGATATAATTACAGAATTCAAAACAGTATTTTCAATAAATAGTAATATTGAAAAAACACAAAATATAATAGAAGAAGAAAGTAATGCTTTAACTTCAATTGTAAATCAAACTGGGCAATATGAAAATTTAGAAATACAAGACAATTTATATAATCAATTAAATAAATATTCTAAAAAGATTTATGAAACATTAGAATTAAATAGAGATGAAATGAAAAATGGAACATTAGAAATAAGAATTAATTCCAATTTTGATGATATATTATCAAAAGAAAATGGAATGGAAGAATTAGGAAAATATTATCAATCTGCAGTAGAAGCATACATATATGATAAACCTGAAATATTCTACTTGGATTTAAATAAAATGTATTTAAATGTAGAAACAACGACAGTAGGGAATGAAAAATCATATAAAGTATATATATCACCAGAAAAAGGAAAAACATATTTAGATGATGATTTTGAAAATAGAGAAGAAGTATTAGAAGCAGAAGAAGAATTGGAAATAATTAAAAATCAAATATTAGAAAATGCAGTAGGAACGGATTTTGATAAAGTAAAATATGTGCATGATTATATAATTTCTAATTTATCTTATGATCAGTCATTATCAAAAGAAAATATATATGATATATATGGAGCAATGTATAATAATGTTGCTGTTTGTGAAGGATATGCAAAAATGTTTAAATATTTAATGGATGAACTACAAATTCCTTGTATAATGGTAATTGGAACAGCTACAAATTCTAAAAATGAAACAGAAAATCATGCATGGAATTATGTAAGTTTAAATGATAAATGGTATGGAGTAGATACCACATGGGATGATCCAATATCATCTACAGGATATGTAAGTGAAGAAAGTAAATATAAATACTTTTTAAAAGGTAGTATAGATTTTAGTAAAGATCATATTCCAAATGGACAATTTACAAAAGGTGGTAAAATATTTACGTATCAGGATTTAGAAGAACAAAACTATAATTGATAAAATAAAAATTAAATAGAATAAATTAAGATATCTAGCATATAATAGCTAGGTGTCTTTTTATATATACTTTATATAAAAATAAAACATTGTATTGTATTTTATAAAATTTACAAAAAGGACACATTAAAAATATTATATAGAAACAAAAAATATATAATATGTGAACATAGTATTTGAACAAAATTTACAGAAATGGAGTTGAAATTATGAAAACTAAAAAGGAAACTGATGAGAATCAATTAATAAAAATGGAAAATATGGTGGTAGATATTAATCAAAAACTAGAAATACAAGATAGTAATTTTGAAAAACTGATGTTTATATATTCACTAGCATTAAGAGAAGTAGAGCACAGAATGAATATAGTTAAAGATGAATATGAATTTTTATACAAATACAACTTGGTGGATAATATAAAAACTAGAATAAAAGAGCCAAGTAGTATAATTAAAAAAATGAAAAAGAAAAACTTGGAAGTTACATATAGAAATATGATAGAATTTGTTAATGATATAGGAGGAATAAGAGTAATATGTCCACTAAAAAAAGATATATATACAATTAGAAATATTTTAAATGAACAAGATGGTATATATGTAAATATTGAAAAAGATTATATAAAAGAGCCTAAAAAAAGTGGATATAAAAGTTATCATATGGTATTAGATGTACCAGTGAAATTATCAGAAAAAACTATATATGTTAAAATTGAAACTCAAATAAGAACAACAACAATGGATTTATGGTCAAATATAGAGCATAAAGTAAGATATAAAACAGATAAAAACATCACTAAAAAGCAAGACAAAGAATGGGAAAAATGTGCAAAAATGATTTCAAAGATAGAAGAAAAAATGCTTAAATTATCTACATAAATTAAAAACTATAAAAAAACTATAAAAAACTATTTTAAATATGTTATTTTTAATAGTTTTTTTATATTTTTGAGTAAATTTTACTATTAAAATAACGCAAAAAGAAGGATTTATGTAAAATACGTCGAATTATATAATATGAATATAGATTTTGGAAAGGAAGGTAAAAATGGCTAGATATAGTGACGAAATAATAGATGAAGTAAGGCAGTCAAATGATATTGTAGATATTATTTCACAATATATGCAGCTTAAAAGAAGTGGTAGAAACTATTTTGGTTTATGTCCGTTTCATAATGAAAAGTCACCTTCATTTTCAGTTTCACCAGATAAGCAGATATTTCATTGTTTTGGTTGTGGTGTAGGTGGAAATGTATTTTCATTTGTATCTAAATTAGAGGGAATTAGTTTTGTAGAAACAGTTATGTTATTAGCAGAAAAAGCAAATATTAATTTACCAAGTTTAGAAGGAAGTTATGACGATGGTAGAGAAAAGTTAAAAGCAAAAGTATATAAAGTAAATGAATTTGCAGCAAACTATTATCACGATAACTTATACAAGCCAGAATCTAAAATAGTACAAGAATATGTAAAACAAAGAAAACTTACAAACAATACTTTAAAAGCATTTCAATTAGGATTTTCAGGAAGATTTGACGAATTATATAAAGCACTTATAAAAGAAGGCTTTGAAGAAATAGAAATTTTAGAGTCAGGACTAGTAAATAAAAACGACAAAGGGCAATATATAGATAGATATCGAAATCGATTAATGTTTCCAATTTGTGATACAAGAGGAAAAGTAATAGGATTTGGCGGTAGAGTTTTAGATGATTCAAAACCTAAATATATTAATTCACCTGAAAATGTAGTATACAATAAAGGTAAAAATTTATATGGCTTAAATGTAGCTAAAAAAGGAAACATACAAAAAATATTACTAGTAGAAGGATACATGGATGTTATATCTTTATACCAAAGAGGAATAACAAATGCAGTAGCTCCACTTCGGAACAGCTCTTACAACAGGACAAGGCTGGTTACTTAGAAAAAATTCAGAACAAATTATACTTAGTTTTGATTCAGATGAAGCCGGATTAACTGCAAAAACAAGAGCAATTCGGGATACTTCAAGAAATGGGATCTGATGTTAGAATAATGGATATAGATGGTGCAAAAGATCCAGATGAATATATCATTAAATTTGGAAATATAAGATTTAATAACTTAATTGAAAATGCTATATCAGTGATTGAATTTAAAGTAAAAGTATTAAAAAATACATTAAATTTGGAAAATGTGAATGATAAAATAAAATTTTTAAATGAAATTGCGAAATTAATTTCAAAAGTAAATAACACAATGGAAAAAGAAGTATATATTGAAAAAATTGCAAAAGAATATGCTATTTCAAAAGAAGCTATATGGGCAGAAGTAAATAAATTAATATATGCAAACAATAAAGAAGAAAAGCCAAAAGAAAATGTGAGACCTCAAATAGTAAAAAGAGAAGAAGAAATAAAAGAAATACCACAGGAAATCAAAAAACGTGAAAATACAATAATATCAATAATATTATTAGGCGATTTAGGAATGTTTAACTTGATAGAGACACATCTAAAACCAGCTGATTTTAAATATGAGCTAAATAAACAAATTGTAACTAAAATGTATGAGGAATTTAAAAAAGGTAATAGTAATATAAATGGTATAATTGACAATTTAGAAGAAAAAGAACAAAGCCATATAACATCAATTATGGCTGAAGACTATGAAATTGAAAATGTTGAAAAAGCTATTAATGATCTTTTAAAATTATATGAAAAAGATAAATTGATTGAAAGAAAAATGGAAATACTAGAATTACTTAAAACTGAGGAAGATTTAAATTTGAAAAAATCTTTAGAAACAGAGCTGAGTAATATAATAATTACACTCGTAAAATTAAGATAGAATCTAAAATATTAGAAAGGAATTTAGAGATGGGAAAGAAAATTGAAGAAATTAAAAATGAAGATATAGCAAATGAAGAAATAAAAAAAGAAAAAGTAAATAATATACTAAAAAAAGCTAAAGAAAAAGGAACAATTACATATGGAGATTTAGCAACAGAGTTAGAAGAAGTAAATCCAGAGCAAGTTGAAAAAGTATTTGATGCTTTTGAAGAATTAGGAGTAGATTTATTAGCTGATGAATTAGAAGAAGAACCAGATTTAGAAGATTTAAAAGAAGTAGAAGAATTAAAATTAGAAGAAATAACAGAAACAAGTTATGAATCTATAAATGTTGATGATCCAGTTAGAATGTATTTAAGGGAGATAGGAAGAATACCACTTCTTACTTTTGAGCAAGAAGCAGAACTTGCTAAAAGAATTTTAGAAGGTGATGAAGAAGCAAAACAACAATTATCAGAATCAAATTTAAGATTAGTAGTAAGTATTGCTAAAAAATATGTTGGAAGAGGGATGCTATTTTTAGATCTTATTCAAGAAGGAAACATGGGACTTATAAAAGCAGTTGAAAAATTTGATTACGAAAAAGGATTTAAATTTAGTACGTATGCAACATGGTGGATAAGACAAGCAATAACAAGAGCAATAGCAGATCAAGCAAGAACAATAAGAATACCAGTTCATATGGTAGAAACAATAAATAAATTAATACGTACATCAAGACATTTATTACAACAATTAGGTAGAGAACCAAGTGTAGAAGAAATATCTGCAGAAATGGAAATACCAGTAGAAAAAGTAATGGAAATTCAAAAAATAGCTCAAGATCCAGTATCATTAGAAACACCAATAGGAGAAGAAGATGATAGTCATTTAGGAGATTTTATACAAGATGAAGATTCACCAGCTCCACATGACTCAGCAGCATATACATTATTAAAAGAACAATTAGAAGAAGTAATGAATACTTTAACAGTAAGAGAAGCAAAAGTATTAAAATTAAGATTTGGATTAGAAGATGGAAAAGCACGTACATTAGAAGAAGTTGGTCGTGAATTTGAAGTTACTCGTGAAAGAATAAGACAAATAGAAGCAAAAGCACTAAGAAAATTAAGACATCCAACTAGAAGTAAAAAATTAAGAGACTATATGGGGTAATATATATGGAAGGTTTAACAAATTATTTTAATGATGTAATAAAATTACATTTAGTAGAAATATTAATTAGTATAGTAATTATTATCGTTTTTAATGTAATTAGTTCAATAGTAGCAACTATAATAATAAAAATATTTAGAATAGGAAAAAGCAAAAAAGAAAATAAAGAAGATGAAAGACCAATAAAAGAAAGTGCATTATATAGACCAATAAAAATTCTAATGTCTATATCAGGTATATATGTAGCGATTCTTTATTTGCAAAATCCACTTCAAATAAGTGTTGAAGTAATAAATGGAGTAAATGTAATATATAAAGCTATTAGTGTAATATCTTTTGTAATAGCATTAGCTGAAAGTTTTAAACCAGAATCAATGTTAATTAAAAGAATAAAAGCAAAAAGAGAAGATGAAAATGATTTGATGTTTGATTTTGGAATAAAAGTAGCTAGAATATGCATATATATTATAGGATTTTTTGTATTAATAATCGTACTAGGATTTGATATAACAGGATTAATTGCAGGACTTGGGGTAAGTGGTGTTATTTTAACACTTGCAGCTCAAGATACAGCTAAAAGTCTATTTGGTGGTGCTATGATATTTCTGGACAAACCATTTAAAGTAGGTGATTGGATACAATTAGAAGGATATGAAGGTGTGGTAGAAGATATAACATTTAGAAGTACAAGAATTCGTACTTTTGAAAATTCAATTGTAAATATCCCAAATGCAAATGTTGCAAATGTATCTATTACTAACTGGAGTAAAATGCAAAAAAGAAGATATAAAACAAATTTATGTATAGAATTAGAAACACCACTTCAAAAGTTAGAAAATTTTAAAGAAAAAATAGAAGCAATGTTATGTAATAGAAAATCTATTATAGATGATTCTGTAATTGTAAAATTTGATGTTATAAAACAAAATGGATTAAATGTTTTAATATATAGCTTTGTAGATGCTTTAGACTATATTGGATTCTTAGAAGAAAAAGAAGAAATAAACTACTTAATAATGAATATATTAAAAGAAGAAGGTATTAAATTAGCATATGATACAAAAACTATTAAATTAGAAGAAAAAATTAAGATTAATTAAAATATAAATAAAAAGTCTTAAAATCTGTTTTGAATATATGCAAAATAGATTTTATATTTTGTTCACTAAAAAGACATAAAAATATAGTAAAATAATCTTGAAATAAAAAATAGGAGAAATTAAAAATGAGTAAGTATATTTTAGTAGTTGATGATGAAGCGAGAATGAGAAAATTGGTAAAAGACTTTTTAATGGCAAAAGGTTTTAGTGTTTTAGAAGCAGAAGATGGAGAAAAAGCATTAGAAATATTTAGAGCAGAAAAAAATCAGATAGAACTAGTTTTATTAGATGTAATGATGCCAAAACAAGATGGATGGTCTGTATTAAGACAAATCAGGCAAGAAAATAAAAAGTTACCAGTAATCATGTTAACTGCAAGAGTAGAAGAACAAGACGAATTATTTGGATTTGAATTAGGTGTAGATGAATATATATCAAAACCATTTAGCCCTAAAATTTTAGTAGCAAGAGTTGACGCAATACTAAGAAGAGCAAAAATACATGAAGAAACAGATATAAAAGACATAGCAGGTATTGAAATAGATAGAGATGGAAGAACAATTAAAGTAGAAGGAAAATTAATAGAGCTTAGTTTAAGAGAATATGAACTATTACTATATTTAATAGAAAATCAAAATATAGCTTTATCAAGAGAAAAAATACTAAATAATGTTTGGAATTATGATTATTATGGAGATTCAAGAACAATAGATAGCCATGTTAAAAAAATAAGATCTAAGCTAGGGAAAAAAGGAAAATATATCAATACAATAAGAGGTATAGGATATAAGTTTGAAGTAAAATAAGCATAAATTTTAGGAGTAATTATGGAGAAAATAAATTTTAACTCAATAAGAGTACAATTATTTCTAATATTAACATCAATAATATTAGGGATGTTACTATTTTTAATAATTTTAAATAATTTAGTATTTACACAATTTTATACATATACAAAAACAAATGATTTAAAACAAGTATTTAATACTATAAATGGATATTCAAATGATGTAAATTCTGAAGAAACTCAAACAACAATTGAAAAACTTGCAATAAATAATGGGTTTGACATAATAATAAAAGATGGAGAAATTATAACTCTATATACTTCAAATTCAGAAATAGGCCCAACTATAAATCAGCTAAATCAAGCTGTAGGAGATTACCTGACAACTCCGAAAGAAGAAATATTAGAGGAAGATTCAAAATATTATATAATATATTCAGAAGATACAAGAACAAATATAAGATATATAACATTGACAGGAGTTCTAGAAAATGATAGTTCAATAGTAATAAGAGTGCCAATAAGTATGATTGAAGAGAGTGTAAGTATATCAAATAGTTTCCTATATTTAATGGCAGGAATTACAATATTTTTATCAGCAATAATAATAGTTGTAGTACTTAAAAAATTTACAAATCCAATAATTAAAATAAAAAAAATAGCTAAAAATGTTTCGAATCTAGATTTTTCAGAAAAATATATAGGAAATAAATCTGAGGGAGAAATATATGAATTAGGTCAAAGTATAAATATAATGTCAGATAAATTAGAAAAAACGATTAGACAGCTTAAAAATTCAAATATAGAATTAGAAAAAGACATAGAAGAAAAATCGAAAATAGATGAAATGAGAAAAACATTTATATCAGATGTGTCACATGAATTAAAAACACCAATAGCTTTAATCCAAGGATATAGTGAAGGTTTATTAGAAAATATAAATAGTGATCCAGAAAGCAGAAAATTTTATGCAGAAGTAATTTTAGATGAAACAAACAAAATGGATAGACTAGTAAAACAATTATTAGAATTAATGAAATTAGAATATGGGAAAAGAGAATTCAATGATAGAGAGTTTAATATAGTAGAACTTGAAAAAGAAGTAATAAGAAAATCGACAATGTTATTTAATGATGAAAATATTGAAGTTCAAATTATAGGTGAAGATAACATGAATATTTTTGCTGATGATTTTTATGTAGAACAAGTATTTAGTAATTATATAACAAATGCATTAAAACATATAAAAGAAGTTGATGGTAAAAAGTCAATAATCATAACAAATAAAATAGATGAAAGTGCTCAAAAATTAAAAATATCAGTATTTAATACAGGAGAAAACATAGGAGAAGAAGATTTAATTCGTATATGGAACAGATTCTATAAGACAGATGAATCTAGAAATAGAGAAAGAGGTGGAACAGGTATAGGGCTTGCATTTGTAAAAGCAATTATGAATAATTACGGAAATGATTATGGAGTAATAAATAAAGAAAACGGAGTAGAGTTCTATATAGAGTTTAATTTAAATAAATGATATAAAATTAAAAAATATAAAAATAAAAGTAGAATAATTTAGCGACAAAATACGCTAAATTATTCTATTTTTTGTCGAATATTGCGATGAAAAAAGCTTTACAACTTGAAAAAAATATATTAATATATATAACAAGTTAACTTTAAATCAAAAAATATTTTATATCAAATACGTATTTAAAATCTAAATTAAATAAGTTTATTTCGAAAAAATTCCAAAATTCTAAATAAAATTAATTAATACTAAAAATTAAATAACAATCAGGAGGTGTCCTATTTTAAAGATAAAATAAATAAAAATAAAAAACTAAAGAATAAAAAAGTGAAAAATAAAATCATAAAGAATAGAAAAACAATACAAAAAGCTGTATGTATGCTATGTATACTAATTACAGTTATAATATTAGATATATCAGTTTTAAACTACAATATTCAAAATGCAAATTCAAAATATAATGATAATATCGATGTAAATATCGAAAGTTTAGAAGATATAACTAATAATCATATAATCGAGTTAGGTATAACTAAAGAAATGCAAATAGAAGAATTAAAAGAGACAAACAGTGAAGTAGAAAAGCAAGATGATATAAACATTGAAAAGACTAAAGTAGAAAAAGATATAGGAGAATATATGTGGTATTTAGAAATACCAAGTATTAATTTAAAAGCAGAAATAAAAGAAACAACAGAAGAAGAAGTTATTAAAGAATATGTAGGGCATTTTGAAGAAACAGCAGTAATACAAGGAAATGTTGGACTAGCAGCACATAATAGAGGATATGAAAACAACTATTTTGAAAATATTAAAAACTTAGGCATAGGAGATGAAATTAAATATAACTATTATGGAAAACAAGTAATATATAAAGTTACATCAAGTAGTATAATAGAAGATACTAATTGGTCTAAACTTGAAGATACTGAAATTAATACAATAACTTTAATAACTTGTATAGAAAATGAGCCTACACTTAGAAGATGTGTACAAGCTCAAGAAATTAAATAGATTGGAGAATAAAAAATAGAACTTAAGACTGAAAAAATAAACAAAATAAAAACAATTAAAATTAAAAAAAATACAAAAAGAAAAATATTAATAGCGATATTACTAATATTAAATTTATTTATATATGTAAATCATAGTAATGCTATGCCTATAAATGAGGCAAATATATATAAAAGTACAGATTGCGGAACGCTACTTGCATATAATGGAATTCCTGTAATTACAAGTTATGTTGAATACAACTATTTAGGAGTTGGATTTCCAGCATATTGCCTAGATAAAACAAAAAATGGAGCTGAAACAGGAGCATATAGTGTTTCTGTAAATAGCTTAATTCAAGATGTTAAGTTATGGAGAATAATGATTAGTGGATATCCATATAAGTCACTAAGTGAATTAGGAGTACATACCAAAGAAGAAGCTTTTACAGCAACAAAACATGCAATATATTGTTATATTCATGGAAATGATGTAAACAGTTATTCAGCGGTAGGAGAGGCAGGTCAAAGAACATTAAATGCCTTAAAACAAATATTAAATGTAGCGAATAATTCTACAGAAATAAATATGTCAAATACCATAAATATAGACAACAGTATAGACACTTGGAAAGAAGACAATATTGATAATCAATATATTTCAAAAGTATTTTCAGTTAATACTGGATCATCACTTAGAACATACACAATAAATAATATATATAATGGGATTGAAGGAGTTAAAATAACAGATTTACAAAATGGTCAAAGAAACGTGTTTGTAGATCATGAACAGTTTAAAGTATTAATCCCAATAAAAAATATAATGCAAAAAGATGCTATAGAATTAGAAGTAACAGCACAAGTTGCAACAAAGCCAATATTATTTGGACAAGCACCAAATAATACTCTTCAAAATTATGCATTAACAGGAGAGACATATGAGGATGGATATGGTAAAATTACGGACTATTTTCCAAATAATGAAACAAAAATAAAAATAATTAAACAAGATTCTGAAACATTAGAAAGACTAGAAGGTGTGGAATTTAGAATATTTGATGAAAATAAGAATGTTATATATTCGAATTTAAAAACAGATGCCAATGGCGAAATATTAATTGAAAAACTAGTACCTGGAAAATATTATATAGAAGAAGTTAATTCTATTGATGGATATGATAAATATGATGAGCAAATAGAAATAGAATTAAAAATGAATCAGCAATATACAGTTACGGTAAATAACAATAAAGAAGATGAACCTAAAGTAGAAATAGAAAAAGAAGAATTAAATTTAGAAGTCTCAATTAAAAAATTACCAGTTACAGGTATGTAACTCTAACCTCAAAAATTATAGAATATTAAGTAAAAATCAATTCAAACTATAAATAAAGAATAAAAAAATAAAAATAAAGAAAATAAAAAATAAAATTGATATATTAAGTGCTACTTATAAAAAATAAGTAGCACTTAAGTTATTATTTATATTAAATTAATATCAAAAGTTAGAGGATAGTCAATTTTAAATACATCTTCAGAGTCATCTAACATATATGATAAGTTGAAAATTAAAATATTTAAGTTAGTAAAAGCTAGATCAGAAGTTAAATTAGAGAATAAAGTTTCTGTAAAAGTATTTGTAGAATAATCTAACACAGAAGTATAATTATTAGAGATAAAATTAATAGAGTTTTCTAATTTAGTAGTATCAAAATTTAAATTGTTATAATCATTAAGCAATTGGATAGTCGATTGAAAATCACCATTATTATAGTCAAAAGAATAGTTATATATTAGATAGTTATCATCATATATAATAAAGTCATAGTCTATTTTAGTTAAACTACTTTCAGATGATGAATTAAACTCTATAATACTGCTTAAAGAAGAATTTAAAGATTCTTCTACTCCTTCTTGAAAAATAGAAGAATCAAATTGTTTTTGGATAGAAATAAGCTTAATAGATATATCATTTTCTATAAATTCATTATTAGAGCTTAAAATTGTATTCAAAGTATAATTAGATATATTTAAAGTATTATCATTTTCCTTATTTGATGTTAAGTTAGTATTGGATAAAAATGTATAAATAAGAAAAGATGAAAGAAATATAATTATTAGTATAGGGAATAATTTGTTTTTCATTATATGTTGCTCCTTAAATAAAAGTAAATTAATTTGATAATAAATATACCATTAAAAATTAAAAAAAACAAGTGATAAAAATTGATAGCAAAAAAATATAAAATTTGTTGTAATATTAATAAAAAAAATATATAATGTACATATAAATAAAGTTATATTAAAGGAGAAAATTCATGATAGAACAATTAGTAATTTTAGCTATATTAATAATGTTAAATGCAGTTTTTGCATGTACAGAAATAGCATTTATATCATTAAATGATGCAAAAATAGATAAAAAAGTAAAAGATGGAGATAAAAAAGCAAAAAGTATACAAAAAATGTTAAATACGCCAAGTAAATTTTTAGCCACAATACAAATAGGAATAACACTTGCAGGATTTTTATCAAGTGCATTTGCATCAGATGCATTTGCAGAAATGCTAGCACCAGTATTACATGAAAATATACCATTTTTTAATGAAGTGATTTGGGAAAATATTTCAATAGTATTAATTACGATAATTTTATCTTTTTTTACATTAGTATTTGGAGAGCTTGTACCAAAAAGAATAGGTATGAAAAATCATGAAAAAATAGCATATGCAACAATAGGATTAATAAAAACAATCTCTGTTATAACAGCACCATTTGTTAAGTTATTAACAGTAACAACAAATATGATTTCTAAATTATTTGGAGTTACAGAAAATGAAGAAGAATTAGTAACAGAAGAAGAAATAAGAATAATGGTAGATCAAGGTCAAGAAAAGGGTACAATAAAAGAAGATGAAAAAGAATTAATAAATAATGTATTTGAATTTAACGATAAAACTGTTTCTGAAATAATGAGACATAGAAAAAATATATTTGCAGTTGATATAGATATTAGCTTAGAAGAGTTACAAGAAGAACTTGCAAGAGTCGAATATATGCATAGTAGAATACCAGTATATGATGAAACAATAGATGATATAAAAGGTGTATTATATGTAAAAGATATATTGAAAAATATAAATAAGAAAACATTTAAAGTTAAAAATATAATCCAAGAAGCATACTTTATATCTCAAAATAGATTAATAAATGAGGTATTTAAAGAATTACAAAAAAATAAAAAGCAATTAGCAATAATTTTAGATGAATATGGAGGAACAGCTGGAATAGTAACTGCAGAAGATATTTTAGAAGAATTAGTTGGTGATATTTACGATGAATATGATAAAGTAGAAGAGGAATTTGAAAAAATAGATGATTCAACATATATATTAAGTGGGACAATGACTATCTATGATGTAAATAAATTATTAGGGATAAATATAGAAGAAGGTATTTATGACACTATATCAGGATATTTACAAGAAGAAATGGGTAGAATTCCAGAAGATGAAGAAAATCCAATTATAGAAACAGATGAAGTAACATATAAAATTATAAAATATGAAGAAAAAAGAATAGTTAAGATAAAAGCTTGTAAGAATAATAATGAGATTATAACAGAAGAAGAATAAAGATATGAAAGTATTAGGAGGTAATTATGAAAAAAAAACATGTAATAATATTAGGTATAGTATTAATTATAGTAGCTATCAGTATTTTTGGAATATATAATTATATAGAAGCAGAAGGGAAAAAATATGAAATCGAAATAATTGATAATGTTAAGTATTATGAATTAAGTCAAGATAATAAGTATGGAGTTATTGACTTAGATGGTAATATAATAATAGAACCAAAATTTGAAGAAATAATAATACCAAATCCAGAAATAGCAGTGTTTGTATGTTATGATGGAAGTTACAGAGTAATATTAAATGAAAAAAATGAAGAAATATTATTAGGCTATAATAATGTAGAGTCAATTAAATTAGAAAATATTGCAAGTGAATTTATGTATGAAAAATCAGTATTAAAATATGAGGAAAATGGAAAATATGGATTGATAGATTTTTTAGGTAACAAAATAACAAACGCTATATATGATGAAATATCAGGATTCACGTATAAAGAAGGAGAACTATTAGTTAAACAAGGCGAGTATGTTGGTATAATAAATATTAAAGGAAATAACATATTAGATGTAAAATATGAAAAAATAGAAAGTGATGGATATTATTTAGAAGAAACAAAATACAGCAAAAGCGGATATATAATAAGTATTAAAACAGATACAGGATATAGATATGGACATGCAAAATATGACGGTGAAATATTATTAAAACCTGAATACACTGAAGTTAAAAGAGTGGTAGAAAAAAATTCTAATTCAGAAGAAGATATATATTATATAGCATCTAAAAATGGTCAATATGGAATATTGAAAAATAATAAAGAAGTAGTAAAACATGATTATCAATCAATTGAATATGATAAAAATAATGACATATTTATACTAGAAAGAACTAAAGAATATGGAATTGCAAATATTGAAGGAGAGATAGTTGTACCAGTAGAATATGACAAAATAGAAATTTTAGGTATATATATATATGCAGAAAACAATAATGAAACATTTGTATACTTAAAAACAGGTGAAAAAGTTGAAGGAATAGAAAATACAGCTGTTACTCCAATATCAGATTCAAGCTATTTAATAAAATCAGTAAAACAAGAAGAAATAACTAAATATGGATTAGTAGATTCACTATATAATGAAATAATCGAGCCTAAATATAGTGTATTCGAACATCTAGTAAATGATTACTATATTGTAGCTTTAACTAGTGGTACTAAGTTAGGAATTATAGATAAAGAAGAGAAACAAATTTTAGAATTTAAATTCGATAGAATAGAGTTACTTAGTAAAACCGAATTAGTATATATGTATATTGAAGAAACTAAAATGACATATATCTATACTAAAAATATGAAATTAATATGTGAAATGCAAAATGCAAATCATATAGAATATATAAATGAAAAATATATAAAAATATATAATGGCATAGAAACGAAATATTTTGATAAAAATGGAAATGAAATGAAAAATGCAGAAGTATTTTCTAAAAATAAGTTATTTGCAACTAAGCAAAATGAAAAATGGGGATTTATAGATAGAGATGGAAATGTAGTTGTTGAATATATCTATGAAGATGCTTCAGAATTTAATGAATATGGTTATGCAAGCATTAAGTTAGATGGTAAATGGGGTGCTATAGATGAATCTGGAAATATAACTACAGATGAGTGGTTTGAGTTTAGTGATAATTCACACCCAAGTTTTATAGGAAAATACTATAAATCAGTTTTTGGTTTTGGTGAAGTATGCTATAAAAAATAATATAACAAAAAATAATAAAATATATAAATAAATAAATATAACTTTAAAAACTAAAAAAATTTGAAATGATTAAAAAGTATAGTAAGATAAGAAATAAAAATTCTTATTTAATTATACTTTTTTTATTTAACATATAATAAAAGTAAAAAAAATAGATAATAAGAATATAATATATTATGATAATAAAAATGGAAGGGGAACTTATGAAATATTTTGATCATGCAGCAACAACAAAAATAAAAGAAGAAGTATTTAATGAAATGCTGCCATACTTAAAAGAAAATTTTGGAAACCCATCTTCATCATATAATATTGGGATAGAAAGTAAAGAAGCTATAGAAAAAGCTAGAAAACAAGTTGCTATGTTAATTAATTCAAAACCTCATGAAATATATTTTACAAGTGGTGGTACAGAAAGTGATAATATGGCTTTAAAGGGGATAGCATATAAAAATAGATATAGGGGAAAACATATAATAACTAGCAAAATAGAACATAGTGCAGTTCTAAATACCTGTAAAACATTAGAAAAACAAGGATTTATTATTTCATATATAGATGTTGATAAAAATGGAATACTAGATATAGAAAAATTAATATATAGCATAAGAGCAGATACAATATTAATTAGTATCATGTATGCAAATAATGAAATAGGAACAATACAACCTATAGAAGAAATAAGCAAAATAGCAAAAATGTATAATATAATATTTCATACAGATGCAGTTCAAGCAGCAGGAAATATAGAAATAGATGTAGTAAAAGATAAAATAGATATGCTATCTTTATCAGGGCACAAAATATATGGACCAAAAGGGACTGGTGTACTATATGTTAATGAAAAAGTAGAATTTGAAAGAACATTAGATGGGGGACATCAAGAAAAAAATAAAAGAAGTGGAACAGAAAATGTAGCAGGAATAGTTGGAATTGGAAAAGCAGCAGAGTTAGCAAGAGAAAATTTTAGTAGTTATGCAAAAAAATTAATAGATTTAAGAGATTACTATATTTCTGAAATAAAAAAACAAATACCAGGATCAATATTAAATGGTAGTTTAGAAAAAAGGTTACCAGGTAATTGTAATTTTTCATTTTATAATATAAATTCAAGTAAACTTTTAAAAATGTTAAATGATGATAATATATGTGTATCTGTTGGTTCGGCATGTAATTCAAATTCAAGTGAGGGTTCACATGTATTAAAAGCAATTAATATACCAAATGAATTGTTAAATAATTCTTTAAGAATAACATTTGGTGATGAAAATACTAAAGAAGATGTAGATTATTTAATAGAAAAATTAATTAAAAATATAAATATAATTAGAGAAGGAAATTTAAGCTAAATAAAAAATAAATAAAACTAGAATTAAATTCTAGTTTTATTTATTTTATCAATAATTGCAAAAGCACATTTAATTCCATCAACAGCAGCAGACATTATTCCGCCAGCGTATCCAGCACCTTCACCACAAGGATAAATACCTGAAATATTGGATTCTAAGAATTCATCTCTAAGTATTCTAATAGGAGAAGAACTTCTAGTTTCTAAACCTACTAAAATACTATCTGGATGAGCAAAATTAGAGATCTTTTTATCAAATTTAAGAATTGCTTCTTTAAGTCCAGATGAAACAAATTCAGGTAAAATATCATGTAAGTTTGAAAGGGTAGTACCAGGAGTATATGTGGGTTTAACAATACCAATATGATCAGACTTTCTATTTAAAAGAAAATCTTCGACTCTTTGAATAGGTGCAAAATAGTTAGAACCACCTAATTTAAATGCTTTTTCTTCTAAGTCTTGTTGAAAATACATTCCATCAAGAGGGGAGTTAGAAACGAAATCTTGAGGAGATATACTAACTAATAGAGCAGAATTGGCATTTTCACCATCTCTTGCAAAATTACTCATTCCATTTGTAACAATAGTATTTTCTTCGCTAGAAGAAGGCATAACATAACCTCCAGGGCACATACAAAAAGAATAACATGCTTTTTCATCAGGTAAATGACAAGCAACTTTGTATTCAGCAGAAGGTAGATGCAATTTTGATATATGCCCATATTGGGATTCATTAATCCATTTTTGTAGATGTTCGATTCTAACACCAACAGAAAAGTTTTTTGGCTCAATATTAAATCCTTTGTCATGAATTTTTTTGAAAGTTTCTCTTGAACTATGACCTATTGCAAGAACAACATAATCAGATTCAAAAACTACAATATCATTGGGATCTCTAGTATCTACAGTGTGTATCTTTTTGATTTTAGCATGGTCTATTTCAAAATCAAAAACTCTAGTATTAAAATAGAATGATCCACCTTGTGAAATTATATATTTTCTCATATTACGGACAATATTAATTAAATTATCTGTACCTAGGTGAGGTTTAGATAGATATAGTATTTCTTTAGGAGCACCAAAGTTTACAAATTCTTCTAATACACTTTTACAAAAAGGACTATTTATACCAGTTGTAAGCTTTCCGTCAGAAAATGTTCCGGCACCACCTTCACCAAATTGAATGTTAGAGTATGGATTTAAAACACCTTCTTTTTGAAACTTTTCTATAGTATCTTTTCTCATATCTACAGATTGACCTTGTTCTAATATAATAGGCTTAAGACCAGCTTTAATTAGAAACAGTGCTGCAAAAAGACCACTTGGACCACTTCCAATAACAATAGGTTGATTAGATATATTAGTTGTTTTTAAAGTTGGAATATCAATTTTTGTATCTTCAATTTTTTGAAGATGTTTATGAATATGAGAATGGATATATTTCTTTTCATTTGATAATTCTAAATCTAAGGAATATACATAGTGTATATTATCTTTTTTCCTAGCATCAATAGATTTTTTAGAGATATGCCAATTTAAAATTTCAGTTTTATTTAATTTGAACTTTTCTATAACTATATTTAAAATTTCATTTTCTGTAAGATCTTTTCTTACTATAATATTATTTGCTCTTAACATATATTCTCCTAACATGAATAATTAATTTAAAAAATATTATAGCATAAGAAAAAGAAATATGCTATAATATTTTTAATAATAATGGGAAAGATAAGGTTAAATATGGAAGAGATAGAAAACAGGGAAAAAAGAGAATGGCTAGATAGAACTAGGTATTTAATAGGAGATAAAGCAGTTGAAAAATTAATAAATGCTAAAGTAATTGTATATGGTATTGGTGGAGTCGGATCTTTTGTTTGTGAAGGATTAGTAAGAAGTGGAATAGGGAATATTGTAATTGTAGACAATGATTATATAGATATTACAAACATAAATAGGCAAATTCATGCAAATATTAAAACAATTGGTTTACAAAAAAATATAGTAATGGAAAAAAGATTAAAAGAGATTAATCCAAATTTAAATATAGAGTCATATATGGCTAAAGACTTAGAAAAAGAAGAAAATTTAATAGATAATACATTTGATTATGTAATTGATGCAGTTGATACAGTAACAACTAAATTAAAATTGATACAAAAAACAAAAGAGAAAAATGTACCTATAATATCATGTATGGGAACAGGGAATAAATTAGATCCAACACAATTTCAAATAGCAGATATAAATAAAACATCTGTATGTCCACTAGCAAAAGTTATGAGAAAAGAATTGAGAAAAAGAAATATAGAAAAAATTAAAGTTCTATACTCAAAAGAAGAACCTAAAAAAGTAAAAAAAGTAGAGAATATAGATAAAAGTATACCAGCAAGTATTGCATTTGTACCATCTGTAGCAGGATTAATAATATCAGGAGAAGTAGTAAAAGATATAATAAAAGAGGATAAAAATGATGAAAAATAATGATATTAAAAAAGGAAAAAATAAAGATAATATAAAGAATAATAAAATTTTAAACTATATATTAGTTTTATTTTGGGTATTTATAATTGGTAGTGTAATAGGATTTATAGTAGAAATTTTATATACTATTGTTTATATAGGTGAAATCGAAATCAGAAAAGGTTTAATATATGGTCCATTTATCCAAGTATATGGAGTTGGAGCAATGGCATATTATATATTAGTTTCAAATGTACAAAAACCAAGTAGAGCATTTTTTATAGGAATGGTAATGGGTGGAGTAATAGAATATTTCTTCTCGTTTTTTCAAGAAATAATATTTGGAACAGTTTCATGGGATTATTCAAACGAACTATTTAACATAAATGGCAGAACATCATTAACATATACAGTATATTGGGGAATATTGGCAATAGTATATTTAAAATTACTCTATCCAGTATTACAAAAACTAGAAAATACTATAGCTAAAAAATCAATAAGGATAATAACATATATATTAATACCATTTATGATATTTAATATATGGATATCATCTGTATCTGTTATGAGGCAAAGTCAAAGGCAACAAAATATAGAACCTCAAAATGAATTAGATAGATTTTTAGATAAGTATTACCCAGACGAGTTCTTAGACAAAATTTATCACAATAAATATGATCCAAGTACATTATAAATTAAGTTTAATACAATAAATAAATAGAAAATATTTGGAAAAAACAAGTAGATGAAGTACAATCAATATAGAAAAAGTTATATAAGGAGTTATAATGGAAAAAGAATTGTTTAAAAGAGTAGAACAACTAGTATAAAAGCTAAAATAATTGACATAATTAAAGAATATGTGTTAAAATATAAATTAAGAGTATACCTAGATATATAGAATATCGAGCGGTATAGAATAACAATAGTTATTTACACGAACGTAAGAAAAGTCTTACTAAGGAGTCTTATAGATTGCTTAGTAGGGCTTTTTAATTTTAAGGAGGTGTGTTATTTGAAAAAAAATATTAAGAAAAAGGAAGAATTATTAGAATTAATAATTCCAGATGAAAAAAATGAAAAACAAATTATGGAATATGTAGAAGAGCATATAAAAAATGGAGAAAACACAGTGCAAGGAATAGGTGGTCTTGCAGAAGAAGAAACATATAGCAATTGGCTATATAAAATAAGAAAAGATTTAACAAATACAAAAGGAGAAAATGGCAGAGTACAGTCCACACTATATTTAGCGATTAGAAAGAAAGATAACAAATTAATAGGTACAATTCAAATAAGACATAAACTAAATGAAAAGCTATTAAATAAAGGTGGAAATATAGGTTATGGAGTAAGGCCAGAGGAAAGAAAAAAAGGATATGCAACTTTTATGTTAGAATTAGCTCTAAAAAAAGCTAAAGAATTAAAGCTTAACAGAATTTTAGTTACTTGTAATAAAGAAAATATTTCTTCTGTTAAAGTAATATTAAAAAATAAAGGGAAATTAGAAAATGAAATAGAGGTATCAAAAAAAGAAGTAATTCAAAGATATTGGATTGATTTAAAATAGAAAACTAAAAAAACTAAAAAAGCTAAGAAATTTAACAAGAATAAGAAAACAATAAAAATAAAAGGAGGAAAAAATATGATAGCTAAAAAATTAGAAGGAGAAAAAATATATTTAACACCTAAAGGAATAGAAAGTGCAGAACTATTTACAAGATGGTTAAATGATATGGAAGTAACAGATTATATAGGAAGAACAAGTGGATTAATTACTTTAGAAATGGAAAAAGAGTTTTTACAAAAAGAAAATGCTGATGAAAGAGTTTTTCATATTGTAGAGAAAAGTACGAATAAATTAATAGGAGCAACAGGAATTCATAAAATAGATAATATAAATAGAAAAGCTACATTAGGAATTTTTATAGGAGAAGAAGAAGCAAGAGGAAAAGGATATGGGACAGAAATAATAAAATTGCTATTAGACTTTGGATTTAATTTTTTAAACTTGAATAACATAGATTTATCTGTAATAAGTTTTAATGAAAGAGCAATTAAATGTTATTTAAATGCAGGCTTTAAGGAATATGGAAGAAGGAGAAAAGCTATATTTTTAGATGGTGAGTATTATGATGTAATATATATGGATATATTAAAAGAAGAATTTAAAGAAAAAGCAATTAAAAATAGAAGAAAGAAAATATAATTAAAAGACATAAAGTCAAAATAGAAAAGTTAAGACAAAAAAATACCTGTAAATATTAACAGGTATTTTTTGATATTATTTTGATTTTTTAGAACTACGTCTAAAAGTAGCTTTTCCAGACTTATAATTAATAGATACATTAACTTGTCTATTTGGAATAAAAACATTAATATTTAATTCTTTTCCAAAATCAAATAAAGAATATGCTTCTAGAATTACACCAGATGCAACTAAATTCCGTCCTTTGTATATAGGTGTAACCCTATATATAACTGGGGAAAAATGGTTTTGTATAAATTTTTTGATTTTGTTCTCAAAAGGAATCATTAATACATTTAATTGTCTAGTTCCTGTAATTAGATTAACAACCTTATTAATTCCACCTAGTTCGACACTAATTAGATGAGAACGATTATACAAGTGATTACTATTGTCTGTGTTTTTTTGCCAGCCAGTAGAGTTCTTATTACTAAGACTTTGCCGAGTACTTTTTGTAAGTCCTTTTTTTCCGATACATGCAAATGCAGTTCTAGTTCTACCTAAATTATCTAAGTTAGAAAAATAATATTTATTAATTCTAAAAAAAGATATTAATAATCTAAAATCAGAAAATAAAGCCTTATCCTTATTTAAATTAATAGTTTCACGTATTTTAGAATTCTTTAACTTAGAAAAGATCCTCCACTTTTTAAATGAGTAAATTAAATGCCGAAGTATAAGTAATAGAATAAATGATATTACTGCTGCTAAAATAATATAATGTTTGTTTGTCATGATGTTTTCTCCTCATAATTAAAAATTAATTGATGTCATAATAGTTTTTTTAATTTAAATAAAACTATTTTAAAAATAACTATAAATAATTGTTGTTACAATAGTATAACATAAAAGCAAAAAAAAAGAAACTATAAGATATAGTTTCTAAATAAGCATTGACGATAAAAACCAAATAGTTTTGTTATAATTAGCAAGATGATTTTCCATCATAGCAACAATATCATAAATATCGTTATTATCAGCCTGCAATCTGATTTTTTCAGCAAAAGATTTCATCTGAGAAATATCTTGTTTACATATTTCTAGAACTTCTTGTATGGAAAAATCTTTTGATGGAAGTTCAGATATATTACTTGTATTAATATAGTCTTTCATAGAAGCAAGTGGATAACAATCATGCATTTTAAGGATTTCAGCAGTTTCATCTAAGTAATTTGCAAATGTTTGATAAAGAGATTCTAAATATTCATGCATATTCTTAAATTGTCTACCTGTAACATTCCAGTGCATATTATGAAATTTAATATATAATATGTTAATATCAGATAAATAAATATTTAAATTATTTATTATTTCATTATTCATAGTTCCTCCTAATATTTAATTTATTTAATATATAAATAAAGAATACCCATTACAAAGAATAATATACAAAGTTGTAAAGAAATTATGCTCTAACTTATATATTAAAGGATACAAATAAACAAAAGTATTTACAATATAAAGATATTGTAAATGGATAAATAGGTATATAAGAGTTATGTTCCGACACAACTAATTATTAGAAGTAGGATAAGACAATTGGGAAATGTACATTGTAAAAAGTCATAAAAGTTAGACACTTAATATTGCAATGCATAAAATAAAAGACAGTCTCAATAAAATTTGATTTATGAACTAAAATGAGGTATAATAAGTAAAATTTAAAAGAAAGCTATATCAATAAAGGTATATGGTAATAAATATGAAAGAAGTTGAAGTCGAATTAGCACTTAGTATTATAAACAGAAAAATAGCTAAATTAATTGAAAATAATAAAGAAAATGATATACATATCTTCAAAAAAGAATTAATGAACTTAAAAGAAGAAGAAGAAAAAATATATCAATTAGATGAGAAAACAATTAAAAAAGTTTTTGATATATATTTAAAAGAGCTAAAAAATTAAAAATGGTAAAGAATTGAGGGAAATTTAAATGGAAAAATATAAGTTAACAGAAGCAGATATTCAAGCAGGGATAAACAGATTTTTAATTAATATATATGCTTCAGCCGTAAGAACTAATAATCCAGTTGTAGAATTCATAGTAGGAGGCCCAGGGGCAGGGAAAACTGGTGTTGAAATATTTTTAAAAGAAAAATTAAGAAAAGAAGGTGAAAAAGCTGTAGTAATTGGGTCAGATAAAATCGCCGAATATCATCCTGATTATGAAGAATTAATGGAAGAGCTAACAGATTTTAAATATAAGAAAACTAGAGAATTTGTTAGACCAGCAGCACAAAAGATATACGATGAGGTAACAAGTAAAAAAATTAATATTTTAAATGAACAAGTATTTAATAAAGGGAAAGATGATTTAGAATTTGTAAAAATGTTTAAATCTAAAGGATATAGAACTAATATTAATATAATAGCAACAGATATATATGTATCTAAGTTAGCTTGTTTTGAAAGAGAATCATTAATGTTAAGAAATGGAGAATCACCTAGACAAATATCAAATGAAGACCATAAAGCAATGTACAATGTGTTTTTAGATGAAGTTAAAGAATTTGAAAGTTTGGGATTAATCGATGAAATAAATGTATATAAAAGAGGAATAAGTATAAATAAACCAGAGTTAATATATTCAAGTATAGAAAAAGAGCCAAAGTACAGAGATTTTGAAGATGCAATAAATATAGTAAGAAAAAGTCAAAGAGATGAAATAATAAATGAACCAATCAAATATTTAAATAAATTAAATCAAATAAAAAAAGAAATAAAAGATAATGGATATAACCCAGAAAAAACTGAATTTACAATAAATGAAATAAAAATGTTAGAACTAGATATATACTCCCTAATTAGTAAACAGAAAGAAGAAAAGGAGATTGAAATATGATAGACTTACATGTACATTCAACCGATTCGGATGGGGAAAAAACGCCAGAAGAACTAATAGATGAAGCTATAGAAAAAGGGATAACAACATTAGCAATTACAGATCACGATACAATAAATGCAATGGAAAAAGGTATAGAATATAGTAAAAACAAAAACATTAATTTTATTCCAGGAGTAGAAATAAATGCAAGGATTAAAGTTGGACAAATGCATATGCTTGGTTTAGGGATAAAAAGAGATTTAGGTAAGTTAAGAAAAAAGTTAGATATATTAAAGCAATCTAGAGATTCTAGAAATTTAAAATTTATAGAAAAATTAAATGAATTGGGATTTGAAATATCTCTAGAAGAGTTACAAGAAATTAGTGGTAGTGATATTATAGGAAAACCCCATTTTGCTAAACTATTTTTAAATAAAAGATATATAAATGATGAAAAAGAAATGTTTTCAAAATATTTTGATAGTAAAGAATTCAGAGAAATAAAAAATTTTTCGTACGAACCTGAAGAAGTAATAAAGATGATTTTAGAAGCAGGAGGCATTCCAATACTTGCGCATCCGCAAACATTAAAATTAACGGACATAGAATTAGAAAAAAGAATTATTGAGTTAATAAAAAATGGATTGCAGGGAATAGAATGTTTCCATTCAGAACAAACAAAGGAAGAAATGCAAAAATATTGCAAATTAGCTCAAAAATATGATTTGATAATAACTCAAGGAAGTGATTATCATGGCCCAATAATTAAGCCACAAATTGAAATGGGAATAGGAATAAATAGAAATATCATAAATAACATGGAAAAAGAAATAGAAAAAGATATATTAGAAAAAACAAAATAAAGATAAAATATGATTAAAATGAAGAGTTCTAATCCTCAAATTGACGAATACAATTAAACAAAAGTATTCACAATATGGGGGTTTATATATATGAAACAAATATCAATAGAAGATCGTGCAATAAAATTAGCACATTATATAATAGATTCAAAAGATACAGTAAGAGGGGCTGCTAAAAAATTTGGAATATCAAAATCAACAGTACATAAAGATGTATCAGAAAGGCTTAAACATATAAATCCAAGTTTAGCTAAAGAAGTAAGATTAATTCTAGAAGAAAATAAAGCCCAGAGACATATACGAGGGGGAATGGCAACAAAAATTAAATATAATAATAAAAAAAAAGATTTTAGATAATTCTAAAATCTTTTTGGTTTTTAATTAGTTTCTATTTTGTTTTCTTGCTCTTCTACAGTCAACACATCTAACTGGTTCGTTAGTGAATCCTTTTTCTTGATAAAAAGCTTGTTCACCTTCAGTAAATATAAACTCATTTCCACAGTCTTTACATATAATTGTTTTATCTGCCATTATTAAAGACCCTCCTTCTTAAGATTTGCTTGAATACATTTTAATAATTTACAACCTATCTAAAAAAGAAGGAATATAATACTCAAAATAATTCATAGTGCCAATTGATATTGACACTTAAAGTATAACATAGAAAAATATAAAAAGCAAGCACATTTATAACATAATACTTAATTTATACATAAAATATAATATAGCAAAAATGAAGGTGAAAAAATGGGGAAAATAAAAGAAAATGATATTGTAGTTAGAAAATCTTATAAAAAAGACTTAATATTTTATGTAGATAAAATAACCCAAGAAAAAGTATATTTAAAAGGAATAATAAATAGAATAGAAGCAGATGCACCAATAACCGACTTAGAGTTAATTGGAAAAAATAAATATAGTAGATATATTGACAATTTTGATAATCGAATAAAACAAAGAATTAGCAAAAGTTTATTAATGACAAAAAAGATAAAAAAGCAAACAGGAAAAATATTACATTTAGATGGTGATAAAAAATATAGTCAAAAGGCAAATAGATATTATCAAGCAGTAGGTTTAAATGCTATAGTAAAAAATATAGATGAATCAAAACAACCTAAAATATTAAAAAATCTATTAGTAACATATAATCCTGATATATTAATTGTAACAGGTCATGATGCAATGTATAAAAAAAGTATAGGCTACTATAACATAAATAATTATAGAAATTCTAAATATTTCGTAGAATGTGTAAAATTAGCAAGAGAATATGACCTAATGTATAATAAAACAACAGTAATATTTGCTGGTGCTTGTCAAAGTTATTTTGAAGCATTGATAGCAGCAGGAGCAAATTTTGCATCATCACCTGGTAGAATTTTAATAGATTTTTTGGATCCGATAGTCGTTGCTGAAACAATAGCATGCACTAAAAGGCATAAATATGTAACAATAAATGATATAGTAGAAGAATTAAGAGATGGGAAAATAGGAGTAGATGGAATAGGTGCAAATGGTAGATTAAGGAGTAAATAAAAGTTTGTAATATAACTGTAATATAATTGTAATATAAATGTAATAAGTGCCAATAGAATGGATGTAAGTGCTGAAAATAGAGGGTTAGCAAAGTGCGGCAAGAAAAAACAAATTTTGACAATATTTAGGAAAAATGATATACTAAGCCTATCTTAAGGGAGTAGGTGATTGTATGATTTGTAGATCTGATATAGCAAATCTTAAAACTGATATCTTAGAAAAAGTGGGACAAAAGATAATTGTCAAAGGATCTTTAGGAAGAAGTAAAGTCTTTGAGAAAGAAGCCACTATAGAAAAAGCATATCCAAACCTGTTTATTGTAAAATATGATGAAAATGAAAGAAATGTAACATACAGTTATACAGATATTTTAACAAGAACAGTAGAAGTGAATGTATTTGATGGGGATTCATATACTCCGCTAATACCACCACAAGAGGATTTTAAAAAGAAAAGAATAATATTATAAGTAGAATAGAAATATTCTACTTTTTTTTGTATTTTAGCATAAAATATAATTTTTTAAATATATATTATATAAATGATATTTAAGGAGGTTAACAATGATTAATGCAGTGAAGGAAAAAATAGTAATAAATAAGTTGATTACAAGAAAAAAAGAAAATATTTGTGTAGAAGGTGATGTAATTGTACCAGATTCTAAACCAGATATTTTAAATACAATTTGTACAAGTGGTATTGTATCAATATATAAGAAAGAAGTATTAGAAGAAAAATTAAGATTAGATGGTAATATAAATACATATATAATGTATTTATCAGAAGATGGAAAAGATAAAGTAAGAAGTATAAATACATACTTGGATTTTTCAGAAATAATTCACATAGAAGAAGTGAAGTCAGGTATGGAAGTATCAATAACATGTAAAGTGAAAAACACAGATTGTAGAGTTATAAACGGAAGAAAAATTTCTATCAAATCAAATGTAGAGATAGATTTAAGTATATATTCTAAAGAAGAAGTAGAGATTGTAAATGAAATAGATGGATCTAAAGATATTCAAATGCTAAAAGAAGAATTAGAGATTAATTCTTTAGTAGGTACTGGAGAAACAAAAATTAGTGCAAAAGATACATTAATGATAGACAATGTAGATAATTTAGCAGAAATACTAAAAGCAGATCTAAGCATAATAAATAAAGATATAAAGATAAGCTATAATAAGTTATTAACAAAAGCAGAAGCAGAAATTAAATTAATGTATTTAACAGAAGATAATAGGATAAGACAATATATATCTACAATACCAATAGTAGGATTTATAGATATATTAAATGTAGCAGAAGGACATATATGTGATATAAATTATGAAATTAGAAATTGCATATTAAAACCTAATCAAAGTGAAGAACATTCAATATACCTAGAAGTTGAAATAGAAGTAACTGCATCTGTGTTTGAAAATAAAAAAATAAATCTAATTCAAGATTTATATAGTCCATGCAAAAAATTAGAATTTAATAGAAAACATATAAGAACAGTGATGGGAAAAATGAATTTAAAAGATATGATATCAATCAGAGAAAAAATAATATTAGAAAGTTTAGGAAATAAAGAAATTTTAGATGTTGATATAAAGGGAATAATTGAAAGTGAAGTTAAAAAAGACAATAAAATTATGTATGATGGTGTAATTGAATTAAAATTTATGCTTCTAGACGAAAAAGGAATGATAGATATAAAATTAAGTAGTATACCATTTAATCATGTTGTAAGTGATAATGTAGATATGGCAAATATAAATAGTATGTTAGAAATGGAAATAAGTAATAGTAATTTTGTAATTCAAGAAGGGGAAGTTGTAAGTTGTAATATAGATTTAAGTTTAAATATAAGTATTTTTGAATTTGGAAATATAAACATTATGGAAAAAATAGAAATAAATGGAGATAGAGATGTAGATGAATACAATATAGTAATATATGTAGTAAAAAAAGAAGATACATTATGGAATATAGCTAAAAAGTTTGGAAGTACGATGGAAGATATAGCAGTTATAAACGGAATTAACAAAGGAGATAAACTATTTTACCGGTCAAAAGATTTTTATTCCTAGATATATGAGTGATCAAAGTGAAAGTGAGTCTAAAATAAATTATGCATAAAATCTATTCTAGAAGAAGAATTAGATTGCCTAAATATTTATGGGATAAAAATAAAGACAAAAAAATAGTAAAAAAAAAGATATATATTACATGCATTTTAGTAGTTTCTGTTATGACACTAAAATATATATTAGACACAATAGATCCAATATTTGAAATATTAGCTCGTGATGAAGCTAAATCACTAGGAACAATAATTTCAAATGAAGAGGCAACGAAAGTTATGAAAAAATATGAATATGATGATCTTTTTATGATTGAAAAAGACGAAGAGCAAAATATTAATGTTATAAAATCTAATATGATAACTATAAATGAAATAACTTCCGATATTGCTAAAAATATAGAAATAGAATTCGATAAAAAAGAAGATAGTAATATACAAATCCCAATAGGAAGTATAATTGGTATTCCCATATTTTCTGGAACAGGTTTTAATTTTAATGTTGAAATTGTTATACTTGGAAGTGTAGAAACAGAGCTGAAAAATGAATTTATTTCAGAAGGAATTAATCAAACAATTCACAGAGTATACTTAGATGTTAATTCTAATATGAAAATTTTAACAGCATTTGAAGAGATAGAAGAGGTAATATCAAATCAAGTTTTATTATTAGAAAATTTAATTATAGGGGAAATACCTACAAATTACTATAATTTTAATGGTATGGAAGGAAAAGATGTGTTAGAAATGGTTGAGTAATAATATAAGTTATGGTATAATAAAAAAATGCGTATTTAAAAATAAAAAATAAGGCAGCATAGGAGGAAAAACATTATGAAGAAAATGATGAAGGTAGTAGTTTTATCAATAATAGGAGCAATAGGAATGGCTATAATGTTATACACTATTTTTAATGAGGTTTTTAGTGGATTAACAGCAATTAGCATTACAATTCTATCACTAATTGTAATATTAATAATAGATTATGTTTTACTTAGAAAAAACTATGATTTAGAATTCTTAATTATATCTAGTGTAGTATTAATAATATTTTTTGCTATAATTGGATTAAAATATTCACCTGCAATAGGACTATTGTTATTATTACCATTTACTATGAGTGTATTTTCAATTTATATGGCTGTAGAAAGTTTTATGAAACTAGCTGGAAAAATTGAAGAAACTACAGAATAAGAAATGAATAAAAAATCAAAAAAAAGAAGCTATGCTTCTTTTTTTTATAGTATATAACTTTAATAATAAATAAAATTTGCTGAATATTATTCATAGGTATGTCCTGTTCCAATAATTGTACCATATTTTGATATATCATTACCATCAGTTAAATCTATATTTAAATATAAATTTTCTGGATTAACAGATACTTCTTTATTATCTAAATCTATATTTCTAACTTCATCAGCAGATAGTGGAACATCCCAACATCTAAAAGAAGTTACTTCTCCAACTAATCTTCTATCATCTGAATAAAAAGGTTTTCCAATATAGAAATCACCACTATATGCTTTAAATTCATAATCTGATCTTCCCACTTCTATACCATCTGCATATAATATTTGTGTTCCTAATGTTCCACTATTTGGATCATAAGTTTGTACCCAATCTACCCATCTATTATTATATGGTGTGAAATCTGCAAAAGAATACATTTGTAACCTATTTTCATTACTGTAGAATTGCATTAATATACCAGTATATCCAGAATGACCTCCATATACTCCCATCCACAATTTATTGTTAGTAGATCTATCAATTTTAATTCTTGTTGCAATTGTGTATCCATTATCAAGAAAATCAAATTGGTCAAGATATTTCTTTTGTGCACCATTTTCATCTGTATAGGTTTTATTTAATACGACATGAGAGGAACCTGCAAGTTTCATATAGTCTTCGGGTTCTGAGTTGGTTTGTACGACTGTACTGATATTTAGTTTATCTTCATCATTTAATAGTTGTTTTATATAAATAGTATACTGTGTATTTGGAGTTAAATTTTCAAATACATAAGTAGTATCACTAGAAATTTCATCAGACCAATTAATATTATCAAGACTTAATTTATATCTAGCATCGGTAAGTAATGAATTTTCAGATGTTAAGATTTTAACATCAATGTCATATATTCTTTCATTAATATCTGTTAAGAAATAATTACCATATACAAGTGTATCGCCTACAATTATACTATTAGTTGATTCATTATACTCTCCATCTTTTAATAGCCCTTGATTTGTTAAATCATCTATAATCTTTTCATCTAATATAATACTTTCTTTATATTCAGAATTTTCTACATATCCATCTATATTATTTTCTAATTTCCAAAGCTCTATAAGTTCTTGTATTTGGGCTATTCTAAATTTTTCTTCAGAATTATTTGCTTGAGTAATAATACCATTTTCACCTGTAATCATTTGGATAGAAATACCTGCTAATATTAATAAGACTATTATTGTTATTACTAATGATATTAGTGTGATTGCCTTTTGTTCTTTCATATATAATATATTCCTTTCCTAACAATACATATTAAGTTATTATATAGTATTGCTTTTTTATAATTAATTTATTATATTCTTTTGTAATATAGTAAATAGTATATAAAAAAAATAATTCAAATGCAATAGAAAATATAAAAAATAGGGGAGTTGAAAATTGAAATTAGAAATAAAAAAATAAAAACCTTGAAGTAAATTTCTAAGGTTTCTATGTATAGATATAAATTCAATTCAATCTTTTTTTAAAATATAAATGTGTAACATAAATAGATAGAAGTGTTAAAATAGGAGAGGAATCAAATAGATATTATGCTAATAACATCTTAAAATTATTTTAATCATTATTTTTCATTTTTTTAAATCTGATTATATTTATAATTGCAAATAATATAATATATAGTATTACAATCATAGTTAAAGTTAAGTTTGTTAACTGATTTTCATTTAGAAAAAGCTCATAACCATATATATTTGCTAAATCTCCACTTAATATCTCAGTAGGCATTCCAGTTTGATCTACATTCATAAAGAATATCTGTCTAGCAATTGAAGTAATTGGTAAAAATGGTAAAAAAGTAAATATCTTTGATGCTAAATCTCCTAATATTCCAACTGGTACATAAGCGCCACATAAAAATCCCATTAAAGTTCCTAAAATTGTTCCAACCGCCCCCATAGCTTGTTCTTTTTTTATAAATGAAACAATTATAAGTACAAATAAATTTCCCAATATAATTGATAACAACATTAATCCAATAATTGAAAAAAATTGGTTAATACTAAATAATAATCCGTATATGAAATAATAATATCCTACTAAAAATATTATATATATAGATATTAAAAATAGGCCAATAACTATAGAGGATAATAAATAACTAAATAAAAGTGTGTTTCTACTAATAGGTGATATATATAAATCATTTATTATGTCCTTTTCTTTATCAGCAACAATTTGAGATAAAGTTGTTAAAGCAATAGTAATTCCTGCTATTGGAATTAATGAAGATAACATTAAACTATCAGAAAACCAATAAGCCCATTTTTCATCAAGATTCATTCCAACATTTAATAGAGCATCTGCATTTTGAGTTCTGAAAACTACAAAATGTAAAATAACTAGAATAATAAGTGCTATGCTAGAGAAAAATATATTTGATTTGGTAGAGAAAAATATTTTTATATTTCTTTTTATTAATGATATCAATTTATTCATTTGCAAAAACCCTCCCAACTATATTTAAAAATACTGAATCCATATCGCCTTTTTTTATTTCGAGACTAGAAATATATTGTTTATTTTCACTTATAAAATCAATTAAACTCATACTATCTTTCAAAGTAATTATAAAAGTGTCTACTAAATATTTATACTCTATCTTTTCTTTATTTAATTTTTCTTGTAATACTTCTTTGTTATTTGTATTAGTTGTAAGTTTAACTATATCATTTGAATATTTTGATTTTAAATTTTCAGGAGTATCTATGCAAAGTATTTTACCATTATCTATTATAGCAACCCTATCAGCAGAATTCACTTCTTCCATATAGTGAGTAGTTAAAAATATAGTTGTTTTAAATTCTTTTTTTACATCATTTATAACAGTCCATAAATCTTTTCTGCTTTGCGGATCTAAACCAGTAGTTGGTTCATCTAAAAACAATATTTTAGGATTTGTTAGTAACGCTCTTGCTATATCAGATTTTCTTTTTTGTCCTCCTGATAATTTTCCATAGAGTTGATCTATGAATTTTTCCATTGATAATTTTTTTGATAAGAAATCTATTTTTTCTTTTAATTCTTTTTTATTGACACCAAACAAACTTCCTCTTAGATATAAATTATCATAAACAGAAAGTTCTTTATCTAGTAAACCATTTTGAAACACTACACCTATAGTATCTTTGACTTTATCAACATCATTTTCAATATTATAGCCACAGACTTCTATACTTCCTTTTGTTTTTTCTAACAAAGTACACAATATGTTTATAGTTGTACTTTTTCCAGCACCATTAACACCTAAAAAAGCAAAAAATTCATTTTCATAAACATTGAAACTTATGTCATCAACTGCAATAACCTTATTTGAATTGTATATTTTAGTTAAGTTAGATATTTTTATAACTTCTTTCATTTGTCCTCCATATTATTTATTTGTTATATAATAATTATTATTTTCTAATAATTTAGTATTATCAGAAATCCATTGATTTCCAAATACAAATCTATTTAATTGAAATGCAAACTTATTACCATTATATATAAATGATAGTTTACCGATTATTAAAAACTTACTGATTTTGATATTTTCAATATCTTCCCATTTAAAAAAGTATTCAAATTCCAGATTTGTTGTTATGATTCTTATTCCTTTTTCATCAAATACAAAGAAAAAAAACTGAGTTGCTTCAAATTTTACTTTTGCTCCTGTTAATGTTGGTAATACAAATTTTACTTTAGGTATATTTGTTCCATAAATTATATTATCTTTTCTTTCTAGCTTATATTTTTCTACTGCCATAAGCATTGTTTTTTCGTTTATCATTATTTCCTCCATTTTTATTATATAAATAATTTTTATAGAGTTATTATATATAATATATAGATAAAATGCAAGAAAGAAAATGGGAGAAGGGAAGAGGATAGAAAAATTAAATAGACCAAAAAATAAAAACCTTGAAGTAAACTTCTAAGGTTTCTATTTCTATATATAACTCTAATCCTATCTTTCGGTTAAATACAAAGTGAGTAATATGAATAGTTAGACAAGATTTTGTATATTACGTGTATATTATGTATTGGATGTAATGAGTTGTTAGTAGTGCTTGAAATAGTAGAGAAATCTAATGTTTTACATACAGATTATGCTCATTTTGTGAGTTTAAATAATTTACAAAATTTATTTGTAAACTCTTTTCTTCTAACTATTGTTACAACAATAACAAATATAGAATAAATTAGATTACCTATAAATGGTTGCTCTTCAAATTCAGTAACTAATTCAGCACTTATACACATAAATATAATTGCAAAAATCACCACTACCCAATTCGAATACTTTACTCTTTTAACATATAGATATCCTAATGGAATATATATTAATGCTATTGCTAATTTAACAATATATTCAGGTACGTTAGGCAAATCAAATACAACATTAAGAGGACTTCCGTTAAATATAAACGAAAGTAAGACGATTATTCCTCCAAAAATGTAAAATCCTCCGATAAATGTAACTACTTTTGACTCTTTCATTATAATTTCCACCTTTCTATTCGCACATATTATGCTCATTATATATATTATTTTAAAAATATACGACTTTTGAGTATCATATTAAATTAAAATTTAATACCATTTATAGATATTTCATTAATTTGCAACGGGTAGCTTTCCATAATTGTTCCATCATATTCAACTGTTATTTCTTCACCAACTTTTAAATTTAAAGTAGCCGGAAGTTTTACATACACTTGATCTCCTGAAGATAAAATTTCAATTTCATCTTTATTTGGTATAACTATTGCATAATCATTATCTATTGATTGTATAGTACCTTTAAAAGTATTAGTTTTAATAACATTAGATGAATCCAAATTTTCATCCTCTAATGTTTTATTATTTACATTGTTAAATAGAAAAATCCCACTTACTATTATAACTACTATTATTAAAAATGTTATTATTAATTT
>CAYJKK010000007.1:0-63595 GCA_964370905.1 uncultured Clostridium sp. | reverse complement strand
AAAGGAATATATGTGGTGGTTATATGAGTGTCTGAAAATGTCGAAACGTGTCGAAAGATAGGATAAGGAAAAAGACCACCATATTTTAGTAAGTTAAAAGTATTGTGATATAAAATATACAGAATAAAACTAGCAAACACAGAGAATAGTAGCGTTGTAGCTGATTTTGATGATATTAAAATAGTATAAAAAGAAATTAAGTAAAGAATAGAAGGAATATATGTGGTGGTTATATGAGTGTCTGAAAATGTCGAAACGTGTCGAAAAGTAGAAAAGTAGAAAAGTAAATATAGGATTTTGCTTTGGAAATGAATATGTTATTTTTAAATGAAAGTTTTGTGTTGCTTATGGTTGAAGAAATTTAAGTTTTTTGTATAAATTTGTCTAAAAATGTAGAAATATGTCGAAAATTGGATTAGAATACAAAGTATAAGATTTTTTAATACAAAAGAAAAACGGTGGAATTAAATATGAGTAGAATGTATGATTACTATATTAATATAAAATTCTATAACCAAAACATAAAAGAAAAAGATAAAATTTTGCTATTTAAAACAGGAAAATTCTACACAATATTAGGACTTGATGCTAAAAAAGTATCAAGTCTATTTAATTTTAAGCTGTTAGATTTTTTGCCTAAATTTCCTAAATGTTCATTTCCTGTAAATTCATTAGAAAAATATAGAAATAGATTAAAAAGTATGGAATTAGAAGTACAAGTAATAGATATGGGCAACCCAATATATATGTATATATCAGAAGTTAGTGTAAGTTATGATATAGAAAATAAGTTAAAAGAATTAGTTGGATTTGATATAGATAATTTAAGAGTAGATGAAATATATAACTATGTATCTGACTTACAAGAACTAACAATTAAGGCAGGTGTATATGGCAGCAGATGATTTGAAAATATATAAAAAGTATATTGATTTTTTAGAGTATTCTATTAATGTAACAAAAAAATATCCTAAGTCTGAAACATTTTGTTTAGTTAAAGAAATTAGAGAGTTAATATATAAAGGTCTTAGCTCTTTAATATATGCTATTAAGGTTTTTTCTATTAAGGAAAAGTTAAAACACTTATTTGAATTAGATGTTATATTATCCATATTAAAGATTCATATTAGGAATTCATATAAGTTTAAATATATATCTAATCAAAATTATGCTTTTTGGAGTAATAGTATTACTGATATTGGTAATATGTTAGGGGGCTGGATTAGTGCATGTCAAAAAAAGTAAATAATATATTTTGTAGTAATTTAACATTTATGAAATTTTATGAGGCTCATAACAGGGCTAGAAAGAACAAGACAAATAAGAGAGAAGTAATTGAATTTGAAATGAATTTAGAACAAAACTTAGTTAATTTAATAAGGGAAATAGAAAGTGGAAGATATAAAGTTGGTGAGTATAGAAGTTTTGTAGTATATGAGCCTAAAGAAAGAGTAATTGAAGCACTTCCGTATCGTGATAGGGTAGTCCATCAGTGGTATGTGCATGAGTTCATATTTCCATATATACTTCCGAAGTTTATAGATACTACATATGCGTGTTTAGATGATAAAGGAACACATAATGCAGTAGCAAAAATAGAAAAGTATATGAGAATATATAAAAGGAATATAGATAGTAAGTTTTGGATATTGAAGTGTGATATATCTAAATTTTTTTATTCTATAAATCCTAAAATATTGTTTGAAATATTATGCAAGACATATAAAGACAAGAAGCTATTAAAATTTACTAAAAAAATATTATTTGAAAATAGAGAAAAAAATACTGTAGGTATTCCTATTGGTAATTATACAAGTCAATATTTTGCTAATATATATTTAAATGGGTTAGATCAATACGCTAAAAGAATATTAAGTTTAAAATATTATGTAAGATATATGGACGACTTTATTATACTTCTTAAAACAAAAGAAGAATGTATAGAAGTTAAGAAAAAAATAGAAGAGTTTATAGAAAGTAGTTTGAACTTAAAATTAAATAAAAAGTCAAGATATTATCCAAATAAAATTGGTGTTAACTTTTGTGGGTATAGAACTTTTTGTACACATAGGTTATTACGAGTAAGTAGTAAAAAGAAAATTAAAAGAAAAATAAAAAAATGGAATAATGATTTTAAAAGAGGAAATATAAATATAACATTTGTTTTACAAAGTTTAAATTCCTGGCTAAGTCATACTAGTTATTGTAATTCATATAACTTAAAAGATAAGATTTCAAATAGTTCTAACTGTACATATAACTTTAAATACATACTTGAAAAACAAGAAGAATTAATAGAAATAATGGGAAAATGTGAGTTTTGTAACAGTATTATTAGCGAAATATAGGAAGTTTTGCAGAAAATGTAGACAAGTATAAAAAAAGAATATAGGATGTAAATACTTTAAAATATATTAAATAGTACATATAAATTTTATATCAAAATAAATTTAAATCTAAAATTTTAAATCTAAAATTTAGTTCTCAATTAAAAAGTTTAAAAAATGAAATGAAAAAAATGAAATAAAAAAAATCAAATTAAAAAATACAAAAAACAACAACCTAGTAATTGATTTTTACTTTTAAATAGTGTAAAATAAGGAGTGAAAAATATAGACCTAATAAGATTAATAGACAGTAAGATATCTTTAAAAGTTGATTTCTTGTTTAAAATGGTATTTTTAGAAGAAGTAGAAAGTTTAAAAGACTTAATAATGGCAGTACTAAAAATTACAATAGAAGAAATATACATAGTGAGTAAAGATTTTTCGTTAAATAAGTATAAGAGGAATAGCAAATCTGGAGTATTAGATATTGCAGCTAGATTAGCAGAGGGAAGCTATATAAATATTGAAATGCAAGTTAGAAATGAATATAACACACTAGAAAGACTGTTATTTTATGAATCATCTCTATATACTAATACAATAAAAGCTGGAGAGGATTACAGTAAGACAAAAAAGGTAATAGTAATAGGAATATTAGATTATGAAATATTTAATGAAGAACATAGCTATATATCAGAAACAGACTATAAAATAATACAATCAGATGAAAAAGGTATAGTACATGAAGTAGCAAATTTAAATGAAAAAAAGAAAATGTATATAATAGAACTACCAAAATTTAGAAGAATGAAACATGACTTAAATATAAAATTAGAACAATGGCTAGTTGCAATAGATAATAATAATTTAGAAGAGATGGGGGAAGTTATGAAAAAGAATAGAAATATATTTAATGCAATTAAAAAAACTATGAAATTAGCAGAAGATGAAACAGTAAGCTACATAATAGATAGAGAAGAAGATGATTTAAGAAAAGCAAATGATATGAGAAATATGTACATAGAAAAAGGTATAGAAAAAGGTAAAGAGGAAGGAATAAAAGAAGGAATAAAAGAAGGTAAAAAAGAAGGTAAAAAAGAAGAAAAAATTAAAATAGCAAAAGCAATGAAAAAAATAGGTGCATCAATAGAAGAAATAAGCATATGTACAGAATTAACGAAAGATGAAATAGAAGAGTTAGATGAAAGATAAAAGTAAAATTTAGAAATTAGAGTAAAAAGAATTTAAATAAATAATATATTTTAAAGTAATAAAAAAAGAAGTAAAATTAATTATGAAGTTGTTAATATTAAATATCTAGCAACTTCTTTATATTGTATATAATAGAACTACCAAAATTTAGAAGAATTAAACATGACTTAAATATAAAATTAGAACAATGGCTAGTTGCAATAGATAATAATAATTTAGAAGAGATGGGGGAAGTTATGAAAAAGAATAGAAATATATTTAATGCAATTAAAAAAACTATGAAATTAGCAGAAGATGAAACAGTAAGCTACATAATAGATAGAGAAGAAGATGATTTAAGAAAAGCAAATGATATGAGAAATATGTACATAGAAAAAGGTATAGAAAAAGGTAAAGAGGAAGGAATAAAAGAAGGAATAAAAGAAGGTAAAAAAGAAGAAAAAATTAAAATAGCAAAAGCAATGAAAAAAATAGGTGCACCAATAGAGGAAATAAGTATATGTACAGAATTAACTAAAGAAGAAATAGAAGATTTAGATGAAAGATAAAAGAGGAATTTTGAAATCTGAGTAAAAAGAATTTAAATAAATAATATATTTTAAAGTAATAAAAAAGTAAAATCAATTATGAAGTTGTTAGATATTAAATTATGTAACAGCTTTTTTGTATAATATAGATTTTTAATTTTGTTCACAAAAAATTCACAAACAAAATTAGCAGTTAGTATTGACAACTGCTAATTTTTGATATAATATATTAGCAGTTAGTATAAAAGAGTGCTAAAGAGGTGTGAAATGTTAGAAGAAAGAAAGAAAAAAATATTAGGAGCAATAATAGAAGAATACATAAATACAGCAGAACCAGTAAGCTCAAATAGTTTGTTAAATAACTATGGATTAGAATGTAGTAGTGCAACAATAAGAAACGAAATGTCAGAACTTGAAAAACAAGGATATTTAGATAAAACACACACATCAAGTGGAAGAATACCATCTGCTAAAGGATATAGATACTATGTAGATGAACTAATAAAAGATGATAATATAAGTTTAGAAGAAATAAAATATATAAGCTCAAAATTAGAAACAAAAATAAATGAAATAGAAGACTTAACAAAAATAACAGCAAATACAATCTCAGAAATAACACATTATACAACACTTTTAATTGGACCTAAAACAACTAATCAAATAATAGAAGAAATAAAGTTTATGTTACTTGGAACAAGAATGATAATGGCAGTAATATTAACGGATTCAGGTTTAGTAAAAGAAACAATAATAAAATTTGAAGAAGATATAACAGAAAAACAAGTACAAAACATAAATTATATATTTAATAACAAGCTTCGTGGGCAGCCACTAGAAACAATAAATAGACCTTTAGAAGAATATATATATGATGAAATGATATATAGTATAAATGTTATAAAACCAATAATAGAACAAATAAAGAAAATACTAGAAGAAGAAAAAATATATTTAGAAGGAACAAATAGATCATTTGAACTACCAGAATTTAATAGTTTAGAAGTTGCTAAAAACTTTGTAAACATATTAGATACAAAAGAAGTAGTAAGTGATATGTTAAATACAGGATTTGCAGAAGATATAAATGTATATATTGGTGAAGAAAACGAAAAAGAAGAACTAAAGGACTTTAGTGTTGTAACATTTAAACATAAAGTACAAGGAAAAGATATTGGTACAATAGGAATAATCGGTCCAAAAAGAATGGACTATTCAAAAGTAATTTCAGTAATGAAATATATAAATAAGAAAATGAAAGAACTGTAGTTCTAATATTTTAAAAATTTAAGTAGGAGGAATTTTATGAGCGAAAAAAAAGAAGAAATAGTTGAGGAAGTTAAAACTGAAGAAGTACAAACAGATATGGTACCAAAAGCAGACTTTGATGATGTATCAGATAGATACAAAAGAATACTTGCAGAATTTGAAAACTTCAAAAAAAGAAGTGGAAAAGAAAGAGAAGTTCTATATAACTCAATAATGGGAGATGTAATAGAAGTAATGCTTCCAATAGTAGATAATTTAGAAAATGCAGTAAAAATAACTACATCTGATGACGGATATAAACAAGGTGTTGAATTAGTTTTAAAACAATTTAAAGATGTTTTAAAATCAAAAGGTGTAGAGGAAATAGAATCTGTAGGAACAACTTTTGATCCAGAATTACATGAGGCAGTAAGTAGTGTTACTAATCCAGAATTAGGAGCAAAAGAAATAGCAGAAGAATTTAGAAAAGGTTACAAGATAGGAAGTAAAGTAATTAGACATTCTATGGTAGTTGTAGCTAACTAACTTAAGTTATTAACTTTAAAATGAAATATTTTTAGCGGGAGTTCATTTTAAAAAATATAAAGAAAATAAAACAAAAGTTAAAATTAAATTGAAAAAATTTAAAATAAAAAAATAATATATAAATAATAGCTTATATCCGCAAAAAAGTTATTAAAAGAAAGGAAGTTTAATATGGGAAAAATTATAGGAATTGACTTAGGAACAACAAATTCATGTGTAGCAGTAATGGAAGGAGGAGAAGCAGTTGTAATACCTAATGCAGAAGGTAATAGAACAACTCCATCTGTAGTTGCTTTTTCACAAAATGGAGAAAGATTAGTTGGGCAAATTGCAAAACGTCAAGCAGTTACAAACCCAGATAATACAGTAATATCAATTAAAAGAAAAATGGGAACAAATGATAAAGTAGATATTGAAGGAGATAAATTCTCTCCACAAGAAATATCAGCAATGGTATTACAAAAATTAAAAGCAGAAGCTGAAAGCTATTTAGGACAAAAAGTAACTCAAGCAGTTATAACTGTACCTGCATACTTTAGTGATAGCCAAAGACAAGCAACAAAAGATGCTGGTAAAATAGCTGGGTTAGAAGTTTTAAGAATAATAAACGAACCAACAGCAGCAGCACTTGCTTATGGAATGGATAAAGAACATGAACAAAAAATATTAATATATGATTTAGGTGGAGGAACTTTTGACGTATCAATATTAGATATTGGTGATGGTGTATTTGAAGTTTTAGCAACTAATGGTAATACTAAATTAGGTGGAGATGACTTTGATGAAGCAATTATAGAATATTTAGTATCTGAATTTAAAAAATCAAATGGAATAGATTTAAAAAATGATAAAATGGCTATGCAAAGATTAAAAGAAGCAGCAGAAAAAGCTAAAATAGAATTATCAGGAGTTCAACAAACTCAAATAAATTTACCATTTATAACAGCTGACGCAACAGGGCCAAAACATTTAGATGTTACTTTAACAAGACCTAAATTTGAAGAATTAATTAGAGATTTAATTGAAGCAACAGCAGGACCAGTAAATCAAGCTTTAAAAGATGCAGGACTTTCTCCAAATGAAATTCATAAAGTCCTATTAGTTGGTGGATCTACAAGAGTACCAGCAGTTCAAGAAGCTGTAAAAAGAATTACAGGAAAAGATGCAGATAAAGGAATAAATCCAGATGAATGTGTTGCAATTGGTGCAGCTATTCAAGGTGGAGTACTTTCTGGAGATGTTAAAGATTTAGTATTATTAGATGTAACTCCATTATCACTTGGAATTGAAACATATGGTGGTGTGTTTACAAAATTAATCGAAAGAAATACAACAATACCAACTAAAAAATCACAAGTATTCTCAACAGCAGCAGATGGTCAAACATCAGTTGAAATTCACGTATTACAAGGTGAAAGAGAAATGGCAACATATAATAAAACATTAGGAAGATTCCAATTAACAGGAATACCAGCAGCACCACGTGGAGTTCCACAAATCGAAGTAACATTTGATATAGATGCAAATGGTATAGTACATGTATCTGCTAAAGATACAGCTACAGGAAATACTCAAAATGTATCAATAACAGCATCAACAAACTTAACAGATGAAGATATTGATCAAGCAGTAAAAGATGCTGAAGCTCATGCTGAAGAAGATAAAAAGAAAAAAGAAGAAATTGAAGTTAAAAACAATGCAGAAAGTTTAATATATAACAGTGAAAAAACTCTTAATGAATTAGGAGACAAAATTAGTGGAGAAGAAAAAGCAAAAGTAGAAACTGAAATTGAAGCTACTAAAAAAGCTTTAGAAACTAATAACACTGAAAGTATTAAAGAAGCTACAGAAAAATTAACTAAAGTATTTTATGATATGAGTGAAAAACTATATAAAAGTGTAAACCAAGATGCAGCAAATGGAGAAAATACAGATAGCGCAGATGATGGAAATATTCATGATGCAGAATACAAAGTAGAAGATGAAGATAATAAATAAAATAAAGGCTAAAAGGGTTCAAGGATATAAAGATTAATAAATATGTTAGTAGTTAGGTTAGGCACATATTGTACCAAGAGATATAATATGTATTACCTAGTCTAAATTAAAATAACAAACAATTAATATAGATAAATTTATTGTTAAAGACTAATATCTAAATATAGTATATTAGTGAAATAGATATTTGATATATTAATTTAAATCCTACCGTAAGGATTAAGTGGATAAGTATGTTTTATATTTTTGTCATTTTAAATTACGGTTTAGGCTTAGCCTAGTCCCTTTTACCTATGAATTGGAGATTGATAAATATGGCTAATAAGAAAGACTATTATGAAGTTCTTGGTGTAGATAAAGGTGCAAATGATGATGAACTTAAAAAAGCATATAGAAAAATGGCTAAAAAGTATCACCCGGATGCAAATATAGATAATAAAGAAGAAGCAGAAGCAAAGTTTAAAGAAGTAAATGAAGCCTATGAAAACTTATCAGATCCACAAAAAAGAAGTATGTATGATAGATTTGGACATAATGGACCACAAGGTTTTGGCGGTTCAGGGTTTGGTGGACAAAGCGGATACTACTCTTCATCAGGCTTTAGTGATTTTGGTGACTTTGGTGATATAGGAGATATTTTCTCTTCTGTTTTTGGTGGAGGATTTGGTGGTAGAAGTAGTTCTAAAAAATCAAATGGACCAAGAAAAGGAAATAATATACAAATAAGAATGGATTTAACTTTTGAAGAATCATTTTTAGGTGTAAATAAAGAAGTAAGTGTAACAAGAAGTGAAAATTGTGAAGATTGTAAAGGAACTGGAGCTAAAGCAGGAACTACTGTATCTAAATGTGGAACTTGCCATGGAACTGGAAGTATAACTCAAATTCAAAATACTTTATTTGGGCAAATGCAAACTAAAAGATCTTGCCACACGTGTGGTGGTACAGGTGAAATAATAAAAGAACAATGTCCAAAATGTAGTGGAACTGGAAAAGTTAAAAAACAACAAAAAATATCTGTTAAAATCCCAGCAGGGATACAAAATGATCAAACAGTTGTATTAGAAGGTGAAGGTGAAGCTGGAGTTAAAGGTGGGCCTAAAGGAGATTTATATATAACAGTAAGAGTTAAAAGTAATAGTATATTTACAAGACAAGGAAATAATGTGTATTGTAAAGTGCCAGTAACAATAACTCAAGCTACATTAGGAGCAGAATTAGAAATTCCTATGGTAGATGGAACTAAATATAGATATAATATTCCAGAAGGTACTCAAACAGGAAGTAAAGTTGTTATAAAAAATAAAGGATTTAAAGTAATAAACTCAAGTTATTATGGAGATTTTGTATTTGAAGTAGAAGTTCAAACACCTAAAAAATTAAGTAAAGAGCAAAGAGAACTATTATTACAACTTGCAAAAACAATGAATGAACAACCACCTATAAAGAAAAAAGGTATATTTGGATAAAAATATAATAATATTAGTAAATAAAAGAAAATTAGATTAAGTTTTAATTTTCTTTTTTCATATTCTTTTTTATATTTTTTATATATCTTTTCAATTTCTTTTTATTTGTATATTAAAAATATGTTATTTGTATTAATTGTGAATATATTGTGAAATTTATAGACAAATAAAATTCTTTAATATATAATTTCATAAAATATATATTTGAAAGGAAGAAAAATTTAATGAAGAAAAAGGCAGTTATAATAATTCTAGTAATACTTGTAGTATTAGGAATTACAGCATTAGTAACAGGAGGAATAATATTTGCAGTAAATAAATTTATATTAACTCCACAAGAAGAAACAGAACAAATAGCAGAAAAATTGGATCTATCATCATATTATGATGATAATGGATATTTTAAAGATTTAAAAGCTAGTGATTATGTGGAAGTTGCAGATATAAACAGTTTAGAAATACCAGAAGAATTAAAAACAGTAGAAGCAAGTGTTATTGATGCAGAAATACAAAATATATTAGCACAATATCCAAGTGTAAAAGAAAAAGAAGATGTAAATTACATGATACAAAACGGAGATACAGTAAATATAGATTATGTAGGGTCTGTAGATGGAGTAGAATTTGAAGGTGGATCTACTATGGGTCAAGGAACAGAAGTTGTAATAGGAGTTACACAATATATTGATGGATTTTTAGATCAATTAATAGGAAGAAAAAAAGGTGAAAACTTTGATATAACAGTAACTTTCCCAGAAAGTTATCCAAATAATACAGATTTACAATCTAAAGAAGCAATATTTAATATAACAATTAATGGAATATATGAAGAAGTAGTTTTAGAATTAACAGATGAATTCGTACAAACAAATTATGCAGGGCAATTTCAAACAGCAGAAGAGTTTAGAAAAAATATGGAAGAATTATATATTAAATTTAATAAAGTAGAAGAATTAGCAGTACAATTATCAGAAAAATCTACAGTTAAAGAATATCCAAGTGAATTAGTAGATTATAATAAAAAAATGATAGAGGATCAAATAACAACAGAAGCAACATCGTATCAAATGACATTACAAGATTATCTAGCAATGTATGGATTTACTTCATTTGATGAATATTATGAATCAAGTAAAGCTCAAATAGAAGAAACTATGAAAATGAGTTTAATATATCAAGCAATAGCAGAAAACAATAATATTACAGTTAAAGAAGAAGATATATCAAAATTCTTTTTAGAAAACTATGGTTCAGAAGACTGGTCTACATATAAAGAACAATATGGAGAAAACTATATAAAAAATATAGTTCTTGAAGAATCTGTAAATCTATTTCTCATAGCTGAAATTGAAAAATAGGAAAATTGCAAAAATGGCTAAAGTGTGATATAATATTAGCATAATTTATATAAGTCAAAGGAGAAATGACATCATGGCAGAAGTTGAAATTGTATCAAGGCACACTACAGTTGAAGTGGAGTTTAAGTTAAATATTTATGAGAAATTAAAAGATATAACACTTAAATTACCAGAACCTATAAAAAGTGATAGATTACATATGGTAAGTGTTACTATTGGCGGATATTATTCACCTCAATTTGAAGTACTTAATAAAAATACTATAGTAGTAAAGATCCAACCACATGATATTATGCAAGGAGAAAAAAACAGACTATATAGTATCATAGTTTCATATGAAGTTTGACTAAAAAAAGCAGTTTAATACTGCTTTTTTTGTATAGAAAATATAAAAAAAATTATTGTTAAAAAAAACTAACTATGATAAAATAAGAAAAAAAGAATGAATTAAAATATTAAGGGGTTAAGGAAAATGGAAAAAGTTTTAAAAGCAATATTAGTAATATTAATACTAATAGCTTTAATATTAAGTGGTATATTAGCATACTTTTTGATAGCAGAAATAGAAACAAAAATGCCAGAACAAATAAAAGAAGAATTAAATATAGAAATAGAAGAAAAATATGGAAGAAATGTATATATAATAGAGCCAGAAAATAGAGAAGAAATAGAAAATGTAATAATATATTTTCATGGTGGATCATATATAGCAGAAGCAAATCAAAACCATTGGGATTTTATACAAAAAGTAGCAATAGATACAAATTCAGTAGTTGTATTTCCAGATTATCCATTAGCACCTAAATATACATATAAAGATGTAGAAGAAATGGCGGTAGGAATATATGAAAGTGTAGTAGAAGAATTAACAAAATGGGGAAATGAAGTAGAATTAATAGTGATGGGTGATTCAGCAGGTGGAGGTATTGCCCTTGCATTATCGCAAACAATTGAAAAAACAGAAATAAAACATCCAGATAAAACAATATTAATATCACCATGGTTAGATACAAAATTAGATAATCCTAAAATAGTAGAAGTACAAGTAATAGACACTCAGTTAAATAGCGAGTTATTGAAAATAGCAGGAGTGCTATATTCAAGAAATGATGAATCATCAGAATGGGTTAATCCAATTGAAGGGGATATTTTAGGAATCGACGATATTATTATATTTTCAGGAACAAATGATATATTATATCCAGATGTAGAAGAATTAAAAGTAAAGTCAGACGAAATAGGTGCAGATGTAACGGTAAATACATATAATGGAGCAAAACATATTTGGATAATAGATAAAAATTCAGAAGAAGAATTAGTAAATAAAGGGTACACAGATTTAATAAATAGTATATAGGAAGGTACAAACTTATGAAAAAAGATAAAAAACTTACTTGGAGAAGATTAGATAATTCAGCAAAAATATTTCCACTGGCTACGGGTAAAAAATACAGTACGGTATTTAGATTTTCAGTAGTATTAAATGAAAAGATAAATAAAATTGTTTTGGAAAAAGCTGTAAAAAATGCACTACATAAATATAAGTTATTTAAAGTTAAAATGAAACAAGGTTTTTTTTGGTACTATTTTGAAGAAAATAGTAAGAAGTTAAAAATAGAAGAGGAGAGAGATTATCCATGTGAATATATAGATCCAAGAAAAAATAATGACTACCTATTTAAAGTAACATACTTTGAAAATAAAATAAATATAGATATATTTCATTCATTAACTGATGGAAATAGTGGTATAACATTTTTTAAAGAAATAATATATACATATTTAGAAATGCTACACCCAGAAGTGCTAAATGAAGAAAGAAGAATTAGAAAAATAGATAATGATTACGATTCAGAAGATAGCTATTTAGAAAACTATAGTAAAAAAAGTAAGAATGATATAAAAAACAAAAAAGCACATATTTTAAAAGGTAAAAAAATTAGATTAGGTGCAATAAGTGCTATACATCAAATAATGAATTTAGAAGATGTAAAAAGAGAAGCAAAAAAATATAATGTTTCTGTAACAGCATATTTAACAAGTGTTCTAATATATGCAATATATCAAGAAAACTATTTGAAAAATAAAGGTAAAAAACCCATAAAAATATGTGTACCAGTAAATTTGAAAAAATATTTTAATTCAAAAACAATATCTAACTTTTTTTCATATATAACAGTTGAAGCAGAAATGAAAAATTTAGAGCAAAATCAAGAATTAGAACAAAATAAAAATACAGATATATTTTCTAAAATAGTAGAATTTACCAAAAAAGAATTTGAAGAAAAATTAAAAGAAGAAGAAATACTAAAAACAATGTCTAGTAATGTGAAAATTGGGACAAATCCAATAATTAAAGTAACACCATTAATATTAAAAAAACTTTTTGTGAGATTAAGCTATTTAGAAATAAGAAAATATACTACAACAACATATTCAAATATAGGAAGAATAGGGATTATCGGGAAATATCAAGAATATATTAAATATTTTTTAATGTTAATTGCACCAGAAAAAGTAGAAAAAATAAAATGTTCAAGTTGTACTTTTGAAAATAAGATGGTATTTACATTTACATCAGTATTAAAAGATAATAGTATAGAAAAGAAATTTTATGAAATATTAAAAGAAAATAATATTTATGTAGAATTAGAAAGTAATGGGGTGTTAGATGATATATCCACAGAAAATAAATAGTAAAAAAACAGATAAGATAATAATGAGTCTTGCAATAGTTTCAGTTATACTAGGAATACTTTTTATTGTAATTAATAGATTAACAAGTAGAGATGTGCCTTGGGCAGCACTTACAAATAGTGGTATAATATATGTGTGGATAACAGTAATATATTCCATTAAAAAAAATACAAATATAGCAGGTCATGTACTTATCCAAACAATAGCAATAACTCTTTTAACCATATATATAGACTATAGGCTAGGGTTTAATAAATGGTCTTTAGACATAGCTATGCCAATTATGATAATAATTTCTAATGTAACTATGTTTGTATTAACACTTGTAAGTTATAGAAAATATATTAAATATGCAGTAATTCAATTAATAATTGTGTTATTAAGTATGATTCCAATATACTTAATTAGTAAAGGAATTGTCATAAATAGTACTTTAAGTGTTGTAGCAGTTAGTATATCAATAGTGAATTTAATAATAACAATAGCCCTATCAACAAAGGATATAAAAGAAGCTGTAATTAGACAATTTCATGTTTAAATAATTTTAAAAGAATTAAAAAAATAAAAAAAATTTAAAATCAAAAACTATTAAAGCTAGGAGAAAATATAATGAATCTATATAGAAATACATATGTAGAAGTTAATTTGAAAAATATAGAAAATAATGTAAAAAAAATAGTAAAAAAATATGATGAATATGAATATTTCTTTGGAGTTGTAAAAGCAGATTGTTATTCACACTTTGGAATAGAAACTGTAAAAAGTATAATAGAAGGTGGAGCAAATTATTTAGCAACAGCAACACTTAGTGAAGCATTAGAAATAAGAAAAGAAATAAATAATATACCAATTCTATGTTTAGGTATAATACCAATAGAATTCTTAGGCATTTGTAAAAAAGAAAATATAACTATTACAATTTCTTCTTTAAAATACTATAAACAAATTAAAGAATTAAATTTAAAAGTAAGAGCACATATAAAGTTAAATACAGGAATGAACAGATTAGGTTTTAAAGATAGATTAGAAGTAGAAGAAATTATAACTGATATAAAAAATAGAAATTCTAAGGTTGAACTAGAGGGAATATATACTCATATATATCAAACAAGTAATAGTGAAAAATATTTAGATCAAATAGATAAATATGAAGAATTAACTAAGAATATAAATTTAGAAGATATTAAAATAAAACATATTTCAGCAAGTACATCAATAATAACATACCCTAAACCTAAATATATAAATGGATGCAGAATGGGTATAATGATGTATGGTTTAGTAGATGATACTAACTTGAATTTAGAATCTACTTTTTCATTAAAGTCAGAAATTATTGAAATTCAAGAATTAAAAAAAGGTGAAACAGTTGGGTATGAAGGTACATATACAGCAGAAGAGAATATGAAAATAGGAGTAGTTCCAATTGGATATGCAGATGGATTTATACGAAAAAATAAAGGGAATTACGTGTATATAAATGACAAAAAATATATGATAATAGGAAATATCTGTATGGATATGTTATTCATAAAAATAAATAATAATATAAAGATACATGATGAAGTAATACTAATAAAAGATATAGAACATATAAACGAAATAGCAAAATATTTAGATACAATAAGTTATGAAGTATTGTGTAATATAGGTAAAAGAGTTCCAAGAATATATAAAGAAGAGTGATTTTATGAGAAATAAAAAAACAAAAAGTAAATTACAACAAGAAAATTTAAGTTTAATAATAGCTAAAAATAATAATTTTGATAAGATTTTAAGAAGCATTAGATTGATATTTTTTAATAAAAATCTTAAGTTTTTAAGAGATGCTGAAAAATTAACAACTCCGAAAAAGATTAATACTAAGAATATTATTATACCTAAAGAAAGTAATATTGGTTAAAAAAACTAATAAAAAAGTATATAAAAACAGATTATTCCCTGCAAAAACGTCCAACTTTTATAAAATATTCCATGCAAAAACGTCCAAGTTTTTAAAATATTCCCTGCAAAAACGTCCAAAAAGTTGAAAAAATAATTAATATATGATAAAATATCTATAGGAAGTGATTGATATGAAAAGATTATTTGAAGAAAAATTAATTAAATGGAAAAATGGAAAAAATAGGAAGCCTTTAATGGTAATAGGAGTTAGACAGATAGGAAAAACATATACAATAACAGAATTTTGTAAGCAAAATTTTAAAGAAATGATATATTTAAATATAGAATTAGATAAGTGGTTACAAGAAATATTTGAAAAAACATTAAAACCAAAAGAAATTTTTGAGTTAATAGAATTGCAAATTAATAAAAAAATAGATATAGAAAATACAGTAATATTTTTTGATGAAGTACAAGTATCAGAGAGGTTAATTGCATCACTTAAATACTTTTGCGAAGCAGATGAAGAGTATAATATAATTTGTGCAGGAAGTTTGCTAGGAGTAAAAATAAATAGATTCGAATCTTCTTTTCCAGTAGGAAAAGTCCAAATGGAATACATGTATCCTATGAGTTTTGAAGAGTTTTTAGTAGCTATAGGTGAAGATATGTTAAAGCAAAAGATAGAAAACTGTTACTATAACTTAGAAAAAATGGAAGAATTTTTACATGAAAAGCTAGTAAAAATATATAGAACATTTTTATGTGTTGGAGGAATGCCAGAATCAGTAAAAGAATATATTAGTAGTGGTAAGGATATTCTAATATATAGAAAGAGAATTTTACAAAATATCGTAGAAATGTATATTGCAGATATGAATAAATATACATTTAACAAACAGGAAAGTGTAAAAATAGAAAAGTTATATAAAAATATAGGGCCACAATTATCAAATGAAAATCTAAAATTTAATTATTCAAATATTGAAGAACATGCTAAAAAAAGCAAGTATGAATCATCTTTAGACTGGTTAGTGGCGTCTAATTTAGTTCTGAAGTGTAATGATGTAAAGGTACCAGATGTACCTATAAATGTATACAAAGAAGAAAATATATTTAAGCTGTACTTAAGTGATGTAGGGATATTAAATAGCATAACAGAAATGAATTTTTCAAATATATTATTAAATGATAATTTTAGGTTTAAAGGAGCAATAACAGAAAATTATATTGCAACAGAGTTTAAGAGCAAAGAATTAAACTTATATTATTGGAAATCAAACAGAGCAGCAGAAATTGATTTTCTATTAACAGATAAAAATAAAATAATACCAATAGAGGTAAAAGCAGCAGAAAATACAAAATCAAAAAGTTTAAAAGAATATATCGAAAAATATAATCCGCCATACAGTATACGAATATCTACTAAAAACTTTGGATTTGAAAACAATATTAAAAGTATTCCTCTATATGCTACATTTTGTTTAGCTAAAGATATAAAAGAGAGTAATTATTAAAAAAGAAAAAAGAATAAGATAAGAAATAAAGAAATATAAAATATAAACACCTATGAAAATAGGTGTTTTAAAAATATTATGAATTTGCAAATTAAAGAGTAAAGAAAATTAAAGGCTTTTGTATGATATGGATTTATTCTTTTTTAATCAAAACATTGCAAACTAAGCTAAATATTGGTACAATAGATATAGTTAAAATAAGAAAGTAAAAGAAGGAAGTAAAATTGAAAAATATCAAATCATATAATTTAGAAGAATTAAAAGAAGAACTAAAAGAATTAGGAGAAAAACCATTTAGAGCAGAACAAATATTTAAATGGATACATCAAGAAAAAGTAGAAACATTTGATGAAATGACAAATATTTCGAATGATTTAAGACAAACGCTTAACTCTAAGTATACAATGTGTAATTTTGAAATAATAAGAAAATTAGAGTCAAAAGATGGAACAATAAAATACCTATTTGACCTATTAGATGGAAATGCAATAGAAAGTGTTTTAATGAGATATAATCATGGAAATACAATATGTATATCTACACAAATTGGTTGTAAGATGGGTTGTAAATTTTGTGCATCAACAGGAGTTGACTTTATACGTGATTTAACATCAGGGGAAATAATTGAGCAGATAATAAAAGTTGAACAAGATACAGGAGAAAGAATATCAAATGTTGTATTTATGGGAATTGGAGAACCACTAAATAACTACAACAATGTAATAAATAGTATACGTATAATGAATAATCAAAAAGGATTAAATATTGGGGCTCGTCATATTAGTATATCTACAAGTGGACTAGTTCCAATGATATATAAGTTAGCAGAAGAAAAGATACAATGTACATTATCAATATCACTTCATGCAACTAGTAATGAAAAAAGAAGTAGTATGATGCCGGTAAACAATGCATTTCCTATAGAAAAGTTAATAGAAGCTTGTAAAGAATATATTAAATCAACAAATAGAAGAATATCATTTGAGTATGCCTTAGCTAAAGATAATAACGATAATTTAGAAGATGCTAAAGAATTAGTAAAATTAGTAAGAGGTATGAACTGTCATATAAATTTAATACCAATTAATAAAATTGAAAATGGAGCATATACTAAAGCAACAAATGAAAACATAATGAAATTTAGAGATTACTTAAATAGTAAAGGAATTGTTGCAACAATAAGAAGAGAATTAGGATCAGACATAGATGCTGCTTGTGGGCAATTAAGAAGAAAAAGTTTAGATAAATAATTAAAAATAAAAACAAAAGGAGAAAAATTATGTTATTAAAAGATATAAAAGAGATATTTCCATTTTTAAACAAAATAAAAGTATATGCTTTTGTTGGCCCATCTGGGACAGGGAAAAGCTATAGAGCTCAAATGGTAGCAGGAGAAAAAAATGCTAAATTTATAATAGATGATGGGCTTTTAATTAGTAATAATCAAGTTGTAGCAGGTGAATCAGCTAAAAAGGCTCCAACTAAGGTAGAAACAGTAAAAAAAGCACTATTCTATAACCAAGAAGAAAGAGATGTAATAATAAAAGCACTTAAAAAATACAAGCCTGAAAGTATATTATTACTTGGAACTTCAGATGGAATGGTAAAGAAAATAGCTCAAAACCTTTCATTACCAGAAATATCGGAAATAGTATATATAACAGATATAGCAACAGAAGATGAGATGAAAACAGCCAAAAGAATAAGAATGACAGAAGGAAAGCATGTAATACCAGTACCAACTTTTGAAATAAAAAAAGATTTTTCGGGATTTTTATTAGATCCACTTCAAATATTTAAATCAAAAGGAAAAGGAGAAAAACCTTTTATAGCTGAAAAATCAATAATAAGACCAACTTTTAGCTACTTAGGTAAGTTTACAATATCAGATGCGGTATTTAGGCAAATATTAATATATTTAGCAGATAATACGCCAGCAATATATAAAATACTAAAAACAAGAGTAGAAAACTATGGTGAAGGTGTAAAACTATATATGGAAGTAAGTATAATGTATGGATATAATGTGGTTGAAGGACTTAATAAATTTAATAGTAAAGCTAAAAAAGAAATAGAGAATTTAACAGCAATGAATGTAGTTGAATTAAAAGTAGTAGCTAAAAATATATATGTACCAGGGGAGGCAAAATAATGGGATTTATAGTAGCAATAGATGGACCAGCAGGTAGTGGAAAAGGAACAGTAACAAAATTAGTAGCAGAAAGAGAAAAATTAGTAAATATAGATACTGGAGCCATGTATAGATGTGTAGCATTAAAGTTATTACATGAAAAAATTACGGAAAATGAAACAGATAAAATAGAAAAACTTTTAGAAAATATAAAAATAGAATTAAAAAAAGAAGATGAAAAACAGTTAGTATTTCTAGAAGGAAAAAATGTAACAGAAAATATTAGAACACCAGAAGTAGATAGTGTAGTTGCAAAATTTGCAGCATTAAAAGTTGTAAGAGAAAAAATGACTCCTATGCAACAAGAAATGGGAAAAACACAAGATTTGGTAATGGAAGGTAGAGATATTGGAACAACAGTATTTCCAAATGCAGACATAAAAATATATTTAGATGCATCTTTTGAAGAAAGAGCAAATAGGAGATATAAACAAAATCAAGAAAAAGGAATCAAGTGTACATATGAAGAAGTATTAGAATCAATTATAGAAAGACATAAACTAGAAACAGAAAGAGAAATAGCTCCATTAATAAGAACAGAAGATGCAATATATATAGATTCAAGTAACTTAGAAATAAATGAAGTAGTAGACAAAATATGTAGATTAATTAAAGAAAAAAGAAAGTAAGAGGTAAACTATGGAAAAAATAAAAGAGTTTTTTAGAATAATTGCTAGATTTGTAGTAAGAGGAGCAATATATTTGTTTTTTAAAATAGTATATAGAGCAAAAATAGAAGGTGTTAAAAACATACCTAAAAACGAAGCATTAATATTTTGTGGAAACCATAGAAACTATGTAGACCCTCCATTAATAGTATCAACAGCCAGAAGAAATGTTAGATTCATTTCAAAAGAAGAATTAAAAAAGAACCCTTTATTTTGGTTTTTAGGTATAATATTTAAAGGTATATATGTAAAAAGAGATGCTAAAGATATAAGTGCATTAAAAGAAGCGTTAAAGGGACTTAAAAATGGAGAATGCATAGGAATATTCCCGGAAGGTACAAGAAATGCTTCAGAAAAAGGAGAAAAGTCTAAAGGTGGAGCAGCATTTTTTACAGTTAAGTCAGGAGCTAAAGTAGTTCCAGTTGGAATAACAGGTGGTATGAAACCATGGCAAAAAGTAACAATTAAATACGGAGAGCCTCTTGATTTTAGTAATTATACAGATACTAAAAATAAAGAAGAGTTAGAGCAAGTTACAAATACAATTATGGAAAAAGTTTTTGAACTTGTAGATACAGATAAAGAGTAATTAAGAAGGATAAAAAGTAATATATTAAAAACCTATATTTAGTATTTTTAGACTAATTAAGTATTTGACAAAATAGCCTATATACGGTATAATTAAATATAGTTTTATGAGACAAGAACGTTTTTCAATAAACTTTGAAAAACGTTTTAGTTATGGAAAAAAGAAAGAGGTAAAAAAATGAACAATCAAAAATTAAGAAACATAGCAATTATAGCACACGTAGACCATGGAAAAACAACACTAGTAGATGGACTTTTAAGACAAAGTAGTGTATTTAGAGATAATGAGCAAATTGATGAAAGAATAATGGACTCTAATGATATTGAAAAAGAAAGAGGAATAACAATATTAGCTAAAAATACATCAGTTATGTATAATGACATGAAAATAAATATAGTAGATACACCAGGACATGCAGACTTTGGTGGAGAAGTAGAAAGAGTTTTAAAAACAGTTGACGGAGTGTTACTTTTAGTTGACGCTTTTGAAGGTGCAATGCCACAAACAAGAGAAGTACTTAAAAAATCTTTAGCACTTGGGTTAAAACCAATAGTAGTAATAAATAAAATAGATAGACCTGGATCAACTCCAGAAAAAGTAGTAGACCAAGTAATCGAATTATTTATCGAATTAAATGCAACAGATGAACAATTAGAATTCCCAGTTGTATATGCATCAGCTAAAAACGGAATTGCTAAAATGGACTTATCAGAAGAAACAACAGACTTAAATTGTTTATTTGAAACAATAGTAGAAACAATACATGCTCCAAACTGTGATGAAGAAGGACCTGCACAAATGTTAGTTTCTAATATAGATTATGATGATTATGTAGGAAGAATATCTGTAGGAAGAGTAGAAAGAGGAGTTATTAAATTAGGAATGCCAGTTTCTATATGTGGTAAAGATGATAAAGTAACTCAAGGAAGAATAGCTAAAATATATACTCATGTAGGATTAAACAAAGTTGAAGTAGAAGAAGCTAAAGCTGGAGATATTATAGAATTAGCTGGTATATCAGATATAAACATAGGAGATACAATCTGTGATTTTAATTATCCAGAAAAAATACCATTTGTTGATATTGATGAACCAACAGTTTGTATGACATTTAGTGTAAATAATGGTCCATTTGCAGGTAAAGAAGGTAAATATATTACTTCAAGACATATCAGAGATAGACTATTTAAAGAATTAGAAAGAAATGTATCTTTAAGAGTTAAAGAAACAGATTCTGCAGATTCATTTGAAGTATTTGGTAGAGGAGAATTACATTTATCAGTATTAATAGAAAATATGAGAAGAGAAGGTTTTGAACTATTAGTTTCTAGACCAAAAGTAGTTATAAAAGATATTGATGGTGTAAAATCAGAACCAGTAGAACTTTTATTAGTTAACGTACCAGATGATGCAGTCGGAACAGTTATTGAAAAACTAGGAAAAAGAAAAGGTGAAATGACTAACATGGAACCAGCAGAATTAGGACATACTAAAATAGAGTTTAGAATACCTGCAAGAGGGTTAATAGGATACAGAACAGAATTCTTAACAGATACAAAAGGTGAAGGTACAATGAACTCAATATTTGATTCATATGAACCATTTAAAGGTGAAGTTGTATCACGTGTTAGAGGAACAATAATTGCATTTGAAAAAGGAAAATCAGTAACATACGGACTATATAATGCTCAAGATAAAGGTGAGTTATTTATTGGAGCTGGTGTAGAAGTTTATGAAGGTATGATAGTTGGATTAAATGGAAGATCAGAAGATTTAGTAATAAATGTATGTAAAGAAAAACAATTAACAAATACAAGATCTTCAGGAGCAGATGATGCACTTCGTTTAACACCACCACTTGTAATGTCATTAGAAAAAGCTATAGAGTTTATTCAAGATGATGAACTAGTTGAAATAACACCACTTAATATTAGATTAAGAAAGAAAACACTAGATAGTAAAGTAAGAGAAAGAGAAAACAAAAATAAATAAGTAGAGGGTGAGCTATATCAGAGAAGGCATATATGATAGTAAGAATAATAAAATAAATATTAGCAATGCTGAATATAGATTTAGGCAAGATAGACGTTTAAGAGAGAAAGCACATAGGGGATTACAATTAGGACCAAGACAGGTTTTTGAAGATTTGTTATCTAGACATAACTATAATTTGGAAATTGCATATAAAATATTATGTCAAAAATTTCCATCATATAGCAATGAAAAATTTAAAGAAATTATAAAAAAATGGGAACTTGAAATGAAAGTAAATAGAAAAATAGCAAAAACTATTTTAGAAGATGATGGCAGGTGAATACAAAATGAAAGATAAAGTAAGAGAGTATGAGTGGAGAAAAAGAAATCCATATTCAATCATAAATGCTTCAAAAGAATTAAGTAAAAAAGAATTTAAGAATAAAAGAGATGAAATAGGAAAACAATTAGGACCAAAATTAACTTTTATTCAGGCATTAAAAGAAAATAATGAATCATTAGAAGCAGCATATAAGGAATTATGTGAAAAATTCCCAGTATATAAAGATATATCATATAAAACAATACTAAAACAATGGTATCAAGAAGTTATAGAAATAAAAAGTGTAGAAGATAATGAAAGATAGTTCTAATGATACAAGAAAGAGAATATATGAAAGATAAAGTTATTAATGAAATAAAAACAGAAGCTTTAGAAAATAAAATTCCAATTTTAATGGATGATACTTTAGAAGTAATAGCTAAATACTTAGAAGAATTAAAACCAACTAAGATCTTAGAAATAGGTACAGCAGTAGGATATTCAGCAATTTGTTTTACTAAATATTTACAAAAAAATGGAAAAATTGATACAATTGAAAGAGATGAAGATAGAATTGAGCAAGCTAAAATTAATATTAAGAAAGCTAACTTAGAAGAAACAATAAATCTTTTTGAAGGAAGTGCAGTAGAAATTTTACCAACTTTTAATGAAAAATATGATATGATTTTTATTGATGCAGCTAAAGGAAAATATCCATTTTTCTTAAAAGAATCTTTAAGACTATTAGCACCAAATGGAATTATATTTGCAGATAACGTTTTATATAAAGGTTATGTTATGAGTGATTATAATGATCATAAACATAGAACAGCTGTTAGAAATTTACGAGAGTTTATTAAAAATGCTACAGAAAATCCAATTTTAGACACTAAAATATTAGAAGTTGGAGATGGACTTACAATTACTAGATTAAAAAAATAAAGAGCAAAAAAACAGTAGAAAAATAACAAAATAAAAACCCCACAACTATAAATATATATGTTGTGGGGAAATTTTTAGGCTAGAAATGTATGCTCACTTCTTACCAAAATTAATGGATCTATAAGTCCAATATAATCTGAAATTTTCATTTCATCATTGTTCCCAATACTATTTTGGGGGTATACATTAAAGCCGTTCATATTGATATTAGAATAATTAATATCAATAGTTCGTTTAGCAGACTGTTCTGCTTTGTGTAGTTTATGAGTGGCAACTAAATTATTGAAATCTTCCATTTTATGAGTGCAAATTTGTATTTCTATAAATCTGCCACAAGGAGATTGACCTACAGTATGTAAGCCTTGGTAGCCTCTTTTTTTAGGATTACTAATATAATCTTTAATTAGATTAATATAATAACTGTTAAGGCTACTTTTTTCAGGAATATAAATGCCAGGAATCTCCAAATTATCTGTTCTTACATCTAATAATTTAGATGGTTCACAAATAATAAAACCTTTGAAAGTTAGATATTCGCAAATAAAATTTGCAAAATCATAACATTGCATAATTGATGAGTTATCATCTTTTTCATGCAACACAAATTTAAATGCTAAGATATCCCGTAGCTTTTCAAGACTTTCATGTTTTTCTTGTAAGGAAAAAGCCTTTTCCATAAAACTTTTAATAGTTTTAACGCGTCCAGATAATGTAAAATAACTATTTGGATGTTCAATAGATAAGCTTTCGCTCAGCTCTAAAACGGTTTGTTTTATTTGTTTTCGAAAAACTTTATCGAAAACAGTCGAAACATATTTTTGAACTGTATTTGCCATAAAAGAATTATGGAGAATGTGAGTTTTATTCAAAACTGCAATATAATAATTCAATGAATCTAATATATTAGAGTGATTGTATAAGCTTGTATAAAGCTCAGATTCTTGAAAAGTTAAGCAATCTCCAATGTTAACGAATTGTTGTCTGTTCATAAAGTCATCCCATCCTTTATTATTTTTTATATAAAATTACATACATATATTATATCACAGTTATAGAAAAAAAGCTAATATCTGGAATAGATTTACATAAAATTAATTGACAAATATATATAGTAAAATGTATAATATATATGAATTAAATTGAAAAGAGGAAAAGAATGAAAGAAATAGAATTATTAGCACCAGCAGGATCATTTGAAAAAGCAAAAATAGCATTTATGTATGGAGCAGATGCAGTATATTGTGGTACATCATCATTATCACTAAGAACAAGAGCAGATATGCAAAATGATGACTTAGAAAATACAATAAAATATGCACATAGTATAGGTAAAAAAGTATATGTAACACTTAATATATTTGCATGGGATGAAAAATATGAAGAAATAAGAGAGATGGTTAAAAAATTAAATGAACTTAAACCAGATGGAATAATAGTTGCAGATGGTGGAGTAATGCAAGTAATAAAAGAATTAGCACCAAATATTCCTATTAATGTTAGTACACAAGCAAATGTAATAAGTTTAGAAAATGCTAAATTTTGGCATGAACAAGTAGGAGCTCAAAGAGTTATAACTGGTAGAGAAATAAATAAAGAACAATTAAGGTATATTATGGAAAACAAACCAGAAAGTATGGAAGTTGAAATATTTATTCATGGGGCAATTTGTTTTGCATTTTCTGGAAGATGTTTTTTAAGTGACTTTATGTCATGTAGAAGTGCAAATTTAGGAGATTGTAGTCAAAGTTGTAGATGGTCATATAATTTGTATATGGAAGAAAAAAACAATCCAGGAAATTTAATGGAAGTAGATACAAGCGAATATGGAACAAGTATAATGTCATCTAAAGATTTATGCTTAATAGATGAATTACCAGAAATCATTGAAATGGGGGTAGACAGTTTAAAAATTGAAGGAAGACTCAAAACAGAATATTATTTAGCAGGAGTTGTAACTGCATATAGAACGGCAATAGATGACTATTTGGAAAACAAAGAAAAATTTGATTCTAAAATATATAGAGAAGAATTAGAAAAAATTAAAACAAGAGATTTAACAACATTTTTCTTTAATGATAAAAATAACAAAGATATTCAAGAATATAGTGGTAGACAATATAATGAAAAATATGAATTTGGTGCAAAAATTTTAGAGTATGATTTAGAAAAATCAATAGTAGAGATTAAAAATAAATTAAAAGTAGGAGATACTTTAGAAATATTAGTACCGTATAAAATAACACCAGTTAAATTTGATATAGAAAAATTATGGGATTTTGAAACAGATGAGGAAATATCAGAAATAAGTCCAGGCGTTAAAGGTCAAAAGGTAAAAATAAAATTACCAATAGAATGTAAAGAAAATTGGATAATTAGAAGATTTAAATAAAAATATAGAAATAAAATTAAATAAATATAATAAAAAATCCATTACGTAATATATATTAATATAGAGGTGAAGTAATGGATTTTTTTGTTGGCATTTTAAAAGGATTTATAATAGGTATAACAGCAATTCTGCCAGGTGTAAGTGGCAGGAGTATTATGTATGATAATGGGAATATATGAGAAAATATTAGAAGCTTTAACAGAGTTTTTTAAAGATATAAAAAATAATATTAAATTTTTATTACCGCTCTTTTTAGGAAGCTTTATAGGTGTTATTACTTGTAGTAATGCTTTATCAGAATTGTTATATAGATATCCAGTTCAAATTAATTCTATATTTATTGGTCTAATATTAGGTGGAATTCCATTTTTACTAAAGGAAATAAAAAGTAAAAGTAAAGTAAAAAAAACGGATTATATATTTTTGATAACATCTTTAATAGTAGGATTATTATTAAATTATATAGAAGAATATAGTGGTAAGTATATTATTAGTGATAGTAATAGTATATATATAATCATATGTGGTTTTATTGCAGCTTTAGGATATGTACTACCAGGAGTTAGCAGTACAATAATATTGATGACATTTGGAATTTACCCAATATATTTATCTGCTATATCTAGTGTTAATATAACTTTTTTAACACCATATATATTAGGGGTGTTGTTAGGTTTATGTTGTTGGGTTAAAATTACTAAAACTTTATTTAGTAAGCACTATGTGAAAATATCATATATAATAATAGGTTTTACAATAGGTTCTGTTTTTGTATTAATACCAAATATTGATTCACTAAAGAATTTAATGGTATCTATATTTAGTATTATATTGGGTGTACAGATTATAAAGATATTGACACCGAAGTAACATATAGGTATAATAAATAAAGAAGGAGTGATAAAATGAGAGTTCAACCAATAGGAAAAGTTGAAGGAACAAATAACAATACCCCAAATAATCAAAAAAATAATCCATTTAGAGAAAAATTAAAAAACATTTCAGCTAAAAATGATGAAAAAACACACCAAAAGAGTTTTGCAGAAATGTTAAAAGAGAAAATGGATGAAGGAAGATAATAAAAACTACTATAGATTTTACTATAGTAGTTTTTTTATTACATATTTATCCTTGTGTTTTATCATCTGCTATTTCTTCTTTTGTAATTTTTTGTGTATCTTCATTTGCAGTTATATCAGCGCATATTGTATTACTATCATTAGTACTATCAATTATTTCAATATTTAAAGTAGGCAAACTTGATTCTCCAAGAGTTAATTGATTTGTCTTTTTGGATTTGTTTTTCATAAAAGAATCATATCCACCACTAGCACCCCAAAGTATTGGTAAAACATTTAAAATACCAATTAATATAGATGTTATATCATAATCACCCACAACTAATATTCGAGCAATAGCAGTAAAAACAGACATGCCCAAAGCAACATAGTTACTGTGAAAAGAAAAAAATTTCTTCAAAACTTGTGTTCCAAAAATAACAATAGTAACACAACCTGGTAAACTAAGTAATACACGATCTGAAAAAAACTCTTCCATAGTATACCCTCATTTCTTATCATCTATAATATATAATATGAAAAGATTATAGAGTAGTTACAATTAACTATGAAATTGTAACACAAACTATAAAAAAACATAGAATATAATAACAATTTAAAAAAGAAAGGTGATTTTATGGAAGATGAATTTTTAGATGAAATAGCAAAAGTTGAAGAAATTATAGAAAGTACAATTTGTGAAGAAAAAATAGAGGAAAATGAAAAAGAGGTAGATTCAAATGAGTAAAATATATTTTAACCAGACAGATTCTAGATGGGCAAATAAAATGTATTCAAGTGTAGGTAATACATCTCAAACGATGAAAAGTAGTGGCTGTGGTCCTACCTCTGGAGCAATGATAGTAAGTTCTTTGTCAAGTAATATTGTATATCCAGATAAAATGGCAGATGATTATGTTACAAATGGATATAGAAGTAGTAATAATGGAACTTATTGGAGTGCATTTTCATGGACTGCTAAAAATTACGGAATGGATTTTAAACAAACAAGTGATATAAATGTAGCAATAGAATGTATAAATAATGGAGGAATGGTAGTAGGATCAACAAGTGGAGGAAGTACAGGATTATTTAGTACAAACGGACATTTTATAGTGTTAGCAGAGTATTCAAATAACACTTTTACTGTATATGATTCATATTTGTATGTTGGAAAATATGATTTATCTTTTAGAAAAGGGAAAGCTACAGTTAGTGGAAATTATGTATATGTAAGTAAAGAAAATACAATTCCAGAATTACAACAATATTTTTGTTTTTATAGTGATGGGAAAGAAATTACAACAAAAGCAAAATATGTAAATGTAAATACTGCATTAAATGTAAGAAGTGGACCAGGAATGGAACAAAGTGTAGTTAGCACACTTTCAAATAATACAATGGTTACAGTATATGAAGAACAAAATGAATGGTCTAAAATTGGAGAAGGAAAATGGGTATCTAGTCAATATTTATCAGATACAAAATCAGGTGGAAATGTAAATACTGTAAAAGTAGTAAATAGTAAAATTGGTTTAAATGTAAGACAAATGCCATCTACTAGTAGTAATATAGTAACAGCATATAAGTATGGAACTAGAGTAACTATTTATGAAGAAGCAAATGGATGGTCTAAAGGGATAAAAGGTTGGATGTATTCTAAATATTTATCATAGTTGGATATATGATTTAAAAGTAGAAATTTTTCTACTTTTTTCATTTTTTCTGTTTTTTTGTGAAATTTTTGTAAAAATATAGACTTAAAAAATATCTTTTGATATAATTTTAATGGAATAATGTGAGATTAAAAGATACAAAAGAAAGGAGATTTATGAAAAGAGAAAGTAAGAGACTAAAAGAAAAAAAACTAAATAAAAAAATATTTAATGCATTTATCATAATCTTCATAATAGTTGTATTAATAGGTATAAATTATAACAATATATTTGGAATAACTCAAACGAAAAATATAACATATAAATTAGGTGAATATGAACTGAAAAATATGTCACAAGAAATTATGGATGGAAATGTTAAATTGCCATATCCAAAAGAGTTAGGAATAGAAACTAGAGTAGGAGAAACATTTTTAGGGTATGATATAAATAATGATGGGCAAGTAGATTATCAAGCTGGAGATTTAATGCAAGTTAAGTCTAATAATAGTGAATTAGAAGTACAAGCAATAACATCAGAAGATAATATACCATTTACAGCTTGGTTATATGATGATGGATCATATACAACAGGAACTGAACTTACAACAGGGACAACAGATATAACTACTCCTTGGAATCAAGATAGTACAGTTAGATATTTAATTATAGATTTAAACTTAGCACAAGGAATTGGTGGTACTGTTGAAATAACACTTCCTGTTGGAATGTATTTATATGGAAATGATGGACATACTGGTGTAGGTGGAGATATAACAGATGTAAGTTTTGAAACATTGTCAGGTTTAGAAGGAACAGGTGGACAAGGTGTTGGAACATATATAAATACAAAAACAGGTACACTTACATATACATTTAGTGAATTAGCTACAAGTGGTAATCAAATAATTGTACCTGTAGCATATGATATTAATATATGGGATAGAACAACTCTAACTAATACAAATTTTACAAATGGATTACCGCCAATAACTGTGACAATGACAGAAGGAACTAGTGTATATGCAAAAACATTAGATGATGTAGTTTTTGGGAAAAAATATTTGGATTTAGGATTACAGCTTGTTAGATGGTATTCTCCAACTAGAGTTTTACTAGATACAACTCAAAGTATGTATAGAGAAGAATTAAGACAAACAGCTGGATATTGGGAAGAGTTTATAATTGAATATACATTACCAAGCAAAGATGGAGATTATGCAACATATGTTGGAGAAAATACAGCATCTACAGCAAATAGGTTTCCAGAAGGATTAACTATTGATACATCAGATCCAACTAAAGTAGTATACACATGGACAAATTTTTATCATAGAACAGGATATGTATATGTCGCTCCGAATTTAATGTTTTCATCAGAATTGTTTAGCGCAGACGAAACTTTAACAAGTCACGTGAAAATTATATTAACAAGTTATGGTGGACATACTTTAGAGAGAGAAGAAAGTAAGTCGATAAAAATTTCTGCAGGAGCAGAGATTGTATATATGTCAGTAGTAGAGTATCTATATAATGATTTGCCAGACACTATTGAGTCACATTTAGGTCATTTATCTATAAATAATGCAGGTTTAGCAGCTTCGGACAAAATAGAGATGAAATATACTTTTGATAGTAGAAACACAGCAAATACAAGAAATATGATAGATGTAAGTGCAGTTTCATTACCACAGACAATGAATCAGACATTTAATGTTACATATTCACTAATTGATAAATATAATAACTATGTTGCACAAAACCAGCAAATTGAAATAACATCAGGAACTACAAATACATCAGGTGGAATAATAACAATTCCAATGGTAGTAGAAAAATATAATTTAGAAAATCCATCTAATCAATTAAATGTTGATGAAGTGTTTTTCAAAAATATAGACTATGAAATCCAATCTGTACCGGCAAACACAACTTTATATGTCGGTTCAGCTATGCTAAACAATTTAGCATCAGGTAATTTTTATGGACAATACAATGGCTCTTATATGGAATATGCATTTAGTCAATTTGAATGTATAGAATATAATGCTGATGGGAGTATAAAAAAATCAGGAATAAGAGAAACTAATCTAAGAGGTACACCTAATAATTCTAATTCAATATATTTTAGAGCTATATCAGTTGATAATCCAAATCCTAATGCAGGTGAAGAGATAAGTGTAGTAGCATCAGTTAATAATCATTATTATCCATATGGAAATTCGCAATATATAAAAACACCAGTAGTATATTTTCTAGCACCTAAAGGAATTGAAATAGTACCAGATACAGTAACAGTTACAAGAGATACAGAACAATTTACTTTTGAATTACGACAAAGAGAAGTTGGAACATCTGGACAAGTTTTATATACTATATATGTAACAGATCCAAATGCATCTTTTGGAGGTTCATATTTTGATGAAAATGGAGTTTTAAAAGGCAGTAATGCGTATTCAGACCTGAAAGTTAATATGAAATTAGTATCAGATCCAGCATCATCATATTTAAGTGAAAGATTAAGTAATATGTTTTTTGTTAAAGATTTGGCTGCAAATAACTCTATTCATTCGGCATATGTAACACAAGAGCCATATGATTTTGAAAATGATGGTACATTAGGAAATGTAGTTAAAACAACAAGTACAGCATCTATTACTATTTATCCAAATACAAATCAAGTTGAATTTATTAATGAATTAAATATAAATGAAAGAGGATATACATCAGATGAACTCTCATATATATTAAGTGATAGTCTTGGAAATATTGATTCTGGAATAGCAGGCTATAGACTAAAACTTCAAAATAACTCAGAAGGGCTAATTGCAGGTGAGGATTTTTACTATTATATGCCTGTACCTAAAGCAGGAGTTATATACCCAAATGAAATGAACATAGTAAATAGTTTAATTGATTTTGAATTAACAAGTGAGCCTAAAGTTTCAGGAGATAATGGATTAATATATGATGTGAAATATACAACCAAAACAGATTTGGTAGATACCAGTGGAAATTTAAATTTGGTAGAGTCAGATTGGAAAACATTAACAGAAATAGATAGTTTTGCAGATGTAACAATGGTTAAAATAACAGGATTGCCTAGAACTATAATACAGTCACATACAGAAGATATAATCACTCTTAACTTGAAATATGAAGTTAAAGCAGGATATGTAAGTAATGGATATGATAGTGGTAAAACAATTAGTTTTAATTCATATGGGTGGCAAAAATACTTAGAAGGTGGATTAGAAAATACAGAAAACATTTATACAATATCAAATAGTGTATCTTCTATGCTAAGATATGTAACAGAATATAACGAACAAATACTTGCAAGTTATATTCCATCAGATGATAAAACAGTAACATTTACTTTGCCATCATATTTTGAAAATAAGGAAATGAATGTATTAAGTGTAAAAGAATATAATGTAGATTTAGTACCAAAAACAGAAATTGATGCAAATCAAAATTTAGTAGATACAAATATAACAGATAGGAATTTTAGTATAACAGCAAAATTAGGAACAGGTACAACACATGAATTATCTAGCTATATAGATACTCCAATTTATTTAGGAGGAATAACTAAAGATACAAGTGAAACAATATTATTTGAAATAGCAAGTTATGAGAATATGGCAGATGAAGCATCAACTAAATATGTAGATGTAGTATTAGGTGATGATCAAGGAATAAGATATACTTTAAGATTAAATATATCTAGGAATGTAAAGCATATAACAGAACCAGTAACTGCAATAGCAGAAGGAATGTTATATAAGTTAATAGATAATGGGAAAACAGAAATAACAATAACAAGAGATAGTAGTATGACAATGCAATATGATTTTACATATGTACCAGCAGATCATGACAATGTAAAATTAGAGTTTAGCACTAATCTTCCAATAGGAACAAAAATAAGAATGATAGATTCATCAGATTTATTAGTAAATGATGAAGGAGATTATATATTTAGTACAAGTTATTACTATTATGAAACAACAGCTGAAGTTCCAAATATATTATTATCAGAATTTCAAGATATGAGGACGCAAGAAAATTTTGATATAGGTACAGATTTAAGAAATGAAAGAACAATATATACTTTTATCATAGAATTTGAAACAAATTATTTACCTGTTGGGAATTACACAGCATCAATAGTACCGATTCAAACAGGGGGAACAGAATATACTAGTTTTGACTTAAGTTTTATTTTAACAGAAAAAAGAGAATTTGATATAGAAACAACAAATACAGATTATGTAATAAAAGATGATAAAGTAGATGTACTAGTTAACTTTAATTCAAGTCAGATAACAGGAATAGATACAAAATACAGAAATGAAGTATTAGCACTTAGAATTAGATTTAATCAAGATATACCGATAGGAAGTTATATAGAAATACAAGATAAAATATATTTACTAGAGGAAAGTGATTTTATATTAAATTATGGAAACTATTTCCTAATACCACTTGGAAATATAGAAGATATAGAAAATATACAATATACACTTCATAGTCCAATGGATAATTATGTAGCAGGAAGTATATATCATGAAATTGTATATTTAGAAGAACCACAAGGAGCTTCTTATGCAGATGTAACAAGTAGTTTTACAGTAGTAGATCCACCACCACCTGCAATGAGGTTGACAGTAAATAATGGTAATGAATTAATATTAGTAGAAAATATTTCACAAGTACCATTAACATTTGATTATATAGATTATGATGATACAACCACTTTTACAACAAGACTATATATAATGGAAAAAAGTGAAGGGGCATATTTGAGGCAGACAGAGTTATTAGAAAGTGTAATAATAGATAATAAAATAATAACACCAACAAAAGGAATAGCAATATTAAATCTAGAGAACTTGGGCCCAACAGTAGAAATTGTATTAAATCTAAATGAAGCATTAATTAATATTAATGGAACATATAGAATAGTAATGGAAACAAACCATTTAGGAGAAGTTAAATATGAGGATTTAGTTAATTTTATTGTTATTGATAAAGAATAAAATATAGAATGTAAAAGTCATAAATAGAAGAAAAACTCTAATTATTAAGTTAACTTGATAATTAGAGTTTTAAAATGGAGATAGTTAAAGCAAATAAAATATGTAAAAATTATAGACTAAAAAATATTGTTTTGATATAATTTATAAAAGTAAAAAATTGTAATTTAACAGGAGAAAAAATGAAGAAGAAAAAAGAAAGTAAAAAAGTGAAAAAAATATTAAATATACTAATAGTGATGTTTTTCTTTATTATTGTAATATATATATATTATTCAAATATCTTTAAACAAGACGGAACAAAAGAAATAAAGTATATGTTTGGTGATTATCAAATTGAAAGTATTAAACAAGACATTATAGATGGAAAAGTTGAATTACCATATCCTAGAGAGATAGGGTTAGAATTAAAAGTTGGAGAAACATTTTTAGGGTATGATAGCAATAATGATGGAGAGCCAGACTATCTTGCAGGAGAATTAATGCCAGTTTCAATTTTTGGTAATATGGAAATTGCAGTAATTACAGCAGAAGAGAATATACCATTTTCAGCATGGCTATATGACGATACAAACCATATAACAGGTGTAGAATTGAAAAGCAGTGAATATACAGAGTCAACATTATGGGACTATGAAGATAATGTTAAATATTTAGTTATTAATTCAAATTTTACAATAGGAACAGGAGGAACTATAGAAATAACTCTTCCGATAGGTATGCAATGGTTTGATACAGATACAGATGTATCTACTCCAACATGGACACCAGTATCAGGAAATATAAGTTCTGTAGAATTTGTAACATTAAATGAGCAACATGGAACAGTATATAAGAACCAAAGAACAGGAACTTTAACATATACATATAATAGTTTAGCAACAGATAATAACCAAGTAATAATACCAGTGGCATTTGATGAAAATATTTGGGATGGAGGACAAGGTACTAACTCTCAAATATCAGGAGTAGGAGTAAATGTTATTGACATTAAAATGACAGAAGGAACAAATACATACACAAAAAGTTTGTCTAATATAAACTTTGAAAGGAGTTTAGCACCATCAATAGGAATTGGATCTATGAATAAAAATATATCACAAGGAGTTAACCATTCACTAGAATATACATATATTTCAAATTTATTAAAATATTATGAAAAAGTAGAATTTATATTTGAATTACCAACAGATGGTGAAAACTATGTTGAATATGTAGGAGAAAATATTGTAGCGTATCCTGGGTCTATGATTGAAGAATATAACTTTATAGTTGATCAAAGTGTTCCAGGAAAAATAATATATACAGTTTATGATGTGCTAATTGATTCACATAATGGTATAACACCCATTGTTTTTGCAAACACAGAGTTATTTCATTTAGGAGAAACATTAACAATGTCATATGAATTAATAGCAACATCTTATAGTGGTACTATAAAACACTCTAAAGTAGTTGTTAATTATATGAAAATATCAGATAGTGTTAATGTAACATCACATGAAACAGATGCAAGTGTAGAATATGGATATAATGATAGACTAGAAGTAAGGCTTGGAGGAGCATATTTTAGAAATCAAGGAGCTTTAGGAAGTGGAAATTTAAAAATAGAATACATATTTGATAATATAAATCCAATAAATAATAATCAAACACCAAATATATTAGTTCGTTCGATTAGTATTGCACAAAAAGGTGGAAAACAAGTAAATTTAAATTACACGCTAATTGATGGAAATAATAATGAAGTAGGCAGTGGAGAATATACGTTTACTTCTAAAGCAACTGTAGCAGGTACACCGGTTACAATATACTATTTAGTAGAAGATTATAATAAGAATAATATTGGAACAGAAGGATTTATACCACTTGTAGTAGATGATGTATCAATAAAAGAAGTTAGCTATGTTATAGATACACTAGATGCTGGTGTTGCACTATATCATACAGGAGCAAGTTTAGCTCCATATTCATCAGGAAACTATTATGGTAAATATTTAGTAGATACTCCAGTTGCAAGTACATTTAAATTAACAGAATACAATTTTGATGGAAGCGTAAAAAAAGAGCAAGAATATACTGAAATGACAACAAGAAGAACAAATCCTACTGGGAATTCATTAGCATTACCTAAAAATACATATTCACAAGTAAATTACCAAGCAGGTGAAGAATTTTATTTGAAATTTAGAATTTATATGTTTTCATATCCATATAGATCATCTCAATATTCAGAAGACCCAGTATTATATGCAGCACTTCCTAGCGGAGTGGAAATATCAAAAGAGGATATATATGGAGAATTTGATGGAGAAATTGTATCAGTAAATATTGATTCTTGGTATGATAGTGAAAGTGACAAAAATATTTATGCTATATCATTCAATCCAGGAGAAATATATTTAGGCGGACCAACATTAGATGAAACTACAGGGAATTTTTTATATGCAGATGCAAGTCCACATTTATATATAAATGTACCAATTATGAGTAATCCTTCACTAAACTTTACACCAATAAACTTATATAATACTTTTTATGTTGGTGAAAGAATAGGTTCAACATTTCAGCAAGGTCATTATTCACAGATAGAACCATATGATTTTGACAAAAATGGAATATTAGATAAGCGAATCACTACATACATGGATAAAGTTCAAACAATTGGAATCTATCCAAATACAAATGAAGTAGAAGTAATAAATGAGATAAATATAAATGATAGAGAATTTACAAGTACTGAAATGTCATATATGGTTACAGACACAACAGGTAATATAGGAAGTGGAATAGCAGCATATAATTTGAGAATTCAAAATAATTCTAACGGATTAATCGCAGGTGAAGATTTCTATTACTATATGCCAGTATCAAAATCAGATGTAACATATCCCAATGAAATGAATGTAGTAAATAGTTTAATTGATTTTGAATTAACAAGTGAGCCTAAAGTTTCAGGAGATAATGGATTAATATATGATGTGAAATATACAACTAAAACAGATTTGGTAGATACCAGTGGAAATTTAAATTTACTAGAGTCGGATTGGAAAACATTAACAGAAATTAGTAGTTTTGCAGATGTAACAATGATTAAAATAACAGGATTGCCACGAACAATAGTGCAGCCAAATACAGAAGATATAATCTCACTTAATCTAAAATACGAAACAAAATCAGGATATACAAGTAATGGATATGACAGTGGTAAAGTATTAAAATTTAATTCATATGGATGGCAAAAATATCTAGAAGGCGGAGTAGAAAATACAGAAAATATTTTTACACAAGCAAATAATGTAAGCATAATGCTAAGATATGTAACAGAATATGATGAACAAATACTTGCAAGTTATGATTCATCAGATGATAAAACAGCTAGACTACAGTTGCCACAGTATTTTGAACAAAAAGAAATATATATATTAAGCGTTAGAGAATATAATGTTGATCTAGTTCCAAAATCTGAAATATTAGCAAATCCAGATATAGTAGATACAAATATAACAGATAGGAATTTTTCAATAACAGCATTGATGGGAACTAGCGGTCAAGTAGAATTATCAGATTATACAGGTACACCAATATCATTAGGGGTAGCATATACAGGGTATCCATCAAATATTATCTTTAGAATAGAAAACTATGAAAATATGGCAGATGAAGCATCAACAAAATATGTAGATGTAGTATTAGGTGATGATCAAGGAATAAGATATACTCTAAGATTAAATATATCTAGGAATGTAAAGCATATAACAGAACCAGTAACTTCAATAGCAGAAGGAATGTTATATAAGTTAATAGATAATGGGAAAACAGAAATAACAATAACAAGAGATAGTAGTATGACAATGCAATATGATTTTACATATGTACCAGCAGATCATGACAATGTAAAATTAGAGTTTAGCACTAATCTTCCAATAGGAACAAAAATAAGAATGATAGATTCATCAGATTTATTAGTAAATGATGAAGGAGATTATATATTTAGTACAAGTTATTACTATTATGAAACAACAGCTGAAGTTCCAAATATATTATTATCAGAATTTCAAGATATGAGGACGCAAGAAAATTTTGATATAGGTACAGATTTAAGAAATGAAAGAACAATATATACTTTTATCATAGAATTTGAAACAAATTATTTACCTGTTGGGAATTACACAGCATCAATAGTACCGATTCAAACAGGGGGAACAGAATATACTAGTTTTGACTTAAGTTTTATTTTAACAGAAAAAAGAGAATTTGATATAGAAACAACAAATACAGATTATGTAATAAAAGATGATAAAGTAGATGTACTAGTTAACTTTAATTCAAGTCAGATAACAGGAATAGATACAAAATACAGAAATGAAGTATTAGCACTTAGAATTAGATTTAATCAAGATATACCGATAGGAAGTTATATAGAAATACAAGATAAAATATATTTACTAGAGGAAAGTGATTTTATATTAAATTATGGAAACTATTTCCTAATACCACTTGGAAATATAGAAGATATAGAAAATATACAATATACACTTCATAGTCCAATGGATAATTATGTAGCAGGAAGTATATATCATGAAATTGTATATTTAGAAGAACCACAAGGAGCTTCTTATGCAGATGTAACAAGTAGTTTTACAGTAGTAGATCCACCACCACCTGCAATGAGGCTGACAGTAAATAATGGTAATGAATTAATATTAGTAGAAAATGTTTCACAACTACCATTAACATTTGATTATATAGATTATGATGATACAACTATTTTTACAACAAGATTATATATAATGGAAAAAAGTGAAGGTGCATACTTAAGGCAAACGAACTTATTAGAAAGTGTTATAATAGATGGTAAAATAGTAATACCATTAACTGGAATTGCGACACTAAATCCAGTAGATTTAGACCGAACAGATGAAATTATATTAAATTTAAATGAAGCATTAATTAATGTCAATGCAACATATAGGATTGTAATGGAGACAAACCATTTAGGTGAAATTAAATATGAAGATTTAGTGAATTTTATTGTTATTGATAAAGAATAAATTGAAATATATACAAAACAAAAAATAAAAAAACTCTAAATATTAAGTTAGACTTGATGATTAGAGTTTTTTATAAGAATAAAGTATAAAATAATTAAAAATTATAGACTAAAAAATATTGTTTTGATATAATTATAAAACACATGGAAATATAATACTAATAGGAGTAAGAATGAAAAAAGCAAAAAATATAGCTAATAGTAGAAATAATAAAATTATTAAAATAGTTATTATATCAACAATTTTAGCTGTTATGGTTATTGGACTCACATTCGCAAGATATATAGCAGAACAAGAAAGTAATAAAAAATTAGTGGAAGCTGAAAATTTTTATTTTACAAGCAACTACTTAACAGAAGAAAGTGATAGAATATATACAATATCAAACTATAGCGCAGGAACGGAAATAGAAATAGAAATATACAATTATGAAGATGAATTAAGACATACAGCAGCAGATATAGTATATGAAATATCATCAGAAGAATTAACAGCAGAAAATATAATTAAAGAAGAGTTTGTGGGTACAGACTTGAAAGTTTCTAAGGTAAAAGTAAAACTAAATAATGAAAATTTTGTAAATGGAAAAGCAACATTTATATTGTCAGCAAAATCAAGTTTACCATTTGAAAAGAATATAGCAGCAACTTTTAATGTGTATCAAGAAGCATTAGCAGAAGATGCATATATGGAAGTAGTAGATAGTAAAAATTCATATGTAGTAACTGCAACAGTAATTACAGAAGGAAAAGAAGGCGAAATAATAGTAACTCATCCAAGTACTTTAGTACCAGATACAGGTGATGAAAGAATAACAGAAAAAGGAGAAACATACTTTAAATTTATAGCAGATAAAAACTCAAACTATGAATTTATTCTATTTAAAGAAAATTTAGATGATATATATGCAATTTCAAGCACAAACAAATTTGAAATATATGCTGAAGTAATAGGAACAGAAAGATTACCAATGGATTCTTTAATAGGTTTAGGAGATAGCAACTCGATTAGAACAGATACAAGTTGGGGATCATATGAAAAAAATGACTCTGAAATGATAGAATATGTTACAGATGAAAATGGTAATATAGGATATGTATCAAAAGATAATTCTTCGGTATCAAAGTTAATACCATCAGACCAACCCGTAAATAATTATTATTCTATAAATGTAACAATAAGAGGAAATTGGGCAGATAATCCAGCAGGGTTTAACCAATGGGGAGGAACTATATGTGCAATGTCTCCAGCGATAGATCAATATATAAATTGGATGGCAGTAACAGACAACTATTTGAAATATATAGCTATGATAGAATGAGTTATACAACGCCGCAATATACACTAGTGGACATAACAGAATATGATAATAAATATTTAAATATAATGATTACAGCAGAAAAAGGACAAGAGACGAAAGTATATTTAAATGGAGAATTAGCAAGTACATTTGAATCAGGCAATATACCATATCAATCAAATCCGGAATTATCAATAGGTGATTTAAGAGGAGAAAGAGGATTACACTTTAAAGGAACAATATATAATTTTGCACTATATAATAAAGTGTTATCTGAGGATGAAGTAAAAGCAGTATGGAACTATTATAATAATCAAATGAATATACAAAGTTAAATTAAAATAATTGGAGTTAGAAAATGGATAAAAAAATAAATAAAAGTAATAAAATTATTAAAATAGCGATTATATCAACAATTTTAGCTATAACTATTATTGGAGCTACATTTGCAAGATATATAGCAGAACAAGAAAGTAATAAAAAATTAGTTGAAGCAGAAAATTTTTACTTCACAAGTAATTATTTAACAGAAGAAAGTGATAGGATATATACAATTTCAAATTACAGTGCAGGGACAGAAATTGAAGTAGAAATATATAATTATGAAGATGAATTAAGGCATACAGCAGCAGATATAATATATGAAATATCATCAGAAGAGTTGGCAAGCGAAAATATAGTTAAAGAAGAGTTTGTAGGTACAGATTTGAAAGTTTCTAAGGTAAAAGTAAAACTAAATAATGAAGATTTTATAAATGGAAAAGCAACATTTATATTATCAGCAAAATCAAGTTTACCATTTGAAAAGAATATAGCAGCAACTTTTAATGTGTATCAAGAAGCATTAGCAGAAGATGCATATATGGAAGTAGTAGATAGTAAAAATTCATATGTAGTAACTGCAACAGTAATTACAGAAGGAAAAGAAGGCGAAATAATAGTAACTCATCCAAGTACTTTAGTACCAGATACAGGTGATGAAAGAATAACAGAAAAAGGAGAAACATATTTTAAATTTATTGCAGATAAAAATTCTAATTATGAATTTATTCTATTTAAAGAAAATTTAGATGATATATATGCAATTTCAAGTACGAATAAATTTGAAATATATGCTGAAGTAGTAGGAACAGAAAGATTACCAATGGATTCTCAAATTGGTATGTGTGATGAAGAAAGTATAAGGAATGAAAACAGTTGGGGGTCATATGATAGATACACAGGTGGTGGAGAAATACAGTATACTACAGATGAAAATGGTGAAGTAGGTTTTTTAGGAAATGGATCAAGTGCATTAACAAACAAAATTTCAACAGATGAACCAGTTAATCACTATTATACAATTAATACAACAATAAAAGTAGATATAACTAAAAATATACCAACAGGTCCAGATGGTAATAATTTAGGTGGAACTGTTGTTGCTATTTCACCAGTTATAGGACAACAAATAGCTTGGATTGCTGTTAAACAAAATACATTGAAAATATATAGCTATCAATATTATTCATCAAATTTAGCGTTAGGAAATGGATTTATGTCATTTGATATAACTGAGTATCATAATAAATATATAAATATAACAGTGTCAGCAGAAAATGGTGGAAAGACAAATGTATATATAAATGGTGAATTGGTAAAAACATTTAATTCAGGTACATTAGCATTCCAAACAGAGCCTGAGTTGACAATAGGTGATTTAAGACCAGGTAGACAGTTATATTTTGAAGGAATAATATATAATTTTGCACTATATAATAAAGTATTATCAAATGATGAAGTATTAGCAATATGGAATTATTATGATGATAGATTAAATATAACAACAAATAATGCAGCAGGTGGATAGAAATAAAAAAATAAAAAAAGAAAATAGCGGTCATGCACTTTTACTTTTTCATATCATATAATTAAGTATGAGAAAAATGGAGGTGCATTTATGCTGTCAGCATTATTTGTAACAGGTATATATGGTTTTCTAGAATTTTTAAAAACTGCAGTATTTCTAGTTCGGATATATTCAAGCTAGTAACTTATTTCCAGAACCATTATCAGTAGCAGAAGAAAAATTCTATTTAATACAAATGTCAAATGGAGATGAAGAAGCTAAAAATATTTTAATAGAAAGAAATTTAAGGTTAGTAGCACATGTTTCTAAAAAATATTTAAATTCAAAAGTAGAGCAAGAAGATTTAATTTCTATAGGAACAATAGGATTGATAAAAGGAATAAATAGTTTTAATGTGGAAAAAGGAGCTAGACTATCTACATATGTATCAAGATGTATAGATAATGAAATATTAATGCATTTAAGAGCAACTAAAAAATTAGGTGCAGAGGTATATTTAAATGAACCAATAGGAAAAGATAAAGATGATAATGTTGTAACACTTCAAGAAGTATTAGAAAACAACGAAAGAAATATAGAAGAAGAAGTTGATGTAAAAGTAAAAATAAAGCTTCTATATGAAAAAATGAAAGAATTATTAAAAGATAGAGAAAAGACAATTTTAGAACTTAGATTTGGCCTTGGTGGATATAAACCAAAAACACAAAATGAAATAGCTAAGATGATGGGAATATCAAGAAGTTATGTTTCTAGAATTGAGACAAAAGCAATAGGGAAATTAGCAAAAGAAATACAAGAATAATATAACAATAGTAAAGTGAAAAGGAAAAATACAAGAAAAAATGTCGAAAACACCCAATTAAAAAATATATGTGATATAATTATGGAAATATATTGAAAGGAGTGTTTTATGACAAGAACAAAATTAAAAGATAGAGTATTACCAATATACTCAAAAGGAGAAGAAATATTTAATATGACTTCACATATAATTGGTATAGTATTAGGAATTGTAACCACAGTATTATGTATCGTATTTGCAACACTAAATAAAAATATATATGGAATTGTAAGTGGATCAATATATGGAATAACAATGATATTATTATATACAATGTCAAGCGTATATCATGGTCTAAGTCCAAAACTTATGTCTAAAAAAGTTTTTCAGGTACTAGATCACTGTTCAATTTTTTTACTAATAGCTGGTTCATACACACCTTTTGCTTTAGTAGCTATAAGAGAACATGACAATTTTTCAGGATGGTTAATATTTGCAATGATATGGATTATTGCAATAATTGGGATAGTACTTAATTCTATAGATATAAAGAGTTTTAAAAAGTTTTCAATGATATGTTATCTAATAATGGGTTGGTTTATAGTATTTAAAATAAATATATTACCAGAAGTACTTGGAGATACTGGATTTTTATTATTATTAATAGGTGGAATATTATATACTGTTGGTGCAATAATATATGGAGTTGCAAAAAAACATAAGTATAGTCATTCAATATTTCATTTATGTATCTTATTAGGAAGTATCTTACATTTCTTATGTATTTTATTATATGTAATGTAAGAGATAGAAAAAATATGAAGAAGTATAAAGAAGCATAAAAAATAGCAGCCTAAAAGACTACAAACTATTTCTAGTATAACATAATTTAAAAAGTTTTACAAATTATAAAATAAAAGAAAAATATTAAAAACAAGAGAAAAAGAGAGAAAAATATAAAAAAACAGATATAAGTAAATGTAAATAGCTTTTAATTGATTTTGCAAGTTAGTTAAAAGATTGCTAAAATATAAATAAGTTAAAAGTTAATCACCCCTGCGAAGTTCGAATAGACTTGAATTTTTAGAACCAACAACGATAAAGAGGGGCCGATCTCTTCATATGGCGTGCATGCTCATACGTTTTTAGGTAATGAGAAGCCCATGAATATAAAGGTAGGCACCCACCTGTTTATATAGAGCAGGTCCTTAAAAATTCAGACGCTGACGGCTAGTGTGGGGGAGATTTTTTTATTAATTAAAAACAGAAAATAAAATATAAAAATAAGTAATATAAGTAAAATAAAAGATAAAGATAAAAAACAACAAAATAAAGAAAAAAGTAGGAAACAGTACAATTCTGTTTCTTACTTTTTTGTATGTATAAATTTTAAATTAGTTTTTGAATGTAAAAATTTTGAAAAAGCTAAATAATTAAAATTTGTAGATTTATCTTTTAGAATGATATAAGCATTTTTTCTAGAAATATATAAATAATAATACTTATCTGTTTCAAAAGATTTTTTAATAAAAGAATATTCAGTAGATATTTTTTCATTTGGAGTCTCAATAAGAAAATTGTTATCATAAAAGTTAAATATATATGTTTCACAATTTTGAATTTTAGAACTATTTATTTCTTTTTTTATTGTGAATTTGGGTTTTAAAAATCTATATGAAATGAAAGATATAAATAGTATTAAAAATAAAATAATATATATATAGTTATTAGTACTTAACAAAGATATAAAAAAATATATAATAAGTAAACTTGTTAAAATAGTAATAAAAAAATATTTTAATCCAAATTTATATGTATGAAATATTAAAAAATCATCATAAACTTTTTTTGTATATTGTGTAGTTGTTTTAAATAAAATTTTCATAATTAATCACCTAAAAAGAGTATAGCACATATGGAGATAAAAAGATAGAACTTAAAAATAAAAGTACAAAAAAGAAAAAATAAAATAAAAGAATAAAAAAGTATCAGAAGCATAAATTTAAATAGGAGATGATTTATGTGGCATATTCAGAAAGAGAACTATTAGCAAGATTAGTACAGTGTGAGGCAGGCGGAGAAGGTGATGTAGGTATGAAGGCTGTGGCAACAGTTGTAATGAATAGAGTATATGCAACAGTAGGAGAATATTTTAGAATTTCAGAAGGTGGAAACTTGCAGAAAATAGTATTTCAAAAAGGGCAATTTGATTGTGCAAGAGATGTAATAGGAAGTCTGTATAATCCACAAAATATATACAATATGAATCCTACACAAATACATTATCAAATAGCAGACTGGGCTCTTAGTGGAAATAGGTTAAATGAAATAGGAGAATCATTATGGTTTTTAAATCCCTTTAAGCCAAATTGCGATTATGAATTTCCGAAAAATGGATCAGGAGTATTTCATACAAGATATGGGGAACACTGCTTTTATAGGCCAACTCCTAAATATGCTACTACATAAAAATTAATTTTGAAAGGTGATGTTATGGCAGGTTATGAAGAAAGACCAGACAAAAGAGAAAATAGAGATATTACACAAGAAAAAATACAGCCAGAAATTTTAACAAATCCAATATATACACCAGCTTTTTTAAGACAACAAATTGGAAAATTAATGAGGGTAGAATTTTTAATTGGTACAGCAATAGTAACAGATAAAACAGGGATATTAGAGGAAGTTGGTGCAAGCTATATTATACTTAGATCAATAGAGTGTGATATATTAACATATTGTGATATATATTCAATAAAATTTGTAAATATATCACCAGGAACTATGCCAGGTGTAAATCCACGTTATCCATATTTTTAATAATAGATTAAGTAGTAATAAAAATATAATACAAATAAATAAAATAAATAAAAAACAGAAACTAAAACAAAAAAACAGATAATTAATATTTATCTGTTTTTAAAACGTTCATATCATTTGGTAAACTAGAAGTAATTGATATTTTTTTGTTTGTAATAGGATGAATAAAAGAAACTAAAGAACTATGAAGAGCTTGCCTGGAGATTAAATTTGAAGGTGTAGAATATAGAGTGTCATTAAGAAGAGGATGGCCTATAGTTTTAAAATGAACTCTAATTTGATGTGTCCTTCCTGTTTCTAATATACATTTAACTAAAGAATAGTTATTTATTTTAAACTCCTCTAAAACCTCATAATGAGTTATAGATTTTTGTCCAGATTCATGAACACATCTTTCTATAATACTTGCAGGATTTCTAGCTATAGGTAAATCTATAGTTCCTTTTTTATTCTCAAAAATACCATTTGCAAAACATAAATATTCCTTTTTAAACAAATTCAATCCCATTTGTTTAGATAAACATTCTTGAATATATTCGCATTTAGCAAACAAAACAATCCCAGAAGTATCAAAGTCAAGCCTGTTAATTGGCCTAATTTTCTTTTTTAAATCAATAGAATTAAAGTAATATTTAATACCATTAGATAATGAATTATCAAAATGTTTACTAGAAGGATGCACAGCTGTATTAGGAGCCTTATTTACAGCTAATATCCAGTCATCCTCATATATTATATCTAAATTCATATTAGTAGGAATAATATTTGAATTATCCTCTTGATATGAAAAGTCAATCGATAGTATATCATTTGCTTTAGCAGTATCTTTAGTATTAATCTTATTATTATTTAAATAAATTTTTTGTAAATCTAATAATTTATGTAAAAGTCTTGTAGAAAAAAATAATTTACTTTTTAATATTTCATTTATAGATAAGTTTTCTTCTTCCTTTTTTATAATATATGTAAACTTCATATAATCCCTCTTTAATCTTTCTTAATATTTATATAAATTATATCAAAAAAAATAGAAAAGTAAAAGATAAAGTGATAAAAGAAGAAAAGTAAAAAAAGTACAATAAAAATTGATATAAAATTAAAAATATGATAAAATAGAAAGAGTTACATAAAAAATAGCTGGGATTATGAAGAAAAAACAAGAGGAGAGAGAACAAAATGGAATTTAAAAGAATCATGAAAAGCAATTTGAACGAGGAAATACTAAGTAAACTAAAAAAACAGCTAAAGTTACGGGAACAAATTATTGGAAAATTAAGTGTAGTAAATAATAATATTACTAAACTTACTCAGCCAATTGAAGAAACTGGTTTAGCACATATGACAACAGGACCTTTAAGAGGGGAAAGTATAAAAATTGTATTTGATATAGTTCTATATTATAAAAAATATGGTACTTTTACAAATATTGAAGGTATTAAGAAATTCTCAAATGGAGAAATACTTGAATTTCTTGAACGATTAGAAAAGGAAGAACCTAGTTTCTATAACTTATCAAGAGAACGCTATCAGAAAATATTAACAGAACAAGTAGAAAAAAAGTTAAATTATAAAAGGCGTTTACAAAAGGTCGAAAAATATTTGACAACGTACAGTTTAAGAATTGATATACTGGGTTTAAGTGAATCTAAACAAACAGTATTATTAAATGCTAAAATTAATACAATACTAGAATTAGTTTGGCATTATCAAAAATATGGAACCTATACAAATATTCAAGGCATAGGAGGAAAATTTAGTGATAATTTAATCCAAATTGCTAAGATATATTTAGAAGAAGAAATTAAAGTATCATAATCCTAAAACACTTAGCTAAATAGCTAGGTGTTTTTTTAGCTATTGAAAAAAACGTTTTTTTTTGTTAAAATAGTATCAGTTTAGAAAGGAAGAAAATAAATGAGAATAAGATATAAAAAATGGGCAAGGCAAGAATTAGAAGAAAGTAAATTCTATATAGATAGCCCAGAAGAAGTAAAAGGAAATTGGAAAGATAAATTTAAGAATAGTAATTTGCCAATACATTTAGAATTAGGATGTGGAAAAGGGCAGTTTATTTCAAAGCTAGCAGTAAATAATTTAGACACAAACTATATTGCAATAGACTTAGTAGATGCAATGCTTGGTTTAGCAAAAAGAAATGTAGAGCAAGAATATTTAGAAAAAAACTTAAGTATAGATAATGTCATGCTTACAAGATTTGATATAGAAAGAATATTAATCATATTAGAAAAACAAGATAATATAGAAAGAATATATATTAATTTTTGTAATCCATGGCCAAAAGGTCAGCATAGAAAGAAAAGACTAACACATACAAGACAATTAGAAAAATACAAAGAATTCTTATCAAATGAAGGTGAAATATATTTTAAAACAGATGATGACGCTTTATTTGAATCTAGTTTAATATATTTTGAAGAATCAGGGTTTGAGATTTTATCTAAAACATATAATCTGCATAGTGAGAATATATTTACTGTAAATATAGAAACTGAGCATGAAAAAATGTTTACAGAGCAAGGTATAAAAATAAAGGCATTAATTGCAAAAAGGAAGAAATAATATGAGTGAAAAACAAAGATTAGAAAAACCAGGAGATAGAGAATATGTATTAGAAGCAGTTAAAAAAAATGGAGAACTATTAGAATTTGCATCAAATGAATTAAAAGGTGATAAAGAAATAATGTTAGAAGCAATAAAAACAGCGCCATGGGTAATATGTTATGCAAGTGAAGAGTTAAAAGATGATAAAGAAATATTTATGGTAATATGTAAAGAATATGGTCAAGCACTATATTATTCTTCAGAAGCTATTAGAGATAATGAAGAAATAGTAAAACTTGCAATAGAAAACAAAGGAATAATAATAAAATATGCAAGTGATAGACTAAGGGAAAACAAAGAATTTGCAACAATTGCAATAAAAAAAGATAAAAAAGCATATCATTTTGTATCAGAAAAGATTAAATATGATGAAGAAATATTAGCTTTATTATAGTAAAACAAGTAAAAAAGTACGAAAGTAATCGAAAAGTACTAAAAAAGTACTAAAAAAGTAGATAAAAAGTATTGTGCTTTTTTATTTTACCCTATATAATATATGAGGAAATAAGGAGGAATTTAATATGTCATTTATTGAACAAGTTAAACAAAGAGCAAAAAAAGAAATTAAGAATATTGTACTTCCAGAAGCAGAAGATATAAGAATCTTACATGCTACTGAAAAAGTATTAAAAGAAGGTTATGCAAGAGTTACTTTAGTAGGAGATGAAACAGTAATTGCAAAAATAGCAAAAGAAAATAATATAGATATTAATGGAGCTACAATTGTTAACCCACTTACAAGTGATAAAAAAGAAGAATATGCAAATGTATTATTCGAATTAAGAAAAGCAAAAGGTATGACAATAGAAGAAGCTACAGAATTAACAAAAGACCCAGTATATTTTGGAATGTTAATGGTTAAAGATGAATCATCAGATGCTGATGGTTTAGTATCTGGAGCATGTCATTCAACAGCAGATACATTAAGACCAGCACTTCAAATATTAAAAACAGCACCAGGAACAAAATTAGTATCAGCATTCTTCATAATGGTAGTACCAGATTGTAAGCATGGAGATAATGGAACATTTGTATTTGGTGATTGTGGATTAAACGAAGATCCAGGAGCTATAGCTTTATCAGAAATAGCAATATCATCTAGTATAAGTTTTAAAAAATTAGTAGAAAAAGAACCAAAAGTAGCGATGCTTTCATATTCAACTTATGGTAGTGCTAAATCAGATTCAATTGATAAAGTTGTAAAAGCAACAAATATGATTCGTGAAAAAGCACCAGGATTAATAGTTGATGGAGAATTACAATTAGATGCAGCAATAGTACCAGAAGTAGCAGCTTTTAAAGCACCAAATAGTCCACTTAAAGGAGAAGCTAATGTATTAGTATTTCCAGATTTAAATGCTGGAAATATTGGATATAAATTAACACAAAGATTAGCAAAAGCAGAAGCATATGGACCACTTTGCCAAGGTATAGCAAAACCAGTTAATGATTTATCAAGAGGATGTAGCAGTGATGATGTAGCAGGAGTTGTTGCAATTACAGCTGTTCAAGCACAAGTATAAAAAACATAAAAAATAACAGAAAAAAAGTAAAAAACAAAATCAAAATAAATTAAAATTCAAAATAAATAAAAATATAAGGAGAAAAGAAATGAAAATATTAGTATTAAATTCAGGAAGTTCATCATTAAAATATCAAGTAATAGATATGGAAACAAAAGATTGTTTAGGAAAAGGATTATATGAAAGAGTAGGACAAGATAATTCTTTATTAACACACTCAAAAGGTGAAGAAAAAAATAAATTTGAAATACCAGTTAAAAACCACGAAGAAGCTATAAAAGTAGTTTTAGAAAAATTAACAGATGCAAATTGTGGAGTATTTAACTCACTTGCAGATTTATCAGCAATTGGACATAGAGTTGTTCATGGTGGAGAAAAATTTAGTGATTCAGTTATAATTACAGATCAAGTTATAGAAGAAATTAGAGTATGTGCAGAATTAGCACCATTACATAACCCAGCAGCTATTTTAGGAATAGAAGCTTGCAAAAAAATAGTTCCAGAAATGAAAATGGTAGCAGTATTTGATACAGCTTTTCACCAAACATTAAAAAAAGCACAATATATATATCCAATACCATATAAATTCTATTCTAAATATGGAATCAGAAAATATGGATTCCATGGAACATCGCATAGCTATGTATCTAAAAGAGTAGCAGAAATAATGAACAAAGATATTAATTCAATGAAAATTATTAGCTGTCACTTAGGACAAGGATGTAGTATATGTGCTATAGAAAATGGTAAATCAGTAGAAACAAGTATGGGACTTACTCCATTAGGTGGAATACCAATGGGAAGTAGATCTGGAGAATTAGATCCTTCAATAGTTACATATTTAATGAAAAAAGAAAGTTTATCAGCAGACGAAATAAATAATGTATTAAACAAAGAATCTGGATTAGTAGGTATGTCAGAAATATCAGTAGATATGAGAGATATAGAAGATGAACTTAAAAAAGAAAATCCAAGTGAAAATGCACAATTATCACTTGATATATTCCACTATTCGGTAGCTTCATATATTGCTAAATGTGCAGTAGCTATGAATGGTGTTGATGTAATTGCTTTTACTGCAGGTGTAGGAGAAAATGCAATTGATTCAAGAATAGCAATATGTGATCAATTAAAATTTATGGGTGTAGAAATAGACTTAGTAAAAAATAAAGTTAGAGGAAAAGAACAAGAAATAACAAAAGAAGATTCAAAAGTAAAAGCATATGTAGTACCAACAAACGAAGAATTAATGATAGCTTTAGAAACAAGTAAATTAATATAGTTAAATAATTTTAAATTAAAGGTAGAATTTAAATGTAAATCTAAAAATATTAATTTATGGAGGAATATATATGAAAATATTAGTACTAAATTGTGGTAGTTCATCACTTAAATATCAAGTGATAAATATGGAAGATGAGAATGTTTTAGCATCTGGTAAATATGAAAGAATAGGTGAGATGGAATCATTTATAGTTCATAAGGTAGATGGCAAAAAATATGAAATAAAAAACACTGCATTAGACCATGCAGAAGCTATAAAATTCACATTAGAACAATTGGTTAATACAGAATATAAAGTAATAAATTCATTAGAAGAAATAACAGCTATAGGACATAGATTAGTCCATGGTGGTGAAAAAATAAATGAATCAGCTATAATAGATGAAAAAGTAATAAAAGTATTAGAAGAATATTCAGATTTAGCACCACTACATAATCCGGCATGTATTTTAGGAATAGAAGCTTGTAAAAGTGTTATGCCAGGTAAAAAAATGGTGGGAGTATTTGATACAGCTTTTCATCAAACAATTAAAGAAGAACAATATATATATCCTATCCCATATAAATATTATGAAAAATATGGAGTTAGAAAATATGGATTTCATGGAACATCACATATGTATGTTTCAAATAGATTAGCAGAAATAGAAAATAAAGATATTAAAACTATGAAAATAGTAAATTGTCATTTAGGGCAAGGTGCAAGTATTTGTGCAATAGAAGCTGGTAAATCAGTTGATACTAGTATGGGATTAACTCCACTTGCTGGAATACCTATGGTTACAAGAAGCGGAGATTTAGACCCATCAATAGTTACATTTTTAATGAAAAAAGAAAACTTAAAACCAGAAGAAATCGAAAATATCTTAAATAAAGAATCAGGTGTATCTGGAATATCAGGAGAAGCACCAGACTTTAGAGAAATAGAAAAAGCAGCATCAAGTGGAAATAAAAAGGCTAAAATAGCTATGGAAAATTTTAAATATCAAGTAGCAAACTATATTGCAAGATATGCAGTAACACTAAATGGTATTGACTATATAACTTTTACTGGTGGTGTTGGTGAAAATCAAGCAAGTATAAGAAAAGAAGTTTGTGAAAAACTAAGTTTTATGGGAATAAAAGTTAATGATGAAAAAAATTCTGTAAGAGGTGAAGAAATAGAGATTTCTACAGAAGATTCAAATGTTAAAGTTTTTGTAATTCCTACAAACGAAGAGCTTATGATTGCAAAAGAAACTCTAAGATTGATTAAATAAAAATAGTAAAAGACTAAATAATTGCACATAAGCATATATTTAGTCCGTTTACATATAATATATAATGAAGTGAACATGAAATAATTGACAAAATAAAAAAATATGATATAATGATTAAGAAATAAGAGAAAAACAAAAATAAAGACACAGTAAATATTGTAATATCTTAAAGAGAGCCAAAGGTAGCTGTAAATTTGGTAAGTAAAAAATATTTATTATCACTTTATTGTTGCTTAGTTTAAAATATTAGAATTAATATGAGTAAATTAGCCGTACTTCTTGCGTTAAAAGAAAAATAAGTGAGTAATATAGAAGATTAAAAGATATAAAATTTAAAATAATAATATTACTAAGCTAGGTGGTACCACGGAATTTTAAAGCTATTTCGTCCTAAATATAGGGCAAATGGCTTTTTTTGTATTTAAAAATTAAAAATACAAAAATAAATAGGAGGTTTTATGTATAAAAAAGTAGAATTAAAAAACGGTTTTGTAGGAATGGAACAAGAAGTAGGAAAATTTTGGAAAGAAAAAGAAATAATTAAAAAGAGTTTTAATCATAATGAAGGAAAAGAACATTTCTCATTTTATGATGGACCACCAACAGCAAATGGAATGCCACATGCAGGTCATATCATAACAAGAGTAATGAAAGACATTGTTCCAAGATATAAAGTAATGAAAGGGTATAACGTAATTAGAAAAGCTGGTTGGGATACTCATGGATTACCAGTAGAATTGGAAATAGAAAAAAAACTAGGGATATCAGGAAAAGAACAAATTGAAGAATATGGTGTAGAACCATTTGTTAAAGAATGTAAAGAAAGTGTTTTTAAATATGTTAGCTCATGGGAAGAAATGACAGATAAAGTTGGATACTGGGTGGACATGGAAAATCCATATATAACATATGAAAACAACTATATAGAATCAGTATGGTGGGCACTAAAAGAAATGTATAACAAAGACTTGTTATACGAAGGACATAAAGTAATGCCATATTGCCCAAGATGTGGTACAGCATTATCATCACATGAAGTTGCACAAGGATATAAAGATGTAAAAGATTTAACTTGTATAGCTAAATTTAAAGTAATAGATCAAGATAAATATATATTAGCATGGACAACAACACCATGGACATTACCATCAAATTTAGCACTCTGTGTAAATAATAAATATGACTATGTAGAAATAAAAGTAAAAAATGGAACTGAAGAAGAACCTAAATTTGAAAATTGTATATTAGCAAAAGAATTAGTATCAAAAGTAATTGGTGAAAAAGAATATGAAATAGTATCAGAATTTAAAGGTGAAAAATTAGTTGGAACAAAATATGAAAGATTAATACCATTTGGTACTGTAGAAGGAAAAGCATTTGAAGTTGTTCATGGAGATTTTGTAACTTTAGAAGATGGAACAGGAATAGTACATTTAGCACCAGCATATGGAGATGATGATAATTTAACATGTAAGAAAAATGGAATAACATTTATAAATTTAGTAGATAAAGCAGGAAAATTTGTAGAAGAAGTTACACCATGGGCAGGAAGATTTGTTAGAGATACAAATGAAGATATTTGTAAATGGTTAAAAGAAGAAAATAAATTATTTAGCAAAGAAAAACATTTACACTCATATCCACATTGTTGGAGATGTGATACAGCCCTACTATATTATCCAAAAGAAAGTTGGTTTGTTGCTATGAGTAGACTAAAAGATAATTTAGTTGAAAATAACAGTAAAGTAAATTGGTATCCAGAAACAATAAAAACAGGAAGATTTGGAAAATTCTTAGAAAATGTAATAGACTGGGGAATTTCAAGAGATAGATATTGGGGAACACCACTACCAATTTGGAAATGTGAAGATGAAGGGTGTAATCATATAGAATGTATAGGAAGTATAGAAGAATTAAAAGAAAAAGGAACTGATGTACCAGAACATATAGAACTTCATAAGCCATATATAGATAATGTACATTTAAATTGTCCTAAATGTGGTAAAAAAATGACAAGAACTAAAGAAGTTATAGATTGTTGGTTTGATTCAGGGTCAATGCCTTTTGCACAATGGCACTACCCATTTGAAAATAAAGAATTGTTTGAAAAAACATTCCCAGCAGGATATATATCAGAAGCAATAGATCAAACTCGTGGATGGTTCTATACATTAACAGCAGTAGGAACAGCTTTATTTAATAAAACACCATTTGAAAACTGTATAGTTCTAGGACACGTATTAGATGGAAAAGGACAAAAAATGTCTAAATCTAAGAAAAATGGAGTTGATCCACTAGTGTTATTAGATTCTGTAGGAGCTGATAGCACACGTTGGTATTTCTATACAGGATGTATGCCATGGTTATCATCAAGATTATCAATAGAAAATGTACAAGAAAGTCAAAGAGGATTCTTAAGTACATTATGGAATGTATATTCATTTTATGTGCTATATGCAAACATAGATAAATTTGATCCAAGTAAATATGCAAACTTTAACTCAGATAATATAATGGATAAATGGATAATATCTAAATTAAATACATTAGTAAAAGATGTAGATACATTATTAGAAAAATATGATATAACAAACGCAGGGATTAAAATAGATGAATTTACGGATGAACTATCAAACTGGTATGTAAGAAGAAATAGAGAAAGATTCTGGGAACAAGAAGTAACAGAGAATAAAATAGGAGCATATATGACGCTTCATACAGTACTTACAACACTTGTAAAAGTAGCAGCACCATTTGTTCCATTTATGACAGAAGAAATTTATCAAAATTTAGTTGTAAGTGTAGATAAAAAAGCACCAGAAAGTGTACATTTATGTAATTGGCCAACTGTTAATAATAATTTGATAGATATGAAGTTAGAAAAAGAAATGGATTTAGCATATAAAATTGTTAGATTAGGAAGAAGCGCTAGAAATGGAGCAAATATAAAAAACAGACAACCACTTTCTAAAATGTTAATATCAATAAATACACTTCCAGAATACTATATGGATATAATAAAAGAAGAATTAAATATAAAAGAAATAGAATTAGGTGCAGAAATGTCAGAATATGTGCATTTTGAAATAAAACCAAATTTACCAGTACTTGGAAAAGAATATGGTAAATTAATACCTAAAATCAAAGCTGAAATAGCTACTAAAAATCAAATGGACTTAGCAAATAAAATTAAATCAGGAGATATAGAAGCAATATTTGTAGAAGATACAGAAATAGTATTAAATGCAGAAAACCTACTAATTACAATGCAAGGAAAAGATGGATTTGCATTTAGTGGTGAAGGTGAAATAGGAGTTCTATTAGATACACATATTTCTGAAGAACTTAAAAAAGAAGGATATGTAAGAGAAATTCTTTCTAAAGTTCAAAATATGAGAAAAGAAAAAGGATTTGAAGTATTAGACAATATAACTCTATATGTAACTGGAAATGATATGTTAGAAAAAGTTATAAAAGATAATGAAGAACAAATTAAATTAGAAACGTTATCAGTTGAAATTAAATTTGGAGAAGAAAAACCATATCAAGAAACAGTTATAAATGGTGAAACATTAAAAATAGATGTAGAAAAAGTATAAGCAATAGAAAAAAAGAAATAAAAGACTCTAACAGGAATGAAAGAGTCTTTTATTTGCAAATATAGGTAAATTATGTTAAAATAATTAGGTAAAATAATTTTGAAATAACAGCAAAGGAGAAGCAAGATGAGTAAAAGTATTGTAAAGGAAGGTTACGAGGAAAAATTCCAGAAATTAATAGAAGAAGAAACAAAACTTAAAAATGAGCTTAAGCAGTTAAAAATAATAATTGCAAGAAATCAAAGAAGCTTAGATGTTTTGAAATTAAAAAATGGTGCAAATCAAAAACTAATTAATGTAGGACTAGATACAATCCCTAAAGTAATTGAGTATTGGGAAAAATATGGTAGATTTAATCGTATAGAAAAAATTGGTGATTCAATCAATAAGCAAATTATAGCGAAATTAAAGAAGTACCAACAAAATACTAGTACTACGCCGTATTTGAGTAGAAAACAATTAGAAGAATTAATATGTAAGAAGCAAGGAATTAAAATCAAAATAACACTTATACAAGATGAAATTAGTGAACTTGTGCTTTCACTTTCAGAAATGGGGTTTAGCACAAAAGTATTAAATTTATTACATAAGAATTCTATATTTACAATTAGAGAACTTCTATATTATTTAAAAGAACACGAGACTGTAAGAAATATTCCAAGAATGGGACAAACAGGTGAAAATGAAGTCTTAACTAAACTAAAGCAATACATTTAAATAAAAAGCACTTAGTAATTACTAAGTGCTTTTTATTATTGGAAAAAATTAATATATATGGTATAATCTATATATAACCTCATATATGAAATATTATAAATAGAAAGGAAAATAACTATGAACGAAAGAAAACGGAATGAAGAGTTAAGATTAAAAGCAGAAGAAGAATTAGAGAAACTCCAAAGAAAGAAAAAAATAGTAGAAGAACAATTGGAAGAAATAGAAAATCAAATTAATGAGGTATTAAGTAAAATTCCAATTGAAGCACTTAAATTACAGCACAATGTAGAAATAACACTAAAAGAAAAAGTAGAACCTTTTAAAACAGTTCTCTGCTTAAAAAAGCATTATGAACAATATGGTACTTTCTCTAATATTAGAGGAATTGGTAACTATAAGAATAAACTCATAAAAGCAGCAATTCACAAATATTTATAATATTTAAAAAACACTTAGTTAATACTAGGTGTTTTTTTTACTAAAATATTAAAAAAATATAATATTGCAATATATATAGAATATTGATATAATACGGTTAGTGGAATGAGTTTATTAACTTAGCTATATGAAATTATATAACAAAGCAAAAGCTTTATATAGGAGGTACTATGAAAAATAGTAAAAGAAGTTTGGATTTTAGAAAGGTAATCCAAAAGAAAAAACAAATGCTTAAGAGTAAGGAGGACGTATATGAAATATAAGTTTACAAAAATGCATGGGGCTGGAAATGATTATATATATTTTAATTGTTTTGAACAAGAAATAAAAAATCCTGAAGAATTAAGTATAAAATTATCTGATAGGAATTTTAGTATAGGTGGAGATGGAATAATTTTAGTATGTCCATCAAATGTAGCAGATGCTAAAATGAGAATGTTTAACTTAGATGGATCAGAAGGAAAAATGTGTGGAAATGGAATTAGATGTGTAGGCAAATTCATATTTGACTATAACTTAGTAGACACAAATAAAGAAAGTGTAACAATAGAAACATTAAGTGGAATAAAAACATTAAAAGTAAATAAAGAAAATGGCAAAGTAAAGCTACTACGAGTAGATATGGGAAAAGCAGAATTAAATCCTAAAAATATTCCAGTAATAAGTGAAAAAGAAAAAATAATAAATGAAAATATAAATATAGAAAATGTGGAATACAAAATGACATGTGTATCAATGGGGAATCCACATGCAGTAATATTTACAAAAAACATAGATGATTTAGAGTTAGAAAAAATAGGGCCAAAATTTGAAAACAATAACATATTCCCAGAAAGAATAAATACGGAGTTTGTAGAAATAATAGATGATAAAACATTAAAAATGAGAGTATGGGAAAGAGGAAGTGGAGAAACACTTGCCTGTGGTACAGGTGCATGTGCAGTAGCAGTAGCAGCAGTAGAAAATGGAATTTGTAATAAAAATGAAGATATAGTAGTAAAATTAAAAGGTGGAGACCTAGTTATAAACTATACTGATGAAACAGTATTTATGACAGGACCTGCAGAAAATGTCTTTGAAGGAACTATAGAAGTTTAAATTTAAATTAGAAAGTTGAGGAAATATTATGAAATTAAATACAAATTATGATAAATTAGTACCAAACTATTTATTTGCAGAAATAACAAAAAGAGTAAATGAATATGTTGGTAAAAATCCAGATAAAAAAGTAATAAAATTAGGAATTGGTGATGTAACAATGCCACTTCCAAAAGTAGTAATTGAAGCTATGAAAAAAGGGGTAGAAGATTTAGGGTGTAAAGAAACATTTAAAGGTTACCCAGATTATGAAGGATATGAATTTTTAAGAAAAGCAATATCAGACTATTATTTAAGTTATGGTGTAAGTATTGGAATTGACGAAATAATGGTAAATGATGGAGCAAAAGAAGATTGTGGAAATATAGGAGATATATTTGATAAAGATAATGTAGTACTTGTAACTGATCCAGTTTACCCAGTATATGTAGATACAAATATAATGGCAGGAAGAAAAATAATATATTCAAATGCAACAAAAGAAAACAACTTTATATCAATGCCAGATGAAAATGTAAAAGCTGATATAATATATTTATGTTCTCCAAATAATCCAACTGGAACAGCATATACAAAAGAACAATTAAAAACTTGGGTTAATTATGCAAACAAAAATGATGCAATAATTATATATGATGCAGCATATGAAGCTTTTATAACAGAAGATTTACCACGTTCAATATTTGAAATAGATGGAGCAAGAACATGTGCTATTGAAATGTGTTCATTATCTAAAACAGCAGGATTTACTGGTGTTAGATGTGGTTATACAGTAATACCTAAAGAATTAGAAAGAGAAGGAAAGAACATATTTAAATTATGGTATAGAAGACAATCAAGTAAATTTAATGGTGTTTCTTGGCCAGTTCAAGTAGGTGCAGCAGCAGTATTTACAGAAGAAGGACAAAAACAAGTTAAAGAAAACATTACATATTATCAAGAAAATGCTAAAATTATTGCAAAAGGTTTAGATGATATAGGTATAAAATATACTGGTGGTAAAAATTCACCATATATTTGGCTTGAATGTCCAAATAATATGATTTCTTGGGAATTCTTTGACTATTTATTACAAAATGCTAATGTTGTTGGTACACCTGGTAGCGGTTTTGGGGTTAATGGTGAAGGGTATTTTAGATTAACTTCTTTTGGGAATAGAGAAAATACTATAGAAGCGGTTGAAAGAATTAAAAGTTTAAAATTTAATTAAGATTAAGAAAACGAAAACGAAAGCAAAAAAACAAAAAATAAGTTCTAAATATTAAATATATTTAGAGCTTATTTTTGTATAAAAAGTCATTAAAAACATTGTAAAAAACTATAAGTTATGATAAATTTATACTAAAGAAAAAAACAAAAGGAGAAAGAAAAAAATGTTAAATTACAAAAAAGCTAAAACCATTGCAGGAGTTCACACACGGTATAAATTTAAATAATAAAACAAAACAAGAAAAAGGTATAACTTTAATAGCACTAGTTATAACTATTATTGTTTTACTTATAATTGCTGCAATATCAATAAGTTTAGCTACAGAAGGTGGCGTAATTAATCAAGCGATAACAGCAGAACAAGAAAGTACAGTTGCAGAAGAAAAAGAAAAGATCTTATTAGCATATCAAACAAGAGAATTAGAATATCAATATGATAATTCTGTAGGAATTATGGAGGAAGATTTTGAAAGAGAACTAAAGTTATTAATGGAAAATTCAGAAGACGTAACTGTAGAGGTTTTTGATGGAGAATTAACAGATGAAGAGAAAAAGAATCTGTTAGTAGATAGAGAAGTAGACCCAAAAGAATATGCAAAGATAACATACAAAGCAACAGGTAATATATATTTTGTAGTATTAGTACCAGAAAATGCAGCACCACCAGAACCAGTAGTGTATAACAAAATAACATACAATAAAAACGATGGAACAAACATAAATCAAGAAATATTAAAAGAAGAAAATGCAGTACATATAGTAGTAAATATATCAGGGCTAAATGAAAATATGAGAGAACGTTCAGGATATACTTTTGTAGGGTGGAGTACTTCGCAAACAGGAACAGTAGATTATACAGTTGGAACTTCATATTCTAGTAATCAAGATTTAACTTTATATGCTATCTGGCAAGAACAAACATACACAATTTCATATGATGCAAATGGTGGAGATAATGCACCAAGTAATCAAACAAAAAACGGTAGTGAAACATTAACACTTTCTAGCCAAGAGCCAACAAGATTAGCATATATATTTAAAGGTTGGAGTGAACAAAATGACACAACAGCAGAATATCAACCAGGAGCAGAATTTATTAAAAATGAAGATACAACACTTTATGCAGTATGGGAAGAAGGAATATATCTAGTTGATGGAACAACATATGCACCCACACTTGAAGAGGCATTAGAAATAGCTGTAGAAGGTTCAACAATAGAGCTATTAAGAGATGTAACAGATACAAGTACAGAGATATTAGTTGATAAAACAATAAACTTAGAATTAGGAACAAATACACTAACAACAGATAAAACAATAAAAATAGAAACTACTGGAAGTTTAATAATAACATCTGAAGAACAAGGAGAAAAAGAAGGAACAATAAATAACACTAATGGTGTTGCAATAGAAAATAACGGGACATTACAATTAGGAGAAAATGATGGAACAATTAAAAGTTTCTCACCTAGAATATCAGGACAAACAACAGGTATAGTAACAACTGGAACATTTAAAATGTATGATGGAGAAGTTGAAGGTGATACAGCAATAGAAGGAGAAAGTATTGAAACACCAGATAATAGATATGCAATGGCAACAGTAAATGGAGAAAGAGAAGTTGTTAGATTACAACAATTAGGAGATGCAGTAGCTCGTATTGGATATAGCTATTATTCTACTATTCAAGAAGCTGTTGAAACTATTGAAACTGGTACTCAAGTGGATCTAGAAAAGAAAATAACTACAACACCTACTCTAAAAAGTGGTGATTATGGATTTACATTTGAAGACAATAAACTAGTTTCAGAACCAATAACTGAGCTAGGTAAATCTGCTAATGGTTACATTGAAATTGATCTTACTGAATATTCAAGTGACGAAGAGTATACATTAACAGTTAATGTTACAAGTCCAAGTTCAAGCTATAACTATAAATTTATGCATGTTACAAATGATACACAACAAACATACTACAATGAAAGTACAAATAGAATATTTGATGGATATGGAGGAACAAATAACTATAATGTTACTAAAGCATTAACAGGTGGAGAAGTATATTATGTACATTTCGGGTATATAAAAAGACAAGAAAACAATGTAGAAAACGAAGGTTTAACTATAAATAGTGTGAAAATTAATGATAACACAATAGTCTTAAATCAAGAATATAGAATAACAGAAACAGTACAAAAAAATGTAGTACCTGAAAAACAAAAAACAATAACTTTAGTAACAAATGTATCTACAGTAACACAAAGTCAAGTAAGTATAGGTAATAGAAATATAGCTATAGATTTAACTGGAAAACAATTAGATTTAAATCAAACACTTTTAAATGAAGGTAAATTAGAAATATTAGATAGTTCATCAGGAGGTAATGGATATATACAATTTACAAATACAGGAACAAGTTCTAATTATACAAAAGGAATATTAAATAAAGGTGAACTAGTTATTAGTGGAGATATAAAATCATCATCATCATATATTAGATTAATACAAAATGAAGAGTTTTCTAAATTTGAATTAAAAAGTGGAGCAACATTAAATGCAACAAACTCAAATACATATGGAGTAGTTAGTTATGGACAAACAAATATTAAAATTATAGAAGAAAATATAAATGTAAATATTTCAGGTGAGGACGCTATACAGTCAAGAGGTAAATCAAATATAGAGCTCACAAAAGCAACTATATTATCGGGAAATAGTGAAATTTCAAATATAGGAATGGTTAGTGGAAAAATATATAATATGAATTTTGATAGAATATATAATGCAAGAAATTCAAATATAGAATTATCAGGAGAAAATATAATAAATGACATAACAAATGTAAATCAAGCTACAGTAACAATACTAGGAGATTTAACAAACGATAAACAAATTGTAAATAGCAATAATTCAATAACTAATATGCAAGGGAATATTTCTTTAGGGGGAAGTATAACTAATGCAGATAATGCTATATTAAATGTTTTGAATGGAAATATTACAACAACTTCAACTCAAGCTATAAATAGCTATGATAATGCGAAAACAAATGTATTAGGTGGAACAGTACAAGGGAATAGTTATGGTATTAATATATATGATAATTCCGAAGTGGTAATGGGTATAAAAGATGGAAGTGTAAATATAGAAAGTCCACAAATTATAGGAATAAATAGTTATGGAATATATAATCTAGAAAATTCAAAAATATACTTTTATGATGGAGTAGTTAAAGGTAAGACAGCTGCAATATATGGAGCAGTTCAAGAAACAGAAGTTAATAATGAAGTAATAAAAGAAATAGATTTAGAAAATAAGAATATTGCATATGTAGGAAGAAGAGAAGTAGCTCAAATAGGAGAAACTAAATTTTATTCATTAAAAGAAGCAATAGAAAGTGTAGATGAAAATAATACAGATGTAGTTACAATTCAAATGATTAATACTCATACAAATATGAGTGCTATAAATACTGGAAGTAGAAAGCTAATATTAGATTTAAATGGAAATAAAGTAGAAAGCTTTATAACAATAACAAATAGTGGAGAGTTACAGATAACAGATTCGTCAGTCGATAATACAGGAGTAATAGAGTTTAATAAAGTAGGGTTAGATAGTAGTAATTTATTTATAGGAATAAAAAATACAGGAATACTAGAAACTTCAGTAAAAATACAAATGAAAAATACATATAATATAGCTATAAAAAATGAAGGAAGTGGAATAGTAAAGGTACTAGAAGAAAGTAATGTAATTTGTGCTAATACATATAGTTATGGGATATACAATGAAAGTACAGAACGAGTTCAAATATTAGGTGGAATAGTAAGTGCAACAACTAGGAGTTATAGTATATATAATAAAAGTACAGGAATAATAGAAATAATAGGAGGGACAATAAATAGTACAAGTTCATATACAGCTTACGGAGTATATAATGCAGGTTCAGGAAAAGTAGAGATAAAAGGAGGAAGTATAAATAACAGCGGAAGTGGTAACACAGAGGTGTATGGAATATATAATTCGAGTGTAGGAACAATAGAGATAACAGGAGGAACAATAAATACTAATGGTAGATTTGCAGGTTATAGTGAAGCAATATATAATACTAATACAGGAACAATAAATATAGATGGAGGAATAGTAAATAGTTATAATGGAGAGGGCTCTGTTCTATATAGTAGTGGTAAAGGAGAGGTAAATATATCAAAAGGAGAAATAAATGGATATATACAGAATGCTAGTACAGGGACAGTAAATATATCAGGAGGAACAATAAATAGTAAGGCTTCAAATAGTATAGTTAATAGTGCAGGAATAGTGAATATATCAGGAGGAACAATAAGTAGTAGTAACAATAATACAAACTATTGTGTAAATAACAATACAGGAACAGTAAACATAACAGGAGGAATAATAATAGGGAATA
>CAYJKK010000006.1:0-98302 GCA_964370905.1 uncultured Clostridium sp. | reverse complement strand
AACCTATGACCCCCTGCTTGTAAGGCAGATGCTCTCCCAGCTGAGCTATGCGACCATGTCCTTTAGACAAAAACTATTATACTAGTTTTCAAAAACATTGTCAAGTTTTTTATGGTTTTTTTTTACTTTTTTTTATCTTTTTTTGTCACTAAAACTACTATACATAATATTTTCACACCACAACATCTATATATAGGCGTTTGCAGACACTTTATATGCCTACAAACTTATTACCTTCTTCTATCTTTTCAATTGTTTCTACTTTGATTTGTGGATAATAATTTCCTGGTACATCATTACTTGTCATAACTGTTCCTGTAACTTTTACCCAACTATCGTTTTCAAATTCTTTTTCACCTTCATATTCAGAAAGATTACATTCAAACCCAACCATAAATGAATCATCACCACAACAATAATAATCTCTACCTACAACCATATACCCACTCATTTCATCATTATATACAAATCCTTCTAGTGTTATAGATTGATTTTCATATTCATCATAGTTTTTATATACATCATCTAATTGCAACATAAAATAGTCGTCATCAAATGTTATTTCTGAAGTTCCACTAAGACTATCCTCTGTTTTTGATAATTCTGCTGTATTATTTAAACTTAAAACTGCAAAAATTATTCCTCCTATTATAGCTATTAATAATATTAGTAACAATATTTTTTTCATTTAAACCTCTTTCTCATTCATTTATAATCTTATTTATTATTGTAAAAATTATAAACAACAATAAATTAACTAGAACAATCATTGCTCCTGTACTAATATTAAATATATATGATAAAAACATTCCTGTCAAGAAACATACCACACTAACTATTACAGAACTAATTATTACTTTTTTAAATGTTTTAAATATTCTCATTGAAGTAAGTGCAGGGAATACAATTATACTACTAATTAACAATGTTCCTAGCATTCTCATTCCTACAACAATAACTATAGCTGTTAATATTGAAATAAGTGTTGTATATTTATTTACATTTAATTTACTAGCTTTTGCAAAATTTTCATCAAATGTTATTAAAAATATTTTTCTATAATACACTATAAATAGTAACACAACTAATATACTTATTCCTACACTTAAATATACATCTGCTGGAGTCATTGCTAAAATACTTCCAAACATAAAATTACATACATCTGTATTTAGTCCAGTTGTAAGTGAAGTTATAGCAACACCTATTGCAAGTGCTGAACTAGATATTAATGCTATTGCACTATCTGCTTTTATTTTTTTACTATTTCCAACTTTTAAAAGTACTATTGCAGTTACTATAACTCCAGGAAGAGCTATATATAATGGTGTTGCAAATCCAAAAGCTACACTTACTGAAAGTATTGCAAAACCTACATGTGATAACCCATCACCTATCATACTATATCTTTTTAATACTAATGATACTCCTAATAAAGCTGCACAAATGCTAACTAAAGTTCCTACTAAAAGAGCTCTTTGTATAAAAGAATGTGATAACATGTCTGTTATTATTTCTATCATTATATGCTACCGTTGCCAAAACTTTATAAAACATTATAAAATCTTGTTTAATTCCTTATTCACAGTGTCCTATTTTGCTAAAAGCTACTTTAGTTTGTTTGACACTCCCAAGGCTTAAATTCCGATACAACGCATCGTACATATATAAATGCTTCTACATCTAAGCTCTCTTATATTTTGAAAGATTTATACTTGCATTTAAATCCCTATCTATTGTAATTCCTCAAGAACATTGATACATTCTATCTGATAGTTTTAAATCACTTTTAATCTTTCCACAGCAGCTACAAGTTTTTGATGAAGGATAGAATTTATCTACAACTATAAGGTCGATTCCTCTAAATGTACATTTGTATTCTAGTTGCCTTCTAAATTCATAGAAACATTGTTTTTGTATTGCTTTTGCTAAATGTCTATTTTTCATCATTCCACTCACATTCAAATCTTCTATTACAATTCTGTATGGCTTGGTTTTCACTATACTTGTTGTTGTTTGATGAATGTGATTTTTTCTTGTATTTGCTAATTTTCTATGCACTAATTGTATCTTTTTTTCAAGTTTTATACTATTTTTTGTTTTGACATACTCCTTTCCTTTTTTATTTTTTTCATTTTTTCTACTTACTTGTTTTTGTAAGCGTTTTAATTTTTTCTCTTGCTTTTTCATCTTCTGTTTTTTATTAATATTTTCAAATATTCTTCCATCTGAGCATACTGCTAAATCTTTTATTCCTAAATCTATTCCCAATGAAATATCTGATAATTCTTCTTTTATTTCTTCTTGTTCTACTCCTACTGATACATACCAATATCTATTATCATAACTTATTCTTGGATTATGATATTTAACATTTAAAGGTATTTGTTCATTAGTTTTTACCCAGCCTATTTTTTCAAGTAATACTAATTTATTTTCTTTAACTTTAAATTTAACATTATCATTATAAAATGATTCTTTAGAATGTTTTTTATTTTTAAAATTTGGAAATTTAGAAATACCTTTGAAAAAGTTTTTGTAACTATTACAAGCATCTTTAACAGCTTGCTTAGCTACATTATTTGAAACATCATTAAGCCATGGTAGTTCAGTCTTTTTTAATATTGTTATTTCTTTTCGTAAATCATTATCTGATATGAACTTACCGCCTTTTTTATAATTCTCTTGTTGTTTATTTAAAGTCCAATTGTAAATATATCTTGCTGTACCAACTGATTTCCATAGTATATTTTCTTGTTCTTTAGTAGGAAAAAGTCTAACTTTTTTTGCTAGTATCATTCTGAATCAACTCCTTTAAATTTTTTTGTTCTATTTGCTTTTTTCCCGCTCAAGTTTACAACTAAATACAGTAATTATTTGAACTAAATCTTCAACTAACTCTTGCTCTTCAGTTTTTTTTAGTATTATCTGCCACCTCTATGTCACAATTATATAACTTAGCAATATATCCAACAAGTTCAAATCCAAATCTAAGGAGTCTATCTTTATATAATACAACAATTTTATCTACTTTATTTTCTGTAATCATCTGTATTAATTTTTGTAATCCAGTTTTAGTGTAATTTATTCCACTACCAATATCAGTAATAATTTTAAATGGACGTCCTTTTGAGTACAAATAAGTTTTTATATTTTCAATCTGTCTTTCTAAATCATCTTTTTGTTTATTGCTAGACACTCTTTTATACCTAAATATCCTATTAACTTGTTCTTTGGAGTAATATCTATACTCACTTCCAGTAAAATGGTGTGGCTTTAATTTCCCATTTTCATCCCGGTTTCTTAGGGTTTGAGAAGTAGCACTCAATAATTTTGATAATTCTCTAACACTGTAATATTTTTTATTAATCACCTCGAATGCATTGTACTACCTTTTTTAATAAAAAGGTAAATTAAATTTTGTAGTTTTACAGAGTTTTTACAGCAGTTTACTAACCTCCATTTCTAAAATTAACAACATCTCCATTATATATTACTTTTCCATTTTTCATTTCTATAACATTATCTGTATGTTTTAAACTTCTTTCAATATCATGTGATACTATTAGTATTGTTAATTTTAATTCTTTCTTCAGTTTATCTAACAAACTATATATTTGAACTGCAATGTTTGGATCTAGTCCATTTGTTGGTTCATCTAATATAATTAGATTTTTAGTAGCACATAACGCTCTTCCTATTAACACTCTTTGTTGTTGACCTCCTGATAATTCTGCAAATGATTTATTTCTAAGATCATATATTTCTAAGTCTTTCATAACTGTTTGGGCTTTTTGCTTATCTTCTTTTTTATAAAATATAGAATTTATATTTCTAGAAATAGTACCAGATAGTACTATTTCTTTTACTGAAGCTGGAAAATCACTTTGAATATTCATTCTTTGTGGTAAATATCCTACTTTTTCATTTACTTCTATATTTCCTTTATATCCAGTACATAACCCTACTATACAATTAATTAATGTACTTTTTCCCGAACCATTTTCACCTATTATTGTAGTAAATTTAGCTTCTTCTATTTCTAAATTTATATCTTTTAATGTTTCATCTCTACTTGTATATCCAAATGTTAAATTTTTAATTTTTATCATACTCATATTTTATCTCTTTCATATATATTATTTAAGTGCCTTTTCTAGAACTTCAATATTTTTTTCCATTAATGATACCCATGTTTCATCATTTTCAAAATTATCTTTTGTTACATTATGTAATGACTGTATCTGTAGTGTTTCTATAGTTCCTTCTGCTTCATCTGCTATTACATTTGCTATTTTACCATCATTTAACTCAGTATATATTACTACTGGCATGTTTTCATCTTCTACTAAATTTACTAATTCGGCAATTTTTTGTGCACTAGGTTCTGTCTCTGTACTACACCCTTGAAATGCAGCTTCTACTTCTAAGTTGTAGTATTCTAAGAAATATTGCATTGGCATTTTATCACCAAATACTAATTTACTTTTATTACTATTTTCTATTACTGCTTTTATTTTACTATCTATTTCATTTATTTTTGCAATATATTCATCTGCATTTTTTCTATATTTATCACTATTTTCTGAATCTAATTTTGATATTTCTTCTGTTAATTTATTTACCATCATAATTGCGTTTTCTGGTGAAGTCCATATATGTGAATCAAAAGCAAATTCTTCATGTACTTCTTCATGACTATGGTCTTCTTCTTCATGGTCGTAATCTTCTTCTTCGTGCTCATGTTCTTCTTCATGATCATGGTCATGAGTATCTTCTAGTAAATTCACACTATCTGATATTTTTATTATATTTTGTGTATCTCTATTTAATGTTTCAACAACTGTATCAGACCAATTTTCTAATTCTCCACCAATGTATACAAACATATCCGCATCTTGCATTTCAATCATATCTTGAGGTGTTGGTTCATAACTATGACTATCTTTTCCAGGTCCTAATATAAAGTTAATATTAACATCACTCGTATCTTTTATTATTGCTCTTAAAAAATCATAACTAGCAAAATTACTTACCACAACATCATATTTTGCTGTATTATTTTCCTTATTATTATTTAAGTTTATAGCTACTACTGCTATTAGACCTCCTATTATTACTATTAACAATACAATTAAAAGTATCTTTTTTATCATTGTTTTATCTCCTCTTTTTTAATTTTTACATTCTTTACATTTTCCATACAAAACTAATTTTTCAAAATTAATTTTTAGATTCAAGTTTTTTTCTTCTCTTTTACAAGCTTTTAATACTAAATCACTTTCTATATGTGTTAATGAATTACATTCTTCACATATTAAATGATAATGATTTAAACATTCTTTATTTTTATCTTTATATTCATAACAAAATCCTTGAGTGTTTTCTAGTGGTTTTTTTATTATTGTTCCCTCTTCTACTAGTTCTTTTATAACTCTATATACTGTTGTTGTCCCTATTTTTTCATCTATATTTTCTTTTATCTCTTTTATTAAAAGATGTTTGTTCTTATTATTTTCTAAAAACTTTAATATTTCATTTTTTTGTTTTGTATTTCTTTTTTTCAATTTTTTCCTCCTTCCTTATTGAAAATCATTTCCATTAATATATCATAAATATTTTTCTATTACAATACTTTCTTATGTTATTTTATCAAAACTTTTCGACAAAAAAAGCCAATTATTTAATATAATTAGCTTTTAATATTATTTCTCTTTTTTCTTTTAAAATCTCTATCTTTCTGTTAAAACTTTCTCTTTCCCAATTTGTAAATGTATATTTTGTATTTCCTCTTTTAACTTCTTCCTCAATACATTCTACACTTATATATTTTACATCTTCAACTTCTTCTTTTTGCAATATATATTCTGATAATATTTTATTTGTTATTATAAAATAGTCATATGTAAAATGTTTATTTTTCCCACAATCACTTGAATTTATATCCAATAACTCCAACTCTTGTTCTCTAACATGTAAACCTATCTCTTCTTCTATCTCTCTAATTAATCCTACTTCTACTGTTTCTCCTGATTCAATATGCCCACCTGTTTTAGACCACACACCTGGATTTCTTTTTTTATTCATGGATCTTTTCTGTAACAATATTTCTCCTTGCATGTTCATTATCCAACAAGATCCATGCCTATGCCAAATTCCATTTTCATGTATTTCTTTTCTTGACTTAATTTCTCCTGTTAATTTATTGTTTGAATCTATAACATCTAATAATTCCACAAATTTCTCCTAACTATATAAATCTCATTAATTCACTAATATCTTTTCTTGGTGTTTTTTTACCTTCTTCGTCTGGATAACCATATACAATTACTGCTGCTACTGTTTCTCTTTCTGGTAAATTCGCTATTTTAGTTATAACTTCATCATCTATAACTCCAAATATACATGTACCTACACCTTTTTCAAATGCTGCTAAACAAAAAGTTTGACATGCTATTCCTGCATCAAATATTTCCCATGTGCTACCTTTTTCTGTTACATATTCTATGCTACTTGGATCAAATTTTCCGCTTTTACCTTTTACATAACTAAGTACAACAACACCTTTTGCATTTTCTAATGTTTTGATATTATATGCAAATTCTTTAACGCCAGTTTTTGCTATTTCTTTTATTTTTTCTTCATCTTCTATAAATGTATATCTTGCTATTTGATAATTTGCCCAAGATGGAGCATATTTTGCTAATTCCACTATTTCTTCTAATGTTTTTTTATCCACCTTTTCTTCTTTGTATTTTCTTATACTTCTTCTATTTTTTATTAATTCTTCACCTGTCATTTTCAATTCCTCCTTTATTTTTCTCTATTTTAACATAAAAAAGAATTAAAAGAAATACTTTGTTTCTCTTAATTCTTTTTTTACTTATCTTTACTCATTTTTATATTAATATAAATTATATATTCTTTTCAATTAGCTTTTTAGCTTCTTCTATCTTTAAAGCTTTTCCATAAGACACAACTTTACTATTTATTACTAAAGCTGGTGTTTGCATAACTCCATATTTTGCTATTTCTGCCATATCACCAATATTTACTACTTCATCTGATAGACCTAATTCTTTTACTGCTAATTTCACATTTTCAAATGTTTCTGTACTTTTTTTGCAGCAAGCTCCTAAAACTATAATTTTACTCCCTGTTATATCTGATATTCCGCATTCTGATCCACATCCGCATTTTGCTTTTATTTCCACTGTTTCTGTACACCCACAACCTTTTGTATCATTTTTTTCAAGCTTACTTTTCCCAAAATTAAATAATCCCATAATATTTCCTCCTATTTTTTATTTTTTATACTAATAACGGCCATAATACATTAAATATGTACCCTACTATTATTATTCCTATTGCACAAATACCTATAAACATTGCTAAAAGTTTTGGCTTAACTGCCTTTCTTAGCATTATTAATGATGGAAGTGATAGTGTTGTTACTGACATCATAAATGCTAAAACTGTTCCTAAGCTTGCGCCTTTTGCAAGTAATGCTTCTGCTATTGGTATTGTTCCAAATATATCTGCATATACTGGTATTCCAATTATTGTTGCAAGTATTACACTAAACGGGTTATTCCCTCCTAATATTTGTTCAATTATATTTTGAGGTATCCAATTATGTATAAATGCTCCTATTCCAACACCAATTAATATATATGGAAATACTTTTTTAAATGTTGATATTGTTTGTTCTTTAGCATATACTAATCTATCTTTTTTAGTTAATTCTTGTGTTTCAATATCTACTGATGCTGTTTTTAATACATATTCTTCTACATGTCTTTCCATTCCTGTTTTTTCTATTACCAATCCACCTATTACGGCTATTATTAATCCTAGTATAACATATATAACTGCTACTCCTGTTCCAAATATACTAGTTAATAGTACCAAACTTCCAATATCTACCATTGGTGATGATATTAAAAAAGAAAATGTGACTCCAACTGGTAATTTAGCACTTGTAAAACCAATAAAAAGCGGAATTGAAGAACAAGAACAAAATGGTGTAACAGTACCTAAAAGAGCTGCCACTATATTTGCTGATATACCTTTAAATTTTCCTAATATTTTTTTGCTTCTTTCTGGTGGGAAATAGCTTTGGATATATGAAATAATAAATATTAATACACACAATAATACTACTATTTTAATTACATCATATATAAAAAATTGTAAACTTCCTCCTATTGCAGAATTTATGTCTAATCCAAAATTAGTTAATATAGTTCCTACCAAATTATTTAACCAGTTCATACCTAAAATTTCATCTTGCATAAATGTCCATATATTACTTAAAATTTGCATTTATTCTCCTTTCATATCAATTTTTTTTGATGTATTTTATGAAAAATTTACAAATATTAATTACTTAACTAATATTTGTAATCTCTTTTAATAATTCTACAGCTTTTTTAGATTTTTCATAATCAATACTATAATGTGTCCATTTTCCTTCTTGTCTAGACTTTACTATTCCTGACTCACATAATATTTTCATATGATATGATAATGCTGATTGTGCAATTTCTGTTTGTTCTATTAATGAACATGCACATAATTCTTTTTCTTTTAATAATCTTAATATTTCTAATCTATTCTCATCACAAAATGCTTTAAATATTTTAGTATATTGTATTTCTTCTTTTTCCATATTACCTCACATCAATTTTTTTTGATATATTCTTATTATATGCTATATAGATTATATATGTCAATAAATAAGATTAAATTTATTAATATTTTATTGCAAAAAAATATATACTATATTATTATATATTTATAAATAAAAAAATTAAATAAATTTTTAGAAAGGAGTTAGTTATGGAAGAAAATTCACAAATATCTTTAAATAACATTTTAGGAAAAACTTTTTTTTGGATGTTTTTAGGAGTACTTGGTTCTGGAATAATTGCTTGGTATACTTACTCTTCTGGGCTATTTTATGATATATTAATAAATAACTCATTTAACATTCTTTTAATAGTTGAATTAGTCGTTGTTCTAGTATTTTCATTTTTATTTAAAAAATTGTCACCTACTATTGTTGGAATACTCTATTTTGCATATGCTATGCTAAATGGTATAACTCTTTCTGTTATATTTGCAGCTTTTGAATTAAATTCAGTAGTATATGTATTTGGAATTTCAGCAATAATATTTGCTATTTTATCTTTTATTGGATTTAAAACAAATAGAGATTTATCTAAAATGGGAACATATTTATCACTATTTTTAATTGGTGGTCTTGTTTTAACTTTAATTAATCTATTTTTAAATAATTCTGGTTTAGCTTTAGCATTAGACTGGTTTATCCTATTAGTGTTTATGGGATTAACTATATATGATATAAATAAGGTTAAATTATTGGCATCAGATACATCTATTGATAATTCTAAAGTTCATATATATGCTGCTATGCAATTATATTTAGATTTTATTAATATATTCCTTAGAATATTATCTATTTTTGGAAAAAGAAGAAGTTAAATTATATAAATACTATACAAATATATAAAAATTAACAAACAAAAAATGCTATAAACTAATATAGCATTTTTTATTTTTAGTCTTCAATTATTTCATGATAAAATTTAAAATCAATAGCCTTTTCGCTGATTGTAATGCTCACATCATTTGGTAGCATTTCTAAATCAATATCTGCAGCTTGCAATGCTCTTAATAAAGTGTCATTTGACTCAAAGTCAATTACTATATCATCTTGATATGTTTCTTCATTTAAAATTAAATACATGAGAGTTTCCTCAAAAATTTTTAATTTTTTCATTACTTTTTCTATTTTTTGTTTATACTTTTTTTGATTTAACCTTTCAAAAAATTTTGGTTCTGTTATCATTTCTCCCTGTAAAACTCCAACTAGATACCGTATTGCTCTTTCTATTAATGCTATTTTAGCAATTCCCATAATATTTCCTCCTAAAATTTTATTTGGATTTTTACTTTTAATATATCTATTATATACTAATTTTTATTCTTTATCAACAATTTTTATTATATTATCATAGTAAAATATATCATCACTATAATACCTAATACAATTCTATACCAACCAAAAATTTTAAAGTCTTTTGATTTTATGTACTTTAATAGGAATTTAATTACAAAGATCGATACTATAAATGCTACTAACATTCCAAATAATAATGTAAAAATCTCATTTGTTGTAAACTCAAATCCAAATTTTATCATTTTGAACAAACTTGCTGCTAGCATTGTTGGTACTGCTAACAAAAATGTAAATTCTGCTGCAGCTATCCTTGATACTCCTATTAATAATGCTCCTATTATTGTTGCTCCAGATCTTGAAGTTCCTGGAATCATTGCTAATACTTGAAATAATCCTATTATAAATGCTGTTTTAAGCCCTATATCTTCTAATTTTTCTGTTTTAGGTTTTCTCTTTTTGTTCCAATTTTCTATTACTATAAATAATATTCCATATATTATTAACATTGCTGCAATTATAATTGGTGTTCCAAAGTTTTCTTCTAAAAAGTCATCTAAAAATATTCCTACTGCTGATGGAAGGCATGCAATAAATATCTTAAGCCACATTGGAAAAACTTCCTTGTTAAATATTAATGTTTTTTTACTTTTTTCTTCATTTACTTTTCCATCTATACTTTCTTTTTCTTCATTTTTTTTATTTTTTCCTATTGTTATTGGTGATATTTTATTCCAAAATGTCCCTATTACTGCAAGTATTGCTCCTAATTGTATTACTACAAAGAACATTTCTTTAAACTCTTCACTCATATTAAGTGGCATTATTGTGTCTAGTAAAAGTAAATGACCTGTACTACTAATTGGAAGCCATTCAGTTATCCCTTCTACTATTCCTATTATTAACACTTTCAATATTTCAATCATATTTTCCTCTTTTCTTTTAATTTTAAACTTTTGTATTTATCTATATTACATTAATATTATTTTTTTTTCAAGTTTATAACGAAATTTATGACAATATATAACCTTTTGTAATTTACATAATTAGTTATATGTGGTATAATATATGTATGACTTTTGTCAAATTTATAATTGGTACTAGTAATTATAGGTACCAAGGAGGAAGAAAATGTTTTTAAAAGGATTTACACAGCAAGCACGGAAATTTTTAAGAGGTCTTCTATTACCAGTATTTGCTATTAATTATTTAATTGCAAAAAGCAAAAATAGAAAAAAGATTATAGTTACTTGCAGAAGATGTCTTCTTTGTACATTGGCTTTTAGCTTTGTACTAGGAATACTATCTATTACAAGTACTCTAACTTCAAATGCAAATGCATATATTGATACTGATAGCTCAATATCACCTAACTACTCACCATCTGTTTTTAGAAATAGTAATACATCTATTGCTACTATTATTTCAAATATAACAGCTATACCAAAAGAGCTTAGTCAAAATATGACGCTCTACAGAACAGCTTCTAGCGAGGCTACAAATGCTATAGAAGGTGATATAGAAAGTAAAGTAAGCGAAGAAGATGTATCTAATACATCTTCAGACATACATATTTATGACATAAGTTTAGAACCTGAACTTCAGGAATATGCGTATGAGATGGTACAAAAATATGAACACTTGAAAGATTTGGGTGAAACCGGTTATCTATTGATGCTATCAACAGCATTTGTAGAAAGTAACTATAATTTTGATGCGATTAGTGCTTCAAATGATTACGGAGCTTATCAGATTAATATCTCTAACCATAAATTTTTGGCTAGAGACTATGGACTAACAGATATGTTAGATCCTTATCAAAACACCGAAGCTGCTGCAATTATTTTAAATAATTGCTTAGATGCTTGGGAAAGTTGGGATCTTTCTGATGAGGAAAGACTCCTAGCAGTAGCTAACTCCTACAATATGGGAGTTCAAGGCTATCAAAACTTTCGTAATGGTGGAAGCCATTACCAAAGAGCTTATGGTCTTGAAATATTAGATGGAATACATATGTTAGAAACCTCTAATACAATTTCTGATGAGATTAGAAATTAGACAATTTTAAAAACATAAAAAAGACTGCTATATTAGTAGTCTTTTTTGCTTTATTATCTTTTACAGTTAATTATCATAACTATCATCATCATCATTTTCACTTTCTTCAATATTAGCACCTTCAAAATATGTATAATCTAAATAATCCATAGGAGTTCCTTGTTTTAATGTTGCAATTCCATTTTCTATTTTTGAGTTTTTACATAATTTTTTCTTTGCATCTTACCTCTTTCAATATTTAAAATATTTACACATTTAATTTAAATTTTCCAAGATATATTTTAGCTTTATTACGTAAATTTTCAATAACAGCGTTATCACTTAGTTTAACTACTAACTCTTCTTTTGTTTTATTTGCTAAATCAAACTCCTCTTTAGAAATTAATTTTTCATCTAATGCTTCTTTTAATTCGTCTTCATCTAGTACTTCTACTGAATTATCCTTCCTAAATAAACATGATCTACTAATAAATATTTATCATTTAAATTCCCATGAACATTACCTTTATCATTCCATTCATCAAAAATTTGTATTTTCCCTATATCATGAAATATTGCTGAGAAAATAATAATATCCATGTCTATTTCATCTGCATATATACTTCCAATTTGATAAGATAACTTTGTTACATTTAACATGTGGTCTACTAATCCACCATTAAAACAGTGGTGAGAAGCTACATTTTTATGATTTAATATCCCGCCATGTCCTGCACTTCTACATAATAAATCTTTTTTATACTTATTTAATATTTCATGAGCTATATTTTGTAATTTTTTATTTTTCAATAAATCTATATATTTAGTTAATTCATTAAATATTTTTTCTTTTTATTTATTGCTAATTTCTAATTTATTTTATTTCTAATATACAAACAGTTTCACCATGAGCAGTATCTTCTCTCTGAATATATGGATATACCTTGTCTATTCATAAAAAACATATTTCCGTATACACAAATTTATTTAAAACTTTTTGCTATGAATATATCAATTTTCATCAACTCTATTCTTATTCTACAACTATTTTAGAGTTGTTGATTTTTTAGAATGTTTTTAATTTCATTTGATATTATTTGAGTTTCTTTTAATTTTTTGTGCAAATTATCACAATTCTTCCAATAATCAGTCCATATTTTTTTATCTACTGCTTTTTCAAATTCAATACGAGTACGTGTAAAATTACTTTCAAATGTTTTTAATCTCTCAATAATTTGATTTAAATTTTTTATTCTTTTTGACTTTGGAGAAAGTGACGCAGAGCTATTGATCCATTCTTCCCAATTTCTATTTCCTTTAGATTGATTACATTTACCACAACAAGGAACCAAATTATAAATTTCAGAAATATAACCTGTAGGTTTTTTATCTTTTATTAATGGTTTAAAATGATCCCATTCCGTGTGTTTGTCACCACAATATGCACATTTAATTGATTTGCTATCCATTCCAAGAACATTTAAAACTTCTTCAATTTCTTTTTCTGTAGGATTTTTTGTGGGAATTATACCACTTACAAATGCATTTGTTATACTTGACGTTCTTGCTGATATAGTAACACTCTTGGGCATTTTAAATATGTCCAACTTTTTCATTTTACTTCATCTCCTTATTCCAACTTTATTCACTTTTTTATACAAACTGATTCAACATAAGTTGTATGTTCTCCGTTAATATATGAGAATCACCTTGTCTATTCATTAAAAAACATATTTCCGTATACTGATATGCATCTTAAACTGTTTATTATAAATTTTTATCTTTAGTATATATTTAATTCCTTTATAAGGAGTTCCCTTATTGTGTATGCTTATATATATATTAATTAAATCTTATATTTTTTTAGTTCTTTTAAATATTAAATACAAGAAAAATAAAATTATCAAAATAATTATATGTAAAACTATTAATATTGGCATAAAGCCAAAAAGTAAAAAGAAAAAACTTAGATTTTGATCAATAATTTCACTTGGGAGTAACTCTGCAACAAAAAAGCTAGTACCATATATTAGAATAATTGCAAGCTCCATTATTAAAACTTTTTCATACAGTTTTTTATTATTATTTTTTATAACTTTAATCATATTAACTACAGTTAATAACACTGGAAAAAATAGTAGAAATAAAAATATTAACATATCTAATGTTGTTAGATCAAAAGCTATCCAAACCCCCATTTCTTAATCTCCTTTCTAATTTATTTTTTATTCAACTGTCTTCTTATTAAATAAGAGAGTTAATATGCATATTATAACATATAAAATGATAGATTTATGTGTGTAAAAACATTTGTTATTCTTATTATTAACACGTTATAATTATATATGTTAATTTAAAAATTTAATATGTTTACTAATACTCTAATTTCATGCAAACATAGAAAATTTGCAAAACATACCTTGTTTGTGGAAACATGTCCTCCTCTAACAACCTTATATTTCATTAGCTAATTTTTACTAAAAAAAGCCTGTTTTTTTAATATTTTATAAGCCTTTGAGAACAAGTCTCAAACCCCTGATATTACTAGCTTTACTTCCTTTCAATGACTGTTACGCACTCAACATGTGATGTAAATGGAAACATGTCTACTGGTGTTATTTCATTTATACTATACTCTTCTTCAAATTTAGCTAAATCCCTTACTAAAGTTGCTGGATTACAACTAATATATATTACTTTTTTAGGCTTAACTTTTAAAATATTTTCAATTGACTTATTATCCATTCCTCTTCTAGGTGGATCTACAATAATTATATCTGCCGATACATTATCTTTATTTACAAGTCTATCTAAAGCAATTTCTACATCACCTAATATAAAGTCTGTATTTTCTACTTTATTTAGTACTGCGTTTTCTTTAGCATTTTTTACTGCATCTTCTACAATTTCTATTCCATATACTTTTTTTGCAAATTTCGATACAAAAAGAGATATTGTTCCTATTCCAGAATATAAGTCAAAAACTGTATCTTCTTTTGAAATTTGTGCTCCACTTACTGCAAGATTATATAGTTTTTCTGTCTGAATTGGATTTACTTGATAAAAAGAATGTGCTGATATTTTAAAAGTATATTCACCTAAAATATCTTCTATATATCCTTTTCCAAATAAATTTCTATTTATATTACCTAAAATAACATTTGTATTTTTTGTATTAATGTTTCTAACAATAGTTTTTACTTCTGGAAATTTAGAAGTAATTTCTTTTACAAATTCACCTTCATTTGGCAGGCTCTTTCCATTAATAACAATTATTAACATTATTTGATTAGTTTTAATACCAATCTTAGTTACAATGTGTCTTACCAATCCTTTTTTTGTTTTTTCATTATATATACTTATATTATTTTTTTCTAAGTAATTTACTATATATTTAGCTATTTCTTCTGTTTTAGCATTTTGGATTAAGCATGTATCAACAGGTATAATATCATGTGTTCTGTTTGCAAAAACTCCTATTTGTGGCTTTCCATTTTTATTTTTCCCAACTGGATACATTGCTTTATTTCTATAATTAAATGGTTCTTCCATTCCTACAGTTTCATTAACTTCAACTGTATTTTTCAGCATTTTATTTACTAAATTTTGAACTATATTTTTTTTCATTTCTAAAGTTTTTTCATACTTTATATGTCTTAAATTACACCCTCCACATCTTTTATATGTTGTACAATCCGCTTCTTGCCTTTCTTTAGATACTTCTATTATTTCTATTATTTTTCCAAAAGCATATGAAGTTAAAACTTTAACTATTAATATTTTAACTTTTTCTCCTTTTAAAGTATTTGGTATAAAAACTGTAAAGTCATTTATTTTAGCAATTCCTTCACCTTCAAATCCATTATCAACTATTTCTACTATATATTCTTTGTTTTTAATTACTCCCATTTTTTTCTCCCATCTTTCATTAACTGTTTCCCATTATATCATATATTTTCTAATATATATATATTAAAAACAGAGAAATAAATGGATTTAATTTGTATCACACTTATTTCTCTTAACTTTTTATTTTATTACTTTAATATCTACTATTTTAGGTTGGTTTTGTCTTAATACAGTTCCATTTGAATCTTCTGGTATTACTTCATATGCTATTTTATCAACAATCTCTATCCCTGATGTAACATTTCCAAATCCTGCATATTGTCCATCTAAAAATGTACTGTCTTGATGTACTATAAAGAATTGTGAACTTGCGCTATTACGTAATTGTGACCTTGCCATTGATATTGTACCTCTTTTATGAGAAATATCGTTTTGTACTCCATTACCCCTAAATTCACCTTTTATTTGTTCACTTGATCCTCCCATTCCATTTCCAAGTGGATCTCCACCTTGAATCATGAATCCATCAATTATTCTATGGAATGTTAATCCATTATAAAATCCTTCTTCTATTAATTTTATAAAATTAGTTACTGTTATTGGTGCTACATCTGCATTTAACTCTAATGCTATTATACCATACCCTTCTACATTTATTTCTACATTGTGTTTTCCTGTTAAATTTTCCATTTTATTATCTTCCTTTCATTTCCTATATTATTAATATTTATATTATACATTATAACTGCTAAAATTTAAATATTTACTTTTAATTTGTAAAAAAACCACATTTTTTGCATAACTCTTCTTCTAACTTATTTTCTTCAAAACTCTTTTTAATTTTTAAATATTTTTCACTTTTTAACACTTGTACTAAATTTTCTTTAAAAATATTACCTAAATTTATTATTCCTTTACTATCTAAACAGCATGGCAAAATTGTTCCATCTACTAAAATTCCAATATGACTTCTTGTACCATAACATGTACCTTTTTTGTTTATATATTCATTTTTTAGGTCTGGCCATATAAATTCTTTTTCAAAGTTTATAAATATGTTTTTTGCTAATTTTTTATCATTACCATTTTCTATATTTCCATATCTTGTTTCTAATTCTTTTAAAACTTCAGCTTCTAACATATTGTATGCCCATAACCTATATGATATATATATTCCTTGCTTACTTAGCTCTTCTGCTACATCTAATATTTCTTTTAATTTTTCTATGTTTGTTACACTTTGAAGTGATATATTAATTTGACGAACTTTTTTTAAACTATCAAACCTTAATTTCATAAGAGTTCCATTAGTAGTTATATTTATCTTTTTATTATATTTTTTACATATATCTACTATCTCACTAAATTTTGAATGTAACAGTGGCTCACCTTTTATATGTAAATATACATATTCAGTATATGGAGTTATCTTACTTAATATCAGCTCAAACTCTTCTATCGTCATTTCTTTTTTTTCTAATCCATCATCTGGACAAAAAGAACATTTTAAATTACATTTATTTGTTATTTCTATATATATTTTCTTAAATTTTTCCATAGCCCTATTTTACCATATTTTATATAAATTTGTAAGGACTTTTAATATATATTTATATTTTATTTCATATTTTTCTCTATTTTTAATATATTTATGATATACTTACTTTAAAATTACTGATTAACTTTCTAACAACTGTAAGGAGGAACTATTATGGATATTACTATTATTAATCGTGTTTCAAAAGATTTGTTAAATAACTTATCTAAAACTATGTCATTAACTATTAATGAATATCGGCTATTATATGATTATTTGCGGATATATTTTTTAACATTACTTAATTTCTCAGAATATGACTTGATTATTTTGTCTTCAGATCATACTAAGACACTTGCATTACAAGACAGTTTTAATCCCGCTTTTTTACATCCAGATAATTTCCCTAATATTTTTATACGGGAGGAGTTTGATCCAATTACTGCCATAACAAAATATCTTTTTTATTTTATACCTGAGTACTATGAAGATACTTTATCTTTTACAACTGATATTTGTGGTATACCTGCTAAAGATATTTCTACAATACTAGATTTGAGGCATTATAACTTAAAAAACTTATTTGAGCCTCATACATTAATTTGCTTTAATCAATCTACATTATCATATTATATTATTTAACGAAAAAAACTCATATACTTCTTAATTAAGAGTATATGAGTTTTAAATTAAAGTTAAAGCTTTTAATTCTTTAATTTTTAATTGGTTCTGTTATCCATAAATTCAAATTCTTATTTGCAGCTCTTATGAATTTTTCATCTCTATAATAGCTATTTGGTATTTCAAAAGTTCCTTTTAACTCCTTAGACTGTATTGTCCTTTTTTTGCCTTCATCTTTATTTTGATATGTAAAACTTTCAAATATAACATGCTCATTTAGATCTTCTGAAAATATTGATTGCTGTAATTCATACTTTACAACTATATTTTTTTCTATTGCTACATTTAAAAAAATTCCAATACCATTATTCTGATTTGATGTTTCTAGTCTGACTCTTAATTCTTCTAACTTAAGTGTAGAAAACTTTGCTAGTATCTTTTTACTTAGAGCTTGCAGCTCTTTTAGACTTCCTATGTTATCAGTTTTATAAAATTTAATTGGCGGATATGGTTCTCTGTCTATAGGTGATATAACTTGTGCATTTACTTCAATATAGTCGTTTTCATTTAGACGTTTTTCTTGAAAAAATGTTTTTAACTCATATGCTTTTTTTTCTGTTCTTTCTTCATACCTAGTTCTAGTTTCTCCATATTTTGTGTCTGTTTCTATCAATTTTGAAACTACAATATGTTCTTTTTCGTCAATCTCATATTCAACTGATGTGTCCCCATCATCAAAGGTTACAAAAACATTTGCATCAAACCGATATAGTTTTAAGTCCCTACTTATTTTCCCATTTTTAGCAATAATATGTTGTTCAGCCTTACTACTTTGTAGAATTGATGATACTTCGAAATTATAGTCTTCTGAAAATTCAGGTACTGCTGTACAAAATACGTCTAGTTCTTCTTTTCCTAAATGTTTAATTCCTAGTTGAATCTTTTTGTTCATTTTTCTCTCTCCTTAATAATTATTATTGGATCCTTTATATTTTTTCTACTCAGCTATTATATCATACTTTACATAATATTACAAATTATCTTTTATTTTTACCTTTTATAAACTTTCTAGCATTTTTAATACCACCAACATCTTTAAACATTCTTTCATGTTTTTTAATTTCAATTTCTTTAGCAGTTAAACCTTGATAACTGTCTTCATTTTTAATTTTTATATAGTTTTGAAATCTTCTTTCATCAATTTTTTCGTTTTCAAGTGCTTCTAATATTGCACAACCTGGCTCATTTGTATGTGTACAATTACTAAATTTACACCTATCTATTAACTCTTCTATATCACTAAATGTTACTTCTGTATTTGCAGACGATATTCCTAACTCTCTCATACCTGGAGTATCAATTACCACTCCACCATACTTACTAACTAGCATACTTTTTGATGTTGTTGTATGTTTTCCTTTATCTGCTTTTCCAATTTCTTTTGTTTCTAATTTTTTTTCTTGAATTAGTCTATTTATTAATGTTGTTTTTCCTACACCTGATGAACCTACAAAAGCTGCTGTCATTCCTATATTTAAGTATTTAGCTAATTTCTCTTCTGGATTTTCATCATACATCGACGTTATTACTATATCTGAATACATTGAAACTTTTTCAACAGCTTTAATAATATCATCTAACTCATCACATAAGTCTGATTTTGTTAATATTATTACAGGTTTTGCTTTGCTATCCCAAACGATAGATAAATATCTTTCTAATCTGTTTAAGTTATAGTTTTTATTTAGTGACATACAAATAAAAACTATATCAATATTTGTTGCTATTACTTGTTCTTCTAACTTTTCACTTACTGAAGTTCTTGTAAATATACTTTTTCTAGTTAGCACTTTATGTATTATAGAGTTTGAATTTTCATCTAATAAATCTATCATTACATAATCTCCAATTGCTGGATATTTAACAAGTTCTTCTGTTTCAAATCTAAATTTTCCTGATATTTCTGCACTAACTATTTTATCTTCTATTACGACTTTATATATTCCCTTGTGATGTTCTATTATCCTACCTAATGTATATTCTTTATACATTGTTGACTCTATTTTAAATCGTTCATTTATTCCATATCTTTCTAAATTGCTCATTTATTCCCCTTTATTTATAATTAATTTTGTGTTCCACTATTGTCTATATTATATTCTTTCTGTACATATTTCCAATTACGCTTGGCCTCTTCTTCTGTTAATACTTTTCCATATAGTGCTACATCATATATTGTTCCCACATATCTTAAATTTCTTTCTGCTCGTAAGTCTCCAATAGTTAATGTAGTGTTTTCAAATTCTTTTGAACCTGAATCAAATTCTGCTTTCATATCGCCATTTATATATAGTTTTGCTTGTCCACCTTTTTCTACTGTTAATTGTAAATGCATAAATTTATTATCATATTCACTTATATCTATCCACATATATCCTGGCATATTATTTACTGGATCTGTCAAATAACTATATGCATATATTCTTAATTTGTCATCTACAATACTTATCCAAGATGTATAGTTATTTACCGTATTACAAATCGAAAATATAGTTTTTCCATAGTATCTCAAACCATCTGGATATGTAAAAGCTGCTGGAGCTGTTTTTGTCTGATTAGTTGTTCCCTCTATAACAATACTCACAGAATATTGATTATTTATTTTATTTTTTTGTTCAATTGCAATTTCTGCTGCATTTGCTCCTGTTACTAATCCTTTATGTCCATACTTATCTTCTACATATTCAAATTGCTTATCTATCGTGCTATTAAACCCACCAAAAAATCCTGATTCCCTAACTGAATCTTCTGTTACAGCTAATAATAAATTATTTATTACATAACTATCACCTTCATAATTATATGTATATTTCCAAATTTCTTCATCTGTTCCTACTTCAGTATTTCTTCCTTCTATACTTTGTACATACCCATTTTCATATTCCACTATATATGGACTGTTTTGAAAATATTTTTTTTCTTCATCTGGCAAATCAAATTTTCCTAATTCTAATATTTCATTAACTATATTTGTGTTTTCTCCACTTGAATCACCATCTCCTAAAACTGTCCAACCTTCTCCATATCCAATTCCAGCTATATATACATTTTCTGGATATGCTATTGTTCCTACATCTTTACCAATTTTATCGTATTCATATCTTTGGCTCAGTGTTGCAAGATTTTCTATCATTTGTAATTCAATCATATATTCTATATCTGATCTAAATGCAACTTCATAACCTATATTTTCTATTTCTGATGTATCCTCATTTTGGTCATCTTTTATATATATTATCTTATCTCCTATATATACAATTTTATTTTTAAATTCCGCAGCTGAATCTCCAATGATCTCTTGCACATCTTCTTCTACTCTTATATTATACATTAATGAAGTAATTTTATATTCTTCTACATACGCTGAGGCAAACTCATCTACATTATCTTCATATACATCTAATTCTATAATTTCTTTGTAATTTCCATATTTAGTTATTATTTCTGCTTTACTAGCATTACTTATTATACCATTTTCTCCTGCAATCATAGCTATAGTTACAACAGCTAATATTAACATTATTATTATTGTTATCACTAAACTAATTAATGTAATTCCCTTTATATTTCTCATTCTTATTTTTCCTCCTAAGTACTCATATAATCATTTTCATTTTAACTTTTTTTATTCATATTGTCAATTATTTAAAATAAAATATATTCACTTCTTTTATTAAAAAAAATCACCTCATCCATTGATGAGGCAATTATAAAATCTGATATTAAACTTGTTATATGGTGCGGATGAAAGGACTCGAACCTTCACACCTTCGGTACTGGTTCCTAAGACCAGCGCGTCTACCAATTCCGCCACATCCGCATATAAACTTGACAAGATATATAATATCATATTTAAAATATACTTGTCAAGATGTTTAAGTCTAAATTATACTTATTTTTACATATTAAAATATATTACAGCAGCACCAATTATAGCTATAACAAAACCAAGTATCTTTAAGCCTATACTTCCTTGATTTTGATCACCAAACCCAAAAAACTTTTTAGTTATTATTCGTGCATCATATATTAAAATTGTACCTATTAAAACAATTGTTACTCCTATTAATTTAATAACTATATCAAACATATTCCCTACATCCTTTTATCTAATATTTGTTGTTTAATCTTTTCTTTTTTTAATCTTTATATCTCTATTCTATTTGTGAATTTATCTTTTATAAGCTCTTTTATTTTTATATTTTTCTCTTCTTCTAACTTAGGATCTTCTGTAATTATTTTATCTGCTAAAATTTGAACAGTTTTAAGTATTTGTATGTCCTCAAATAAGTTAGCTATTTTAAACTCCGGTATACCATGTTGCATAGTCCCAAAGAAATCACCAGAACCACGTAATTCTAAATCTTTTTCAGATATTATAAATCCATCATTTGTATCTACCATTACCTTCATTCTTTTTCTTGTTGATTCACTATTACTCTCAGGCTTTAAAATACAATACGACTTATATTCTCCTCTTCCTACTCTTCCTCGTAACTGGTGAAGCTGTGCTAATCCAAATCTTTCTGCATTTTCTATAACCATAATATTTGAATTTGGAACATCCACACCTACTTCTATTACTGTTGTTGATATTAATATATCAATTTCATGTGCTTTAAAATGAAGCATTATATCATCTTTTTCTTTTTGTTTCATTTTACCATGGATATATCCAACTCTATAATTTGGAAATATTTTTTGACTATATTCTTCATATATTTTTTCAACTGATTTTAAATCTAACTCTTCATTTTCTTCAACTAATGGGCATACTATATATGCTTGTCTTCCTTCTTTTACTTGTTCTTCAATAAAAGTATTTACTCTATCTTTCATTTGTTTGTTTACTGCAAAAGTTTCTATAACTTTCCTATTTGGTGGTAGTTCATCAATTATTGAAATATCTAAATCACCATATAGGATTAATGCTAATGTTCTAGGTATTGGTGTTGCTGTCATAACTAATATATCTGGATTTTGTCCTTTTTCTGCTATTTTAGTTCTTTGTTTTACACCAAATCTATGTTGTTCATCTGTTACAACTAATCCCAAGTTTTTAAATATAACGTTATCTTCTAATATTGCATGTGTTCCTATTAATATATCTATTTCACCATTTTCTAATCTTTTTAATATATCTTCTTTTTTCTTTTTTGTTATTCCTGATATTAGTAATTCACATTTAATATCTAATGAGTCCAATAGATTCTTAAAATTATTATAATGCTGAGTTGCAAGTATCGCTGTTGGAGCCATAATTGCTGCTTGATAACCACATTTTACTGCTTTATATGCAGAACATATCGCAATAACTGTCTTACCAGAACCAACATCACCTTGTAATAGTCTATTCATTGATTTTTTAGATTCCATATTATTATCAATTTCTTCTAATACTCTTTTTTGTGCATTTGTTAAAGTAAATGGTAATTTATTTATTATATCTGACATTTTAGCTTCTTTTGAAAATGAAATTCCTATCTCATCATTTTTATACATATTTTTTAACTGCAATAGTGCTATTTGTGTTATAAAGAGTTCTTCAAAAACTAATCTTAACCTAGCTTTTTCAAATTCTGTAAAATCATTTGGGAAATGTATTTGATTTATTGTTTTATTTATTTCTTCTAATTTATACTCTTCTAATATATATTTTGGAAGTGTTTCTTCTATATTACCACTTAATTCTAATAATCCATTTTCAATTATTCTTCTTAATACATTTTGAGATAAGCTATATGTAAGTGGGTATATTGGAACTATTTTTCCTGTGTTTTTGGTAACTCCGTTTTTATCAAATACTGGCGAAGTCATTGTAATTCTTCCAAATTTATTTGATATTTTTCCAAAAAAAGTATATTTTTCTCCCATATTAAAATATGTTTTTAAATAGCTTTGATTGAACCATGTTATTTCTATTCTTCCAATTTCATCTTGAATGACTAGTTTTTGCATAGTTTTGCCTTTAATTCTAATTTCTGTTATTTTATTTATTGCTATTCCTTCTACTAAAGCTTCTTCTCCATCTATACATTCTAATATATCTTTAGGTATACTTCTATCTTCATATGTTCTTGGATAATATGTTATTAAGTCTTTTAAGGTAAATATTTTTAATTTGTTAAGTAATTCAACTTTACTTGGTCCTACACCTTTTACAAATTTAACATCTTTTTCTAAGTTAATCATATTTCGATACTTTCTCCTCTATCAACTATTTTATTTCTTCTAATTTAAAATCTAACTTATCTGCACTTATTAATTTTAATTCTATATTTTTTACAATTCCTTCTATACCATTTTCCATTGAAGTACCATGTAAATGCCCATAATAGCATCTTTTAATATTATATTTATTCATTAACTTTAAAAATTCATTTGTGTCTTTTTCTTTAATATCTATAATTGGTGGATAATGCATAAACACTACTATTTCTTTTTTTATATCTAATTTTTCATTAATTTTCCTTGCTTCTTCTAATGATAATTCTAGCCTAAGTATTTCTCTATTTAATAACTTAGGATCTAACCCATCATCTGTTTGACTCCATCCCCTAGTACCACATAATATATATTCATCAGTTACATATGCATTGTTATATATAAAATCTATATTTTTAAAGTTATTATCAGCTAAGTATGTTCTCATTTTTTTTAATGTTTCCCACCAATAATCATGATTACCTTTTAATAGTAATTTTTTACCTGGTAATTTATTTATATATTCAAAATCCAAATATGCATTTTCTATATATGTAGCCCATGAGAAATCTCCTGGCAAAACTACAATATCATTTTCTTTTACTTTTTTTATCCAGTCTTTTTGTATTTTTTCTTCATGGTTTGTCCAATTATTTCCAAATATATTCATTGGCTTATTTTCTAAAAATGATAAATGCAAATCTGCAATTACAAATACTGCCATAAGATTCCCCCTTTATAGTTTTAAATTTGGTACTGCATTTAAATCTAAGTTATCTCGTTTTCCTGAAATATAGTTATAATATCCAGCTGATGCAATCATTGCTGCATTATCTGTACATAATTTTAATTCTGGCATATATATTTTCATTCCAACTTTTTCTAATTTTTTAAATTCTTCCCTTATATATGAATTTGCAGATACTCCACCTGCTAGTGATATTACTTTAACTCCAGTTTTTTCTATTGCTTTTTCTACATTTTGCATTAAAGTTTCTGTAACTGTTTTTTGAAAACTAGCACATAAATCTGCTTTGTTTATATCTTTTGTATTATGATTAAAATTAATTACTGCTGTTTTTATTCCACTAAAACTAAAATCTAAACTTCCATCATTAAATTCTGTTTTAGGTAATTTAATATTTGGCTTACCTTGTTTTGCTAAATTATCAACTTTAGGCCCTCCTGGGTATCCTAGTCCTATAACTCTTGCTACTTTATCAAAAGCTTCTCCTATTGCATCATCTCTAGTTTTTCCAAGTACTTCAAATTCTGTATAACCTTTAACATGAACTATTTGTGTATTACCACCTGACATCATTATACAGATAAAAGGCGGTTTTAATTCTTGGTATGTTAAATAGTTTGATGCAATATGACCTTCTAAGTGATTTATTCCTACTAAAGGTTTATCTATTGCATATGATAGTGATTTAGCATAGTTAAGCCCAACTAGTAGTGCTCCTACTAAGCCTGGTCCGTATGTTGGAGCTATTACATCTATATCTGAATATGTTATTTTCGCTTCTTCTAGCGCTTTTTTTACAACTCTTGAAATTGCTTCTATATGATTTCTAGATGCAATTTCTGGTACTACACCTCCATATTTTTCATGTATTGGTATTTGTGTATCAATTATATTCGAAAGAACCTCTCTTCCGTTTTTGACAACAGAAACAGAGGTTTCATCACAACTAGATTCAATTCCAAGTGTTAATATATCTTTTTTCATCAAATTCCTACTCCTACTATTAATCCTGCAAGTCCTGTTACGAGTTCAGTAATCCACATTACTGCTGGACTTATTATCTCTCCTGCAAATCCTGTTACAAATAATATTACAAATACTAAATAAAATATATGTGAATTATTATTAAACCAATATTTTGCTTTATTTGGTAAGAACAGCATTATTACTTTTGATCCATCAAGTGGTGGTAGTGGTATTAAATTAAATACCCCTAACCCTATATTAATAGATACAGCAAGCATTAATATTTGCATAGTAATTATTCCAACTTGTGATAGCATAACTTCAGGTGCAAATCTACCAACTAATGCAATTATTAGTGATATTACAAATGCTAATAATATGTTCATTAATGGACCTGCTATTGAAACAATAGCTTCACCTTGTTCTACTGTATATTTTCTTGAATAATTCCTAGGATCAACTGCTACTGGTTTTCCCCATCCAAATCCTGCAAATAGTAACATTAATGTTCCTATTGGATCCATATGTGATAATGGGTTTAAATTTAATCTTCCTTGACGTTTAGCAGTATCATCACCTAATTTACTAGCTGCAAATACATGAGCAAATTCATGAAATGTAATTGCAACTAATACTCCTGGTATTGTTAGTACTAATAAATATAAAGCATCTGGATTCCCTAAATAATTAACTAATGTTAATAATATCAGTACCCCCATTATTATATATAAAGTTTTTTTATCAAAAGCAAAATTAAACATTCTTATCTCCTTTGTATTTTTAGTTATTAGTAATTGGTTTCATAGTTGGGAATAATAGTACATCTCTTATTGATGCAGAATCTGTAAGTAACATTACAAATCTATCTATCCCTATACCAAGACCTCCTGTAGGTGGTAAACCAATTTCTAAAGCATTAATATAATCGTCGTCCATATCTCCTGCTTCATCATCTCCTGCTTCTTTTGCTGCCACTTGACCTTTAAATCTTTCATATTGATCTATTGGATCATTTAACTCTGAGAATGCATTTCCATATTCTCTTCCACCAATAAATACTTCAAATCTTTCTGTCATTTTTGGATTTTGTGGACATTTTTTTGCAAGTGGTGATATTTCTACTGGGTACTCATATATAAATGTTGGTTGGATTAATGTTTTTTCTACATATTCTTCAAAGAATAAGTTTATAACATCTCCTCTTGTTTCCTTTGTTTTATCTGGTATTTCTATATGTTTTTCTTTAGCTAATTTAACAGCTTCTTCATCTGTTAATATTTCATTAAAGTCTATTCCTGTTACTTCTTTTATAGAATCTATCATAGTGATTCTTTTCCAACCTTTAGCTAAATTTATTTCTTGTCCTTGATAACTTACTGTTGTTGTTCCTAATATATCTTGTGCAACTCTAGTAAATATTTCTTCTGTTATATTCATCATATCTTCATAATTCTGATATGCTGCATATAATTCCATTATACTAAATTCTGGATTATGTCTAATATCCATACCTTCATTTCTAAATACTCTTCCTATTTCATATACCTTATCAAATCCACCAACAATTAATCTTTTTAAGTTTAATTCTGGTGCAATTCTTAAATACATATCTAAATCTAAAGTATTATGGTGTGTTATAAATGGTCTTGCTGTTGCTCCACCTGATATTGTATTCAATATTGGTGTTTCTACTTCTATAAATCCTTTTTCTTCTAATATATTTCTTATTTTACTAATTATTTTACTTCTTATTACAAAATTTTGTTTAACTTCTGGATTTACTATTAAATCTGTATATCTTTGTCTATATCTTAAATCCGGATCTTTTAAACCATGATATTTTTCTGGAAGTGGTCTTAATGATTTAGTTAATAATTGTACACTTTTAGCATGTACTGATATTTCTCCTGTTTTTGTTGTAAAAACAAATCCAGTTATTGATATAAAATCTCCCATATCATATGTTTTAAATTCTTTATATGGATCTTCTCCTATATCATTTATACTAACATAACTTTGTATTTTTTCATCACTATCTTGAATAGTACAAAAAGAAGCTTTTCCCATTATTCTTTTAGCTATTATTCTTCCACATACTGTTACATCTTTTTGTTCAAATTTTTCATAATTACCTTTTATTTCACCAGCTGTTGCTGTTCTATCTACTTTTGTTACTGTAAAAGGATCTTGTCCTTTATCTTGTAATTCTTTTAATTTCTCTCTTCTTATTTTCATTAATTGGTTTAAATCTAATTCTTGTTCTTGATTATTGTTATTTTCTTGCATAGTCATTCTCCTTTTTCTTTCTAATTTATGTATACATTATACCTTAAAAGCCTATAAATGTAAACTAAATTCACTAAAAATTTACTAAATAAGCATATATTTAAAAAGAAATCCAAGGTATTAAAAATCTTGAATTTCTTAACATATTTTTCTATTTTTTTTAATTTTCAATTAAATATGGTGTTTCTTTTTCACCTGTTCCATCAGTTATTCTTACATTTGCATTTAATGTTACAACTGGTCTTAAAGAATATGATACTTCACTTTCAATATCACTTGATGAAAATACTGTATATCCACCTATAGTTCCATTTGTAATACTACTTAGTTTAAAATCTGCAACTGTTGATGTCCCGTCTACTGCTCTTGAAGATAACCAATATGGTGAATAATCACTTGTACCATCATTTATAAATAAATCATAATAAATATTTGAAGTAAAATCATCAGAAACAACTGCTTTTTCCCAGTATGACTGTGTTACTGTAAGAGGAGTTCCTTGTGAACTTCCTATCTCTATTAATATTCCTGTTTGAACACTTAAATTTTTAAGTGGGTCTGATTTTTCTGTTTCATACATTCTAGGATAGTATGAATTTATATCACTATAACTTAATGTTTCTTCACCATATTCATATAATCCATTTGTGTATAGTTTATAATCATAACTTAAATATTTTTCTATATCTTCAATTTTTAAGTTTTGAACACTTACTGCTTCTGGTGCATCATATAATGTACTAGCTATTGAATCTAACATATATACACCATTATCATAACTTTTAGCTCCTGTAAAACTAACTTCTGCTAAAGTTGGTGTTTCACTTATTATTTGTACTTCACCAGTTTCAGCATTATAATCTAATACTCTCCACTTTAAATCTGCTTCTGTATTTATTGAATCTACACTTTGTGGGCTTTCTATATAATCAACGTTTGTTGTCCAAGAAAAGTTTGCTCCACCAGGCTTATAATTTACGTAGTCACCTACTCTGAAATAATTTATATAGAAATTTGTTTCTGAAGATTCAACTTCTCCATTTTTAATTTTTATTGTATATTCTCCAGAATTAAAAACACTAAATTCTGATTTATCTGTTTTTTTCCAGTTCATATCTCCTTTTAATCTATAATATACATCCCATTTTTCAATATAACCTGAATATTGAATGTCTACTATACTTACATTACACTCTGTACCACTTATTTGCTCTGTATTAATATTAAATGTAGGTACACCTTCTTCTGCAACATATTCAACATTATACCCTCCACCTGGTATTTGTGCTAATGTATAATATGTATCTTCATCTCTAGTAATTCCCTCTTCACTTATTACACTTCTTTTTTCTATATTAATAAAAAATCCTCTTGTAACACTTTCTATTCCAAGTGTATTATTCAAATAATCTCTACTATAATATCTATAACCTGTTTGATCTGTTATTCCAGATTCTGATGATGTAAATACAAAACTTGCATTCGTGCTAGCGCTAATTGAATCACCATATATATCATAATTAGGTTCTGTATTTAATTGTGTTTCCCTTTTTATTTCATCATATAATAAATTAACTTCTGATTGCATTATTTTAAGTTCTGCTATAAAACTTTCATATTGTGTGTTCTCTATAATTTGTAGTCCTGTTGACATTGTTGTTACTGCTAAAATTAATATTACGACTATAGTTATTGATAATGCTAACAAAGTTATACCACTATCTTGTCTTAATTTTCTCATTTGTTACCTCCAAAATCTTATTATTGTAATTATAACAAATAAAGTTATTAGAGTAAATAGATTTAAACTTATATTTTCATTAAAATTTCTTCACATTTTTTATAATTTGCACAATTTTTTTCTATTAATTTATTAAATTCTTTACAATGTGTTTTGTATTTTAAGTGACAATATTCATGTAATACAATATAATCTATGACTTCTCTTGAATATATAGATACTTCTGGGCTTATTGTAATTTTACTATTTTTACATTCTGCTAATTTTTTAATTTTTTTTATTTCATATTCTTCTGGTGCAAAACCTAAGATAATTCTTGTTTTTTCCATTGCTCTTTCTATTTCTACTTTTGCAATTTGTTCATACAATTTTTCTATTGCTAAGTCTAATATTTCTGAACTATCCATTTTCTTATATTTGTTTGGTAGTGATATTTTTATAACCTTAGAATCAACATCAAGTTCAACTACACTTACATTTCTATATACTATTTTAACTTTATAATTTCTGCCAAGAATCACAACTGGATCTCTTTCTATAGCTTGCTCAATTATTCTATTTTTATTTACATTTACTTTTTTAATCATAATTATACCACCTTTCATTTTGAACATCTGTTCGTTTTCTTTGTTATCCATATAATACATCAAACATTTTTTCTTGTCAATACTTTTAGATAAAAAAATAGAATTTTTGTTCGTTTTTTTCTCTGCTTTTATTTTTTATCTTTTCATCTTTTTTCCTTACTTATCATTTAAACTTTTTTACTTTATTTCTCATATTTATTCATTTTTTTAATATACATTAATAACAAAATATAAGAGGTGATAATTTGAAAGAAATACTTTTTAAGGGCTGTGGCAGTGCTATTTGTACTCCATTTATTAATAATGAAATTAATTTTACTGAACTTGAATCTTTTATTGAATTCCAAATTAAAAATAATATTAATAGCCTAATAATTTCTTCACCTCTTGGTGAAGACCATACACTTTCACTTGGTGAAAAAATATTGCTAGCTGAATTTGTTTTAGATAAAGTAAATAATAGAATTCCTGTAATTTTCTATTTTAGTACTTTTATAACTGAAAAAGAATTAGATATTTTAAACTTTATTTCTGATTTAGGTATAAATGGATTTTTAATACCTATTCCCAAATATATAAACTATAAAGATGAAGATATAATTTATTACTACTCTACGATTGCTCAAAATATATCTAAACCTATTATCATTTCAGATAACAATGATAATGTATCTCCATTTACATATTTCGAACTATCTAGACTTGATAATATTGTTGGTATTGAATTTTCTTCATTTACTAATAATATTCTAGAAATCTCTAATCTCTGTCAAAATACTTTATCTCTTTATAGTGGTAATGATTGTATTAATCTTCCTATACTATCTATTGGAGGAATAGGGTGTATTTCAACTATTTCCAATGTTATACCAAACTATATGTCTAACCTTATACTTACTTCTTTAAACGGTGATTTTAAGACTTCTTCTAACCTTAATTTAAAAGTTAATGAATTACAAACTATCTTATCCACTCACAATTCTGTCTCTATTTTAAAAAGTATGTTAAATTTCTTAGATTTTAATTTTGGAAAACCGAAATTCCCTTCCAAATTACTTAGTAAAGAACAGTCTTTTGAATTAATAACTAAATTAGAATTTCTTCTTAATACTAAGTAATTACATATTTGAAAAGCAAAAAAGAAGCTATCTACTTTAAATCAATTAAGTATATAACTTCTTATATATATTATTCAGCTACAGTTTCTTCTGTAGTTTCAGTTTTTGTTTCTTGAACTTGAACTTCTTCTTTGATAGTTATTTCTCTGTTTTCAATTCTAGCACCAATGTTTTCTTTAGTTTTAGCAGATTTACCTACTCTATCTCTTAAATAGAATAATCTAGCACGTCTAGCTTTACCAACTCTTACTAATTCTACTCTTTCAACTAATGGTGAATGTACTAAGAATGTTTTTTCAACTCCAACACCATAAGAAATTTTTCTTACTGTAAATGTTTTGTTTACTCCTCCACCTTGTACTTTGATTATTATTCCTTCGAAAATTTGGATTCTTTCCTTATTTCCTTCTTTAATTTTAACATGTACTTTAACTGTATTACCAACGCTTAATTCTGGTATTTTGTTTTTTAATTGTTCGTGTTCAATAGATTTTATTATATCCATTTTGAACTTCCTCCTTCTTTTATTATTGAGCGGTGCAATTATTTGCACTTCATTTTATTTTATTAAATCTGGTCTTTTTAATTTTGTAATTTCTATTGATTTTTCTAATCTCCACTTATCTATTTTAGCATGATTTCCTGAAGTTAATACTTCTGGAACTCTTTTTCCTAAAAATTCTTCTGGTCTTGTATATTGTGGATATTCTAAAAGTCCATTTGAAAAACTTTCTTCTTTTATAGATTCTTCTTTCAAAACTCCTTCTACATATCTACTTACAGTATCGATTAATACCATTGCTGGTAATTCTCCTCCTGTTAATACATAGTCTCCTATAGAGATTTCTTCATCAACTATTTTCTCTATCACTCTTTGATCAATACCTTCATAATGACCACAAAGTAAGACAATATTTTTTTCTTTACTTAATTCTTGAACCTTATTTTGATTTAACTTATTTCCTTGTGGTGATAGATATATAACTTTTTGCTCTTTATCTTTAATAGATAAAAATGCATCATATATAACATCTGGTTTCATAACCATTCCTGCTCCACCACCATATGGAGTATCATCTACTTTTTTATGTTTATTTTTAGAAAAATCTCTAATATTTACTATATTAATATCTATTAACTCTTTTTCTATAGCTTTACCTAAAATACTTAATTTCATAGAATCAAACATTTCTGGAAAAAGTGTTAAAACATCAAATTTCATTTATTCCTCCATTTTTAAATTAATCCTGATATTAGGTGAACTGTTATTTTTTTAAGTTCTAAATCAACATTTTTTATTACTTCATCTATTCCTGGTAATAAAACTTGTTTACCCATTTCATCTTTTATTACATATATATCATTACTACCTGTATTATATATATCTTCTAATTTTCCAAGTAAAATATTTTCATCAGTATATACCATACACCCAATTAAATCTACAAAATAGTATTGTCCTGGATTAAGAGGCTTTAATTCCTCTCTTTTCATTATTACATAACTATTTTTAAGCAGAGTTGCTTGTTCTGGTGTATTTATATTTTTAAATTTTACTAATACCATATTTTTATGAATTTTAGCTTCTTCTATTATATATTCTTTTATACCTTCTTTATTTTTTACATATATCTTTTTAAAATCTAAGAATTGTTCTATATCATCTGTATATGGATATATTTTAATCATACCCTTTATACCAAATACATTTACAATCTGACCTAGTTCAAGATAATTTCCCATATTTACTTTCTCCAATTATCCAATAAATTCTATAGTTACTTTCAAATGTTCACGAGTCCCAAATGCTTTCATAACTGTTCTAATAGATCTAGCAATTCTACCTTGTCTTCCAATTACTTTACCCATATCTTTTTCTGCTACTTTTACTTCGAAAAGTACTTTTTTATCTGTTTTGGTTTCTTTTATTTCTATTTTATCTGATTCTTCAACTAAATTAGAAATAATTGTTTTTAAAATTTCTTGCATTTTTATAACCTCCACCTATAATTTTGACTTTAAACTATGCATTGTCTATTAATGATTTAACTGTATCTGTTGGTTTTGCACCATTTTTAATCCATTTTTCTACTTTTTCTTTATCTAATACTATTGTAGATGGTTTTGTCATTGGATCATAAGTTCCTATTTTTTCAATTATTTTACCATCTCTTGATTTTCTAGAGTCAGCTACTACTACGTGATAGAATGGAGCTTTTTTCTTACCTTGTCTTTGTAATCTTATTTTTACCATTTTTGTTCACCTCCTTAAAATTTATATCTATATTTAAAATTTAATAACTTAATAACTTTTACATCTTAAAGTTTTTAAGTGCATCTTGATCAATTCCTTTTAACATTTTACCAAGTCCACCTTTTTGACTTTTCATTTGTTTCATCATTTTTTGTGATAATTCAAATGATTTTATGAATTTATTTATATCTTGAACTGTAGTTCCACTTCCAGCAGCTATACGTTTTCTCCTATTTGCATTTAATATTTTAGGATCTTTTTTTTCTGCTTTTGTCATAGAACATATTATCGCTTCAATTCTTGTAAATTCTTTATCATCTACCTTTAAGTCTTTTATTTGATTCATTCCTGGTATCATTTTTAATAATGAAGAAAATGAACCCATTTTTTTAACTTGTCTTAATTGTAATAAATAATCATCTAAATCTAGTTCTTTTTTCTTTAATTGTTTTTCTAGAACTTCGGCTTGTTCTAAATCAAATGATTCTTCAGCCTTTTCAATTATTGATAATATATCACCCATACCAAGTATTCTTTGTGCCATTCTTTCTGGATGAAAAACTTCTATTTCATTTAATTTTTCTCCAGTTGCTGCAAATTTAATTGGTTTTCCTGTAACTTTTTTTACTGATAAAGCACTTCCACCTCTTGTATCACCATCTAGTTTTGTTAAAATAACTCCATCTACACCTAAGTCACTATTAAACTTTTCTGCAACATTTACTGCATCTTGACCTGTCATACTATCTACTACTAATAATATTTCATGAGGTTTCACATTTTGCTTTATTCCTTTTAACTCATTCATTAGATCTTCATCTATATGAAGTCTTCCTGCTGTATCTAGTATTATTACATCATTTAGTTTTGACATTGCTTCTGACATTGCTTGTTTTGCAATTAATACCACATCTTTTGTATTCTCGTTTGAATATACTGGGATATTTAATTGACTTCCAACAACTTGTAATTGTTTTATGGCTGCTGGTCTATATACGTCACATGCAACTAAAAGTGGTTTTTTTCCTTGTTTTCTTAATATATTAGCAAGCTTTCCAGATGTAGTTGTTTTACCTGAACCTTGTAGACCTACTAACATTATTACTGTTGGTGGATTAGGTGAAAAACTAATCTTACTTTCAACTCCACCTAGTAATTCTACAAGTTCATCTTTAACTATTTTTACAACTTGTTGCCCTGGTGTTAGTGATTTTAAAACATCTTGACCTACTGCTTTTTCTGAAATAGTAGCTATAAAATCTTTTACAATTTTATAATTTACATCTGCCTCAAGTAATGCTAATTTAACTTCTCTTAACATTTCTTTTAAATCCGAATCTGTTATACGAGCTTTACCTTTAATTTTCCTTGTTATTTCTTGTAATCTAGAAGATAATCCTTCAAAAGCCATTTTCTTATCACTCCACTTCTTTAGTTATTTATACTAAACAATTTAATTGTTTTTTTATTGTTTCTAATACTTGTGCTATCTTTTTGTCTGAATAAGTTTTTTGAATGCTTGTTAATTCTATTAAAATATTTTCTATTTCTTTTTCTTGATTTAACGTCCTTTTCATAAAAAGTAACTTTTCTTCATATTCGAAAAGTTTTTTCTCCCCCTTCTTTAATATGTCTCTAACTGCTTGTCTTGTTATATTATTATTTTCAGCAATTTCTGATAGTGACAAATCATTATTATAATAGTCATCAATGAATTCAAATTGTTTTTCAGTTAATAACTTGCCATAGTGCTGACATAATATACTTATTTCTACATTTTTCTCCATTTGATCACCTCTTTTTTTGTAATGCTATTATACTTTACACTATTTTTCTAACTTTGTCAAGTACTTTTACATTATTTCATTGATTTTTAAGCTTTTTCCATTTTTTTATTCTTTTATATTATAATAAAAAAAAATAAGAATACAAAAAGATTAATTCTTTCTATACTCTTGCTAAATTTTTTAATTTACTATATTGAATTTATTATAAAACTTATAATACCTGCTAAAATAATAGTTCCAAGTGTTGTAACTACAGATAATAGTATTACAGACTCTGGTGTTAGTGGTTCTTTTTTTTCATTGTTATTATTATTTTCTTCCATAACTTTTCTCCTTTGTTTTTATTATATTAATTTTAATATAAGTTTCTTTTTTTGTCTAGACTTTTTTAATTAAATTCACATTTTATTTTTAAAATTTAATTAAACACCTCTTATTTGGGCACCTAAATTATTTTGTAATTCTTTTATAATATTATCCATCATAGCATTTATTTCTTCATCATTTAATGTCTTATTTTTATCTCTAAACATTAATGAATATGCAATGCTTTTCTTATTTTTTCCAAGTTTTATATCTCTATAAATATCAAATAAAGTTATTTTCTCTAAATATTTTTTAGCTTTTTTAGTTATTACTTTTTCTATTTGCCCTACTTCTACTTTTTCATCAACAACTATAGCTAAGTCTCTTTCTACTGCTGGAAATTTTGGTATTTCTAAATATTTTTTTGCAGTTTTTGCATATTTAGATATTTTTGATACATTAATTTCAGCTAAATATATTCTTTTTTCTATTTCATAATTTTGTAATACTTCTGGATGTACTTCTCCAAAAACACATATATTATCTAAACCTATTTTTATGTTTGCACATCTACCTGGGTGATATGATTTATTATCTTTTTCTTTTACTACTTCATATTTACTTATACCTGAATTCTCAAGAACATTTTCTACATATCCTTTTAATGTATAGAAATCACATTTGTCACCATATAAACTTATTGTTAATATTTCTTCTTGTAACGGAACCTCTCCTTTTTCTATTTCACCATCTATATTTTTATAGTTTTTAGATATATCAAATAATTTAACATTATTATTTTTCTTATTAATATTTGTTTGTACAATTTGCATCATACTTGGCATTGTTGTTGGTCTCATATACTTATATTCATCACTAAGTGGATTTTTAACAACTATTGCTGTTTTTATTGAATTTGTATCTATATTTGATTTTTCTAAATCATTTGAACTTACAAAACCATAAGTATATATTTCTGAAAATCCATTTATTACAAGCATATCCTTAATGTTTTTATTTATTTTTTGCTCTTTATTACGTAGTCCTATTGTTGTTTTTGAATTCATTACAGATGTTTCTAATTTATCATATCCGTAAAATCTTGCTACTTCTTCTGCTAAATCTTGCCATGACTCAATATCAACTCTAAATACTGGAGATCTTGCAATCCCATTTTCTACTTTTATATCTAATTTTTCTAAAATATCATTAATTTCTACTTCACTTAAATTAGTTCCTATTAAACTATTTATTTTATCATATTTTACTGGTATTTTTGCTAATTCTTGCTTAACTGGATATACATCTATTTTACTTTCTAAGGCTTCACCAATTCCTAATTCTTCTATTAATTCAACTACTCTATTTATTGCTTTTTCACAAACTTCTTGAGGTAGTCCTTTTTCAAATCTCGATGAACTTTCAGTTCTTAATCCTACTTTTTTAGCTGTTTTTCTTATGTTTCCACCGTAAAAAGATGCTGATTCTAATACTATTGTTGTTGTTTCATTTGTTATTCCAGAATTAATTCCTCCCATAACTCCTGCTATAGCAAGTGGACCTTTATTATCACAAATAACTAAATCTTCACTATCTAAAGTTCTTTCTACTTCATCTAATGTTACTATTTTTTCATTTAGCTTAGCTCTTCTAACTACTATACTTTTACCATCTATATTATTTATATCAAATGCATGCATAGGTTGTCCTAATTCAAGCATAACATAATTTGTTATATCAACAATATTGTTTATACTTCTCATTCCCGCTGATTTTAATCTTTTTACCATCCATTCTGGTGATGATCCTACTTTTATGTTTTTTACTACTCTAGCTATATATCTATAACATAAATCAGTATCTTTAATTTCAACAGTTAATCCATCTATCTCTGACTTATTTTCTACATTTATATCTAATATATTTTTTCTAGGATCTATAAATTCTTTTCCAAGTGATACTGCCACTTCTCTCCCCAAACCTTCTATTGATAAGCAGTCTGGTCTATTAGATGTTATTTCGAAATCTACAATTTCTTCTCTTAGTTCTAATACATCCACAGCATCTAGACCTATTTTTGATTCTAGTGTCTTATCTAATATCATTATTCCATCTTCATCTTGATTTGGGTATTCTTCTTTTGTTAATTCTAGTTCACCTATAGAACATAACATACCACAAGAATCAATTCCTCTTAATGGTCCTTTTTTTATTTTAACTCCTCCTGGAAGTTCTGAACCATCTTTTGCAACTGGAATTATATCATTTACATTTATATTTTTAGCTCCTGTTACAATTTGTACTATTTCACTTCCAATATCTACTTTAGTTACAACTAGTTTATCTGCATCTGGATGTTTTTCAATTTCTAAAATTTTTCCAATAACAACATTTTTTATGTTATCTCCTTTTTTTAAAACCCCTTCAACTTTTGAACCAGTCATTGTTAAAATATCTCCAAGTTCTGTACTTGTAACATCAATATCACTATATTCTTTTAACCATTCAATACTTGTTTTCAAATTAATTCTTCCCTTCTTTATCTTGTATGTATTTAATTACTCAAACTATTTATAAAATTATTTCTTTTACTACCTTGATTTGTTTTTTTAAGATTTGTTGTATAATTATTTTCCACTATGTTACTTGTAGTGCTAAAGTTATTATTTCCTTTTAATCTATTCTTAAATTCATTATGATTTTGCATAGCTAATGTTATTTTAGCATCTTCTTCTCTTTTTAATATATACCTACCATTTAATAATGTTTCTACATAGAATCCTTCTCTATATTTCTCTGTATGTAATAATTTTACAACATCCTTATAATTCTTATATTCAACTTCACTATAATTTGAATTTTGTCCTTTGTTAAAGATTTTATTAAAAATCCCCATTCTTATTACTCTCCTTTTACTTAAGCATTTTGCTTATTTTATTTCTATTTCTTTTTTTCATATCTTTCAATATGTTATTTAATTAAAACTGTTTCAAAAATCTAACATCATTTTCAAACAATAATCTCATATCTGTAATACCAAATTTCGCCATTGCTATTCTCTCTATTCCAAATCCAAATGCAAAACCTGAATATTCTTCTGGATTTATTCCACAACTTTTAAGTACATTAGGATGTACCATACCACAACCTAAAAGTTCTATCCAACCTTCATTTTTACAAACTCTACAACCTTTTCCTCCACATACAAAGCATGAAACATCTGCTTCTGCACTTGGTTCTGTAAATGGAAAATGATGTGGTCTAAATCTAATCTTTGTATTTTCTCCTAAACATTTTTTAGCAAATATTTCAAGTGTTCCTTTTAAATCTGCAAGTGAAACATTTTTATCTACAACTAGTCCTTCTACTTGGTGGAATACTGGTGAATGTGTTGCATCAACTTCATCTGATCTATACACTGTTCCCGGACAAATTATTTTAATTGGTGGTTTTTGATTTTCCATAACCCTTGCTTGTACTGGTGATGTTTGACTTCTTAAAACAATATCATCTGTTATATAAAATGTATCTTGAATATCTCTTGCTGGATGATCTATTGGTGTATTTAATTTATCAAAATTATATATTGCTTTTTCTATTTCTGGACCATCTGCTACTTCATATCCCATACCTAAAAATATATCTTCAACTTCTCTTATAATTTGAGTAATTGGATGTAATGTTCCTAATTCATCTTTTTTACTTGGTTCTGTTACATCTAAATCTTCTGTTTCTAACTTTTTTAATAATTCTGCATTTTTAAGTTCTTTTTCTTTTTTAGTAAATTCATTTTCTAATTCATCTCTTAATTCATTTACTAATGCTCCTATTATAGGTCTTTCAGATGGTTCTAGTTTCCCCATTCCTTTTAGCACTACTGTTAACTCACCTTTTTTACCTAAATATTTAACTTTTATATCGCTTAGTTCTTTTAAATTATTAGATATATTAATCTCTGCAACTGAATTTTCTTTAATCTTTAATAGTTCTTCTTTCATATACAAACTTTTTCCTTTCTAAATTCCAACTTTATTTATATTATAATGGTTTATACACATTTCTAGTTTCTTTATACATTCCATATCTGTTTCCTGAATATCTATGTAATCGTTCTTTTTCTTTTATTTCCTTTTTTACTCTTTCTTGTAGTCTATCTGACTGTTTTACAATTTTCATATCATTGCTTTTAATTTTAATTCTATTTTCTTGTACCCAAGATTTCATTTTATTTATATATGTATTTTTATCTTTAAATTCAAAAATAACTTCATATATACCAAATCGATTTAAAAATATATTAACTTTTACATCTTTTGTTTCAAAATCCTTTTTGGTTTCTTCTATACTATTTAATACATCTTGTTTACTATATATTCTAGAATCCATAAAATATTCTAAATATTTTTCTTTCATCTATCTATTTTCACATCCTTTATCTCTCTTAGCTCTAAAACACGCTAGCTTTTATATTATACCATACTTTTGCCTGATTTTCAATACTTTTTAATGTTTTTAACGAACTAAAAAAGTTATTAATTTGTTTTAAAACTAATAACTTTTTATATACATATTTTTATCTATTCTATATTTACTATAATTTTAAACTTCTTTGTCCATCTATTTTAGTTTTACTCTCTGTTTGATATATTTTTTTCGGTTTATTTAACATACTATATACTGCTGCTGTAATTGGGACTGTAAGTATTACACCCATGCTAGCTGCTAATGCTGATATAGCGTCTGTTGCTATTAATTCTATATTTAATATTTGACTAACTGATAATTCATTAATCATATATAATAGTACTAAATTTACTGCTCCTCCAATATATGCAAGTATTAGTGTATTTGTCATTGTTCCAATTATATCTCCACCTATATTCATTCCACTTTTAAATAGTTCCATTGGTTTTATTTCAGGATTTTTTTGTCTTAATTCATCTAATGAAGATGCTATTGACATTCCAACATCCATACAAGCTCCAAGTGATGATATTACTATTCCTGCGAATAACAAGTCTTTAAAATTAAAAACTAATCCTTCTGTGTTCATACTCAAATATATAGCTTCTTCTTGTCCTCCTGTAAGTTTAGCAATAACTCCAAATAGTATAGCTAATAAAGCTGCTGATATTACTCCACCTGATGTTCCTATCATCGCTGTTAATGATTTCTTATTAAATCCTGCTATTACTATAAAAGTAGTTACAATAATTCCTATCGATACTAGTATAGCCATTAGTATTGCATTTTTTCCATTAAGTATGGATTCCAACATAACATAGAAAATTGCAAGTATTGTTATTAAAAATGCAACTATTGCTTTAATTCCTTGTTTTCTACCAACTACTAAAATTAATATAAAAAATACAGCAAGCATTATATATACATAACTCGATCTTTCTAATCTTTCTATTGAAGTACTCTTTATTTCTCCATTTTCTTCTGTTATCCTTATTTCAACGGTATTTCCTTTTTCTAATTCGTAATTTTCGATTGCACCTTCTAAATCATATGTTATTCCATAAGTTACATTTATTATTCTATTTTCAAATTTTCCTTCTAAAATTTCTACTTCTACATCTTGATATTTTAGTTTATTTCCAAATTCTTCTTTTTCATATACCTCGCCTACTGAAAGTACTTTTGCACTTACTAATATAATCTCTTCTACAGGTTCTGTTACTATTTGATTTTGAGTTTCTTCTACACTTTCTGCTTCTAGTATTATATTTTCGGCAAATGCTTTTGCATTCGTAGTAACAAATATAAATACTATTATAAATACTACTATTATTTTAAATATTTTCATATATTCATTTTTCTCCTATTCTAGAATGAAATATATTATAAAAAGTGCTTAATGCAAAACATTAAACACCTCTTTTTTTATTTTTACTCTGCATATTGAATATTATTTATCATATAATCATATACCATTTCGTTATGACCACCTTCTGTTACAATATAAATATAATATCCTTCATATTCCATTTCTAATTTATTATCTATGATATTATCTTCTGCAAATGGATCTTCTGGTAGATAATCATCTACTATCGGGTCTTCTACATTTACATGTGAATTAAATCTTATTTCATCACTTAATTCTCTAAAATAATTATCTATTTCATTTTTTACTTCTTCTTTATGTTCTTCTTTAGGTTTTACTATCATTATTAATTCATTATTATTTTTTTCTAAAGTTTCTAACATATAGAAATCTTCAACTTGTTCTTGTTCTATTCTTAAGCGAGTAGATATTTCTGTTATATTTATTTCATTCATATATTTAAATACTGCACTTGTGTCTGCCACTTTAATTAAATTTATAATAGTATCACTATCATAAGAAACTACTCCTACTAAGTAGTTGTTTACATATTCAACTACAACATCTTTATCTGTTATATTTATATCATCAATATTTTCAAATCTTATTGTATCCATAAACATTTCTAATTGCATATCTAAAAATTCTCTATTTTCATCTGATACTTTTATTATAGCTAAAAATTCTTGTTGCTCTCTATTATATTTAATCATGTAATCTTCCATTAAATTTGTATCGATTCCTAAATCTTCTATTTCTTGTCTTGTTAAATTTGCAATACCTGCAAAACTATCTAGTTTTATTGCATTAAGTGTTGTTTCAATGTCTCCAAATTCTAAACCTTCTACTTTTATATCGAGTAATTTTCTAGCTGTTTCCTCAATGTTAATTGTTTTAGATTTAGCACTATTTGTAAGATTTACAATTAATACAATAACTCCTATAACCACAACTAATGCTATAATTAATAACACCTTTGGATTAATCTTTTTTGCCACTTTTTTTTGAGCTTTCTTTTGTTCTTTCATTATATTTCCTCCCTAAGTTTTAATATATATTATATATATCATAACATAATTATAGTGTCAATAAATTTAGTATTTTATTACAATTATTTTTCATTTTATGAAACTTTTTTATTTCTTAATTCATTTGCATATTTTTTACTTATATCATTTACTTCTCCATATGATATTCTTGCAATCTCATTTATAACTTCTTCTTCTTTTAATAATTTAACTTCTGTTTTTGTTCTATCATCTAATACTTTTTTACTTATAAAATAATTATAATCCGCTATTGCAGCTATATTTGGCAAATGTGATATACACATAACTTGATGTTTTTTGGAAATTTCTGATAATTTATTTGCTACTGAATTTGCGGCTTTCCCACTAATTCCAGTATCAATTTCATCAAAAATCATTATTGGAATTTCATCTATATCTGCTAATACTTTTTTTATTGCAAGCATAGTCCTTGACATTTCTCCACCTGATGCTATTTTTACTAATGATTTTTCTTCCTCTCCCTTATTTGTTGTTATATATAGTTCTACTCGATTTTTACCTGTATCTAAATATGAATTTTCTAAATATTCTACCTTTACATTAATTTTAGCATTTTTCATTTCTAATTCTACTAATTCATTGTTTATTTTTTCTGATAATATTTTAGCATATTTAGTTCTAATATTATTTATCTTGCTTGCTAGTATATCCATTTCTTTTTCACTACTCATTTTTTTGTTTTTTAACTCTTTTATGTATGCTTCTAAATTTTCTATATGATTTACTTCCGCTTCTACTTCTAATTTATATTCTAAAATTTCTTCTATACTATTACCATATTTTCTTTTAAGAGAATTTATTATATCTAATCTTTCCTCAACAAAATCTCTTTCTTCTTCATTAAAATCAATATCATCTATATAACTAGACATATCTCTTGATATTTCTTGTAATTCATAATATATATTTTTTAAATTTGTATTTAAACCTGAAAATTTATCATCTATAGATTCTATTTTCTCTAAATATCTAATTGACTGACTCATACCTTCTATTAAATTACTTGAGATTATTTCATCTGCACTATTTATATTTTGAAAAATCTTTTCTGAATTTAACATTATCTTCCTTTTTTCTTCTAGACTGTTTTCCTCATCTTTTTTTAATGAAGCACTTTTAATTTCTTCTATTTGATATTTTAATAAATCTATCCTTCTTTGTTTTTCTTTTTCATCTCCATAGTTTTCTTTTAAATCCTTACAAATCTTTAAGTATTTTTTATATTCTTCTATATACTTATTTCTAATTTCAAATATTTCTTCTCCTATAAAATTATCTAGATAGTTTAAATGTAATTTTGGATTTAACAAATTTTGATTATCGTGTTGACCATGTATTTCTATAAATGTATTCATAAATTCTTTTAGCTCATGTACAGTTACCATTCTTCCATTTATTTTGCACATGTTTTTTCCGCTTAGATGAATTTCTCTTGAGACAATTATATTTCCATCTATTGATTTTTCATTTTTAGGATCATATATACAAATTTCCACAAAAGAATATGTTTCACCTCTTCTTATCATTTCTTTAGAAAATCGTCCACCTGATATAACTTGAAGTGAATCTATTATTAATGTTTTCCCTGCTCCTGTTTCACCAGTTAATACATTAAGACCTTGATTAAAGTCTATATTAAGTTCCTCTATTATTCCTATATTTTTTATATTTAATGTTGTAATCATAAAAAAACCTCCTACAAAATAAATGTTCGCCTTTATTCTATACCCAAGTTTCAAACTTGTCAATAGTTTAACGAACATTTATTCTTTTTTTTTGATTTATATCTTAAATAATTTATTTTATATAGCTGTCTTTTTATATTCAACTTTTTTCTTACTTTTAGATTTTTCTAAACAAATTCTTGCCAAACTAAATTAGCAAAATCTATACCTTTGTTTGTTAGTTTTATATTATTTAAATCTATTTCTACTAACTCCATATTTGTCAACTTTTCTAATATATCTTTATATATAAATATTGGATTTTCATTGAATTTTTCTTTGAATTTAGTTATATTAACTCCTTCTAACTTTCTAAGTGATAATAACATATATTCATTTTTTTTATCATTTATTGTTTGCTTTTCTTCTATTACTTTATTATAATCTAATGTATTTTCATCTATTTGCTCATTAAAATATCTTGTCTTATCAATATATGAATGTGCTCCTAATCCAAAACCTACATATTCTTTTTGTTCCCAGCAATTCATATTATGTTTTGATTCTTTTCCTATTTTTGAAAAGTTAGATATTTCATAATGGTTATATCCTAGTAATTCTAATTTATTTTTAACATACCAATACATTTTTCTTTCATCTTCTTCTGATGGTAATTCTAATTTATTACTTTCAACTAATTCTTCTAATTTAGTACCTTCTTCTAAAATAAGTGAGTATACACTAACATGATTTGGATCTAATTTTTTTATCAAGTCCACCATTTCCTTTATATCTTTTATTTTTTGGTCTGGAAGTCCTATCATTAAGTCAAAACTAATATTATTAAATCCTATTTGCTTAACTAAATTATATGCCTTCAAAAATTCTTCAAATGTATGTATTCTTCCTATTTTTTTCAATAATTCATCATTTATTGTTTGAAGCCCTAAACTAATTCTGTTTATCCCAATTTCTTTATATTTTTGAAGCTTACTTTTATTTATTGTTCCAGGATTCATTTCTATTGTTATTTCAATATTTTCAAGCTTATAGTATTCTTTTTTTATCTTTTCTTTTATTTTATTTAATATTTTTTCTATGTAATTTTCATCTATATATGAAGGTGTTCCTCCTCCAATATATATTGTTGTTACTTCATAATTAGAAAAATCAAAACTATCTATCTCTAGAAGTATTTTTTTTATATAATCTCCTACCTGAGAATTATTATTAATATTTTCCTTAAAAGATAAAAAGTCACAATAATAACATTTACTCTTGCAAAACGGTATATGTATGTATATGCCTAATTCTTTTTTTTGATTATAATTTTCTTCTTTATTTATTCTGATCATCTCTTTTCTTTACTTCTTTTACTTAAATTAATTTAAATTTCATTTGCTAATTCTATAATTTTTTTAAGCCTATAATTTACTCCAGATTTTCCTATAGGTACATTTAATAAATTTCCTAGCTCAACTAATGACATATCCGGATTTTCTATTCTTATTTTTGCAATTTCCTTTAAATTATCATCTAATTTATTCATTTTACCATTTTCATGTAATTTTTTTATCGCTGCTATTTGTTCTATTGATGCATTTATAGTTTTGTTTAAATTAGCTGTTTCACAATTAACTAATCTATTTACTTTTCCTCTCATTTCTTTTTCAATACGAATTTCTTCAAATGATAATACTGCTTTGTTTGCTCCTATTAAAGCTAAAAACTTAGATATTTCTTCTCCATCTTTTAAGTATATACAATACTTATTAGGTAGTTCCATTTCCTTCATATTAATTACAGATTGTCCTATTATATTTTTAACATAATTCATATTTTCTTTATTTGATAAGTTAATTTCTAAATGATAATTTTTAGCCGGGTCATTTATTGAGCCGGATCCCATGAAAGTACCTTTTATTATTTGTTTTTCGATTTCCTTTTCTTTTTCTTTTTCATTTTTCAATTCTATCTCACACTTTAATTCTTCTAATAGTCTGATATTATGATTTTCTTTATCTATATTTATTCCTAATTTTTTTTCTAGTAGATTTTTTATTTTAATTTTAGAAAAAAATGATTTACCACTTATTCCTATATCGTGTTCTATATTTAAATTTGATAATATTTTAGAAAATCTATTAATATTATATTCACTTTCTGTTACAAATTTTATATTTGATTTATCTACAAAAGATATATTATTTGTTAATAGATATCCTATTAATTCATATTTAATATATTCTTTATTAGATAAACTATTGCTTTTGTTTAACTCTTGTTTTATCTCTGAAGTAAATGACATAATTTGCCCCTCCTTATTATCACTTTTTATTACATTTTTATATTATATATGTAACTTCGTTATTATTATTCTATCATTAGAATATAAATCATTTTTGGCATATGTATTTGAATATATTTCTTTTTTATTTTCTATTAATCTAATAACATCTTCTCTTTGATCATATCCTATTTCCAAGCATATATATCCATTTTGTTTTAAATATTCATAACCATTGTTTACTATTAATCTATAAAAATCTAATCCATCTATTCCTCCATCTAATGCAAGTATTGGTTCTTTTTGTACTTCTTTATCTAGTTTTTTTATCACTTCTTTTTTTATATATGGTGGATTAGAAACTATTACATCAAACTTAAGACCCTCTAATTTTGAAAACATATCTGATTTTATAAAAGTAATTTTCTCTTCTACATTATTTAATTTAGCATTTTTCTTAGCTACTTCTAAAGCTTTATCACTTATATCAACTGCTGTTATATTAATACTTGGAATATATTTAGCAAGTGAAATAGCTATTGCTCCACTACCTGTACATAGATCCATTACAGAAATATTATCAATTCCAATATTTCCTTTTTCATTTTTTATCTTATTAATTATATTAATAACTTCTTCTACAAGTATTTCTGTATCTGATCTTGGAATCAATACATTTTCATTAACAAAAAAGTTTAGTTTCATAAATTCTTGTGTATTTGTAATATGCTGAAGTGGTATATTTTCTACTAACATATCTATACATTGCAAAAAGTATTTTTCCTTTTCTTTTGATGGTTCTAATTTATCATTTATTAATATATATTGTCTATCTTTCTTAAAAACATACTGCATTATTAATCTTGATTTTAAGTTTGCATTTTCTATATTATTTGTTTTTAATATAATTGTTCCTTTTTTTATCAATTCATAAATTGTCATTTATTCACCTCATTTACTTTGTTTTTTATATTTTAATTTTCTACTTTTCTTTTTTTAATCTTTTTTATTTTTCTACTTTTCTCTTTTATTCTTTTTTCTGTTTATATTTTTAAAAATGTGCCAAAATTAAACTTTTGGCACACATCTAATTTATTCAAATATTTGTTTAAATTCTTTTTCATTGATTTTTTCTTGTTTAAGTAATAGCTCTGCTATAACATCTAGTTTATCTCTATTTTCTCTTAATATTATTTGTGCATCATTATATGCTATATCTATTAATTTTTTAACTTCATTACCTATTTTATCACTAATACTATCTCCAAATATTTGTACTTCATATGGATCTTTTGTGTGAAGATCTATTGGACCTAACACATCACTCATTCCATATTTAGTTACCATATCTCTTGCTATTCCAGTTGCTACTTCAATATCATTACTTGCTCCAGTTGATATATCATCTAAAACTAGTTTTTCTGCTGCTCTTCCACCTAAAAGTGCTATTAACTTTTCTTGCATTTCTGTTTTAGATATATAGTATTTATCTTCATTTGACTTATACATTGTATATCCACCTGCTAGTCCACGTGGTATTATTGAAACTTCTTTAACATCAGTTTGTGTTTCTAAATATCTACTTACAACTGCATGTCCTGCTTCATGGTATGCAGTAAGTTTTCTATCTTTTTCTGATATTTCTCTTGTTCTTTTTTCTAAACCAACTGTAGTTTTTTTAACCGCTTCTTCAACATCATCATTTTCTATTGCTTCATGATTATTTCTAGTTGCAATAATTGCTGCCTCATTTAATATGTTTGCAAGTTCTGCTCCGGTAAAGCCTGCTGTATCTTCTGCAATACTTTGTAAATCAACTTCTTCTGCCATTTTTTTATCTCTTGTATGAATTTTTAATATTTCTAATCTTCCTTTTAAATCTGGTGTTGGTATTGTTACTTGTCTATCAAATCTTCCTGGTCTTAATAAGGCTTGATCTAACATTTCTGGTCTATTTGTTGCTGCTAATATTATTACTGTTTCTTCTGAACTAAATCCATCCATTTCTACTAATAACTGATTTAGAGTTTGATTATTTTCAGTTTCTGCTCCACTATTTGATGATCTTCTTGTTCCTATTGCATCTATTTCATCTATAAATACTATACATGGTGATAGTTTTCTAGCTCTTTCAAATAGTTTTCTTACTCTTGATGCACCAAGTCCTGCAAACATTTCTATAAACTCTGATCCACTCATTGATATAAATGGTACATTTGCTTCACCGGCTATTGCTTTTGCTATTAAAGTCTTTCCTGTTCCTGGTTTCCCGTATAGAAGCACACCTTTAGGTATTTTTGCTCCCATCTCTGCAAATTTTTCTGGTTTTTTTAAGAATTCAACTATTTCTTCTAATTCTGCTTTTTCTTCATCTAGTCCTGCTATATCGTCAAATTTAACTTCTGTTAATCTTTCTTCTTCATCATAAACTTTACCTTTTTCACCAATTCCTTGCATTTTAAATATTAAAACTAATAATATTAACATTAATGCTGTTGGTAATATACTAAAAATTATTGATGGTATTTGTGATAATACACTTTTAGGGTTTTGAATTAATTCTATTTCATGTCCTTCAGCAATTTTTGTTTGTACTGTTTCTAAAAAAGGTTCTGTTTCTGGTATTAAAACTGTTTTTTCTTCTTCTTCACCTCGTATTTTAACTGTTGCAGATGTACTACCTACTGTCATTTCTATTTTTTCAACATTATCTGATAATACTTCTCTATATAACTGATCATAATTTAAAGTTTTGTCTTCTTCATTACTTGTATTATTTAAATACACTGCAATTCCAATTGATACTAATATTATAGCTGCTAATATTAAAATGTTTTTAAATAATTTTAATGTTTTATTTTGATTCTTTTTGTTACTTTTATCTTTTTTATTATTTTCGTTTTTTTCTTCTTGGTCTTTCATCTTTTCCTCCAATTTAATTTTTAAGTTTCTGAACTTCTAGGCTCTTCTCCTATATTATTATCTTCGCTTTCTTCTTTATTATTACTTTTTTCCTTTTGTTTTTTATTATCTTTCTTTTTTTCTCTTTTTACTTCATTTAATTTATCTTCCATCTCTTTTTCTAATTGCTTTATTTTTGCTTGTTCCTCAGTATATTTTGCAATTTCTGTTTGTTGCTTTAATATTTCTGATTTAAGTATAAATATTGATGCTACTAAATATATTGTCGCTACTGATATATACATCACCTCAAAATATTCTATTTCAAAATCTATAAATATATTAACTCCTATATATATTGTATTTAATAATATTGATAATGTAAGAGAATATATTGCCATACATATTAGTGCTTTATATCTTAGCTTTATTCTAGCTCCAATTGCTGATATTAACCCTATTACTGTTAAGAATAACACATTTGAAAATGTTATTATTGTATATAGTATGAATGCATATATTAACATTATTATATACACACATATATATATTATTATTATTTGATAACTTTCTATATATTGTATAACATCTTGCTTATCAAATTCAGTTATTTGTAATCCTTCTAATATGTCACTATACTTATATGTTATTTCAGATGTAATCATAGTATTTTTAATTATAATACTATCATTTAGTACTACTGCAAAATTATCTGCAGAACTTTCTAGGTCTGATATATATATATTGATATCTTCTACACTTATTTCTCTTGTATCAATAATAATTTTCCCAAAAGCTGTACTTTCTTGCTCGTAATATAATGGTGAATTTTCTACAGTTAATTTTTCATTGCCATATGAAAAATCTGGAGATTCATTAACTATATATCCTGTTAATTTTTGAACTTCTTGATACATCTCAGATATTATACCTATGCACATTACTATAGCCAAAATTAATATCAGTTTTAGAAAATATATTAGTGTTTTTCCAAGTCCACTCGATACCATTTGAGGATAATATTCTATTTTTGTTATTCCATACCACACTTTTTTAAAAAATCCTAATTTTTTTGATTTTATTTCTTTCTTTTCATCTAAATTATTATCATCATTTTTCACTACAAGTACTCCCTTCTAATACTAGAATCTATAAACTTAGGATTTATATCTAACTTAACTTCATCTCCTATTTCAACTTTTTTATCTATTATATCTAACACTATATGATATGTTCCTATTCTTCCTAATACTTCGCAATTTTGATTATTTATCTTTACATGTATTTTTTGCTTTTTAAATATTTTTGTCATCTCATCTTTAATATATCTTAATTTATCTACAAATCTAAACATATCTTTATTATTTACTACATTAAATCCATTCATATATCCAACTGGTACAACTGCTATTTTAGTTTCTCTTTTTGTTTTATATGTATTTGAATACCCTATATTAAACCCTTTGGGGAGTATCTTTATTTCTGCTACTTGTGATTTGAATTCACCTACTTTTCTAAGACCTAATGTATTTTTACATGATAGTCTTCCAAAAAATGCTGATCCTATTCTTACTGCATTTAAGTGATGCAGTGGTATTGTTAATGCTGCTGATGAATTACAAATATGTAGCATTCCTACATTAATTTCATTTTTCTTAAGAATTTTTACTACTTCTAAAAATCTATCAAATTGTTCTTTAGTATATTTTTCATCATAATAGCTATTTGAATAATGTGAAAATGTTCCTTGAATTTCTATGTTTGATAATCCTTTTAATATTTCTATATTTTCTAAAATTTCTGAATATACAAAACCATATCTTCCAAATCCTGTATCTATTTTTAAATGTGCAATTACTTTTTTGTTCAATTCTTTTCCTAATTCTTCTGCAATTTTGATATCTTCTTTCGAGCCTATAGTTATTATTATTTCATTTTCTATTAATTCTTTTACATCATATTCTATAGATGTTGGAGATAACATTAATATTTTTTCTTTTATACCTGATTTTCTAAGTAGTACTGCTTCTTCTTTAGTTGCTACTGCAAAAAAAGTTATACCATTGTCTACTAAAATTTTAGTACTTTCTATGATTCCCATTCCATAGCTATTTCCTTTAACAACTGCAATTATCTGTGTTTTATTTCCATTATCGTCTATTCCACTTTTATCAATATATTCCTTTATTTTATCTATATTATATATATAGTCTTCTTTTTTTATCACAAGTTTGTTCAAATATATTTCCTCCATATATTTTATTTAAGTTTTTTTTATTAGTTTTATTTATTTCTTAACTTCTTTTTTTTCTTTTTTAACTTTTCTTTTAATTTGTCTTAATGTTCTAAACATTTTTTCTGAGAACTTATATAAAGAATATGTTAATGGTTTAAATGGTATATATACTTCTCCAATAAATTCTGTAAATGTTGCTCCAAAACCTTGTTTAAATCTATATAATCCGTATTGTGGATGGTTTTCGTCTACAACTCCTGAAACACCTCTAAAATCATATACATCATCTTTTCTAGCTATTGCCATTTTAATCATTTCCCATTGTAATAGGTAATTTGGCATTAAATTTCTATGTTCATTACTACTAGCTCCATATAAGTACCATGTTTTATTTCCATAAAAAATTGGAATTACTCCTGAAATTGGTTTATCCTCATGATATGCCATTAAGAGTTTCATATGTTTACTCCCTAAACTATCATACATTTTTTCAAAATATGCTAGTGGTCTAATTATAAAGCCATCTCTTTTACCTGTTTCAATCATTATTTTATGAAAATCTTTTAAATCTTCTCTTGTTCCTTCTTTGATTACAACTCCTTTTTTAGTTGCAACTTTTATATTATATCTCCATTTTTGTTTAAACCCTGCTAATATATCTTCTTCTGTTTTATCTTTTATATCTAATCTAAATACAAATCTTGGTTGTATTTCATCTTTAAAATCTTTAGCATCATCTTTTATCCTATAACCTAAATTAGTTACTATATCTCTAAAAGTTTGATCATCTGTTTTTATATCTGGTTCTATTCTAAGTACTATTGCTTTGTATTTTTTAGCAAGTTCTTTTGCACCTTCTGTTAATTGATTCATTACACTTATGTCATGCACGTCACATACTGGACCACGTGAAGAATACATTATATTTCCAAATATAGGTATTTTTCTTACCCATACACATAGTGAACCTACAATTTTCCCTTCTTCATCTTCTGCTAATATAACTTCTGGTTTCCAATTATCTTTTTTTATTTCTGCCCACTCTAAAGATTGTTGAAAATTACATCTTTCGTGGTTTTCTAAAAATTCCTTATATTCTTTTTTAGTTACTTCATCTGTAACAAATTTCATTTGTTCTTTTCCTCCTAATATTATTTGTAAGATATTCCTATTTTACACTAATTTCTAAAATATTACAATAAAACTTACTAATTCTGTTGTTTTATTTAATTACAAAAAAATTATACCAGTTATTAGAAAGTTAATTTTCTAGTAACTGGTATATTTCTTCTATTACATATCTTCATCTTCTTCAAAAGTATAGTTTTTTTCTTGTGCCTCTGTCCAATCTATCTCAATGATATTTTCACAACTAGGACACTCTAGTTCTTTATTTACTTCTTCTACATCTGTAGTAAAAGTTGCACTACAATATGGACATTTAATTTCTAAGTCATATTCATCATATTCGTATAAATCATCTTCTATTCTACCAATAGCATTTTCTAATTCATTAACCTTTTGTATTAAAGCATTTTGAGTTTTTTCGTATTCTTTCATTTTTGTTTCTGAATTTTCCTTATTTTCTTTCAATTTAACTATTACTGTATTTACAAAGTCTGAAAATCTTTTCTCTATATATGCTTTATCTACCTCATTTGTTATATTTTTTTGAATATCTTCTAAAAACACTTTATATTGGTCATTAAAATCCATAATCGCTCTACCTTTCTATACTCTTTCCATATACTCACATGTTCTTGTGTCTATTTTTAATATATCTCCAATATCTATAAATAAAGGTACTTGTAATTCTAATCCTGTTTCTAATTTAGCTGGTTTACCTGAAGTATTTGTTGTGTTACCACTAAATCCTGGTTCTGTATATGTAACTTCTAATTCTACAAATGTTGGTGGTTCTACTGCAAATACACTTCCTTTATATGAAAGAACTGTTACTTCCATATTTTCTTTTAAATATTTCATACAATCACCTAATTGTTCTTCATTAAGAGGCATTTGATCATATGTTGCATTATCCATTAAATAGTATAATCCTCCATCATTATATAAGTATTGCATTGTTTTCTTTTCAATTTCTGCTGCTGGAAATTTATCTGATGGATTAAATGTTTTTTCTAAAGTTGAACCTGTTATAACATTTTTCATTTTAGTTCTAACAAATGCTGAACCTTTCCCTGGTTTTACGTGTTGAAATTCAACTATTCTATATACATTACCTTCCATTTCAAATGTTGTTCCATTTCTAAAATCACCTGCTGAATATACTGCTGCCATAATTTATTTCTCCCTTCAATTTTTCTTTTTTTTTAAACTCTAACTATTTTACTACATTTCACTCTAAAAATCAAGCTCTCTATGTCTTAATTAATACTTATTACTAGAAATAAATTATATTACAATATAATTTTTCTCAGATTTAGTTAAATTTATACTACCAAATTTTGTAATTTGTACTGTATCTTCAATTCTAATACCAAATTTACCATATACATATATACCTGGTTCATTTGTTACTATCATATTTTCTTTTAATATCATTTCTGAATTTTCACTAACAAATGGAGATTCGTGTATTTGGAGCCCAACTCCATGTCCTATACTATGTATTAAATCAAATCTATTTAACTTAAAGTCATTTGATACCATTTTACTTAATAACTTTGTATTCATTCCGTCTTTCATTTGTTCAGATGTTTGAATTTGATTTTTCAAAACTAAATTATATACTCTTTTCATATTATCTGGTACATTTCCAACAAAAAATGTTCTTGTCATATCTGAACAATATCCATTTATTTTACACCCCATATCAATCATTATGATGTCATTTTCTTGAATTTTTCTATCTGTTGATTTACCATGTGGTTTTGAGGTATTTTCTCCTGATAATACAATTGGCTCAAATGATCTTCCATGAGAATTTTGTCTAAAATATTTTTTGATTTCATTTGATATTTCTATTTCTGTCATACCTGGTTTTATATATGATAATATATGTGCAAAACAATTATCTGTTACTTCACACGCTTTTATTATATTTTTAATTTCTTCTTCTGTTTTTATTGTTCTTTGTTTTTCAATAATTTTTTCTGTTTCTACAAAATTATTTATTCTATATTTCCTTATATATTCTTTATATTTATAGTATGAAATATACTGTTCTTCGAAGCCTACATTTTCACAAAACATAAAGAAATTTTCATAATCATCTTTTGTTATACTTCTTACATCATATACAATTATTTCATCTAATAACGTAATTGTTGTTTGAACTTCTTCTATATACCTAGAATCAGTTAAGAATATGTTTTCTTTTAAAGTTAGTAATAGTTCTCCTTCTGCATCAATATTTGTTAAATATTTAATATTTACTGGATTTGATATTATTATCCCTTGTAAATTCATACTTAACATTTTATTTCTTAACCACTGTAATTTAGAGTTCATAAGTATACCCCCTTTTTATTTCTACTTCCCTTTAATTATACATCCCAAGTGTAAATACTTGCATTAATACATTTTTTAATTGCTCAAATGGTATAAACATACTAATATATGTTGCAATTACTATAAATGGTCCAAATGGTATATATTCGTCTGTTTTTTTGATTTTTGTAACTATTAATATGATACTAAGTATTGCTCCTATTAAAAAAGAAACAAGTGTTATAACTATTATGTTTGACAGTCCAAAAAATAATCCCAATGCTCCCATGAATTTCACATCACCAAATCCCATTGCTTCTTTACCATAAAACAGTCCTCCAATTAGAGTTATTCCTAAGAATATTCCTCCACCTGCAAGCATTCCAAGCAACATATTTATTGTAATTGCAAAATCTGATAAACCATATAAAAATGTAAATATTAATCCTATTTCAAATATTAATAAATTTAGTCTATTTGGTATTATCTGCAACTTATAGTCTATGACAAATGCACATAATAAAAGTGGTGATAATATCATATATTTTATTAAATCAAAATTTGCAATTAATGTATCTTTTATTCCATAGGTATAAAGCAAAAATACAAATATACCAGATGTTATAAACATCAAAATATAATTTGGTTTTACTTTATGTTTATATTCTTCTATAATATCTTTTGAAATTACTTTTTTGTATTCTGGTAATCGCTTATTTGCCCAGTCTATTAATTGTCCTACAATAAAACCTAGCACAATTACCGCTAAATAGATACCAATATGTACATCATTAAAATACATCTATTTGTTCTCCTTTTCTTTTGATTTTAGCTTGAAATATTTTTTCATAATATTTTCTTCTATTGGTCTTTTCCAAGCTGTATACCAAAATTCTTTTCTTTCTATCGGATCTACTAATATTGTAAACATTTTACACCTATTTCCACCTATTATATCTGTAAATATTTGATCTCCTACTACTGCTATATTTTCTGGCTTTATTCCAAATTCTTTTTGTATTTTTAAGAATCCTTTTTTAAATGGTTTTTTTGCAAAATATATATATTTTATGTCTACTTTTTTAGTTATTTCTATTATTTTCTTTTCGTCACTTGTGTTTGATAATATGTATACTAGTATTCCACTATTTGCTATATTTCTTAGCCATTTTTCTACTGGTTCTTTCATTTTTTTTGTATAATCTACTAATGTATTATCTACATCTAGTATTAGTCCATTTATTTTATTTTCTTTTAAATATTCTATTGTTATTTCTTCTACTTTTTTAAAGTTATCATTTGGATATAGTTTCATTTTTCCCTCCATTTTTTCTTAAGTATATATTATCAATTACTACTTATTTTGTCAATAAATATCTATGTTTTAAATATAATACTAACTTTTATTTATTACTATCAATTTATTTTTTATTTATCTTATTCATATTTATATTTTATTTATCTTATTCATATTTATATTTTATATTTTATAAAAAGACGGAAAGTTCAATAACTTTCCGTCTTTTTAAAGTGCAACTTATAGGATTCGAACCTATGCTAGTAACTAATTATTATTCTTATATAATATTAGTTTTAGTTTCCATACACGTTGTAGTCTTTCTTTTCTCTCGTCACTACTTTAGATTAGACTAGTAGAATTGTAAATTCTACAAATGACTCATTCGTTTCAAACTTTCTAGCTCTGCACCTCAAGATAATCTACTAAATATAGTAGATTGATAGGAATAGTAGGAGTTTGTCATACCTATTTTGCAAACCTATGCTTACCTATTGTTACTGTTTCTGGTCTTGACCATATCCACTTATTTGTTGCTGTACTTGGGTTAAAATAGTATATTGCACCATACGTTGGATCCCAACCATTTAATGCATCTTGCGCTGCTTTTATACAGCTACTACTTGGTTCTAAATTGATTTGCCCATCTGAAACTGCATCAAAAGCACCAGTTTGATATATAACACCTGCTATTGTATTTGGAAAATTACCACTTTTTACTCTGTTTAAAACAACTGCTCCAACTGCTACTTGTCCTTCATATGTTTCTCCTCTTGCTTCTCCATTTATAATTCTTGCTAATAAATTCAAATCATTTGAGTTACTTGTAGAAGGATTAGATGTTTGATTGTTTACCTCTATTCCCATTTTTTCTAATGTTTCGTTCCCTGCTATTCCATCTGCTGTTATTCCCACACTTTGTTGAAAATCTTTAACCGCTTCTTGTGTCTTACTACCATAATTCCCATCTATTTCTCCATCATAATGTCCCCATCTTTGTAATTTTTCTTGTATTTGTTTTACTTCTTCACCATTTGATCCATATTTAAAAACTGCATCTACTTGATAATTATTAAATATATATCCTATTATTAGTATTAATAGAGATATAATTAATAGGAATTTTCTGTTACTTATTAATCTCAATTTATTTTTTAACTTTTTTCCTTTTTTATTATTTTCTTCTTTTTCCATAATAAAAAAACCTCTTTCTATAAGAATTTATATTGTATTTTCACTGCGCATTTTGTTTTCATTTACAATTTTATACTTTATACTTATTCTTATCAAAAAAGGGTTTTTTATACTTTTTATTTTACTTTTATTTTATTTTCATTTTACTTTATTTTCATACCATTTTCTCTATTTATATTATGAACAATAAACACATAAAATACTTTCTAAACCAACTTGTAAATCTATTAATCCATTTTTATAGTTATAATCTAAATCTATTAAACTTTGTAATATTTTTCTTAAGTCTTTTTCACCAAAATATCTAGCTTGTGTTTTATACTTATTTACCAAAAATGTTTGGTTTGGCTTTAATTTTAGTGTAGATATTATATCTTTGTTTGTTTTAACTGCTAAGCCTGTAAAATATATCTTTTTGAAATGATTATATAGTGTTATTAAAATTTTTTGTATTGGCTCTTTTGAGTATATTAAATTATTTAAAACTTCTAATGATTTAGAAACATCTTTTTTACCTAAATTATCTGTTAATTCAAATATTATACTTTCTATTTTTTTAATTGATAATTTATCTATATCTTCTTTTTCAATTACTCCATTTTCACCTTTGTATTCAATAAGTTTTCTGATTTCATTAATTAGGTCTTGCATTGAAGTACCACAGCATTCCAACAAATATGTAAGTACATTTTCTGAAATTTCCACTTTATATCCTTTACAAATTGCTTTTAGTCTTGCTTTTAATTGTGGCTCTTTAAGATATTCGAATTTGGTATTTACTCCTAATTCATCTACCGCTTTTATTATTTCATATCTTAGATCTATATTTTCTTCAATAAACACTAAAACTATGCTTTCATTTATCATTTTTATATTTTCTTTTAGATACGCACTTAGTTTTTCTCTATATTCTTTCATTTCAGCATTTTTCTTTTTACCTTCTTTTGAAAAAATATTTGCATTTTTTACAATTATTAATTTTTTCTCAAAACCAAATGCTGGTGTTTCTAATTCTTGAATTAGTATTTTATAGTTTGTTTCATCTATATTTATATAGTTAATACCTTTTACTAATTCTCCAAATATTGTTTTAATTTTTTTTACTGAATTTTCTAATAAAAATAGTTCTTCCCCTGAAAAAAGATATATACTATGTAATTTATCTTGTTTTAATTCTTTTTCTAAGTTTTCTATACTTACCATATCTTTTTCCTCCTCTTTCTATCCTATTATTTTAGGCTCTTTTTTACCTCTACTTATTTTTATTAATTCCTCTATTATGTCTAAACTATATTTACTTTTACACTTTTCTAAAGTTCTTTTAAAGTATTTTACATCATATCCATATGCTACTGCTTGGAGTAAAAATTCTAGTTTATCTAATTCTGAAACGAATTTAGATTCCTCTGTTTGTTTTTCTTCATATTCTAGCCATGTCTCTAAAAAATCATTTTCGAATGTTATATCTTTTATTAATTTTTCTACTGCCTCTTTTTCTAATCTATGTTTTTGGTTTTCTGTAATATTATCAAAAGGTGTATAATCACCTGCATATATTTCGCCTAGTTCATGCATAATAGCTAACTTTAAAACTTTTAACATATCTAGCTTTAATTCATATTTTTGAACTATAGTAATTGCTAACATAGAAACAGAAAAGGTATGGTCTGCTATGGATTCACATTTTTCTTTATGTTCTAAGCCTATTCTTATTTTTAGCCAACCTTGCCTATATATGTTTTTTAACTGATTATATTGCATATATATATTTACTATATCATTATCTATTTTTCCAAACTGAATACTTGGATTATATGCTTTTATATAATTATTATTTTCGTCTTTTAATATATCCATTTTTTCTTCTTTCCTATAGTTTTACTGCAAATTTTGCTGAATGTGCATGACAAATCGCAGCTCCCATACTATCTGTTATATCATCTAATTTTGGTAAGTTTTCTGTTTTTAATATCATTTTAATCATTCTTTGAACTTGCATTTTATCTGCTCTACCATAACCTACTACAGCTTGCTTTATTTGTAGTGGTGTATATTCGTATGTTTCTACTTTATATATTCTTGCTGTCATTAAAAGTACACCTCTTGCTTGAGCTACATTTATTGCTGTTTTTGCATTGTTGTTAAAAAATAGTTCTTCTATTGACATTACATCTGGTTTATATGTTTCTATTATTTCTTTTAGTTCATTATGAATCTTTTCTAATCTAAGTGGGAAAGATTCTTTTGCTTCTGTTAAAATTGCTCCTGATGTTATTAATGTAAATTTATTTCCTATATATTCAATTACACTATATCCAACAATTGCAAACCCTGGGTCTATTCCTAATATTTTCATATGTATCTCTTTTTCCTTTTCTAACTTCTTGTTATTATTCTAAAAGTTTCTGCTACACTCCAACCTTGAGCTACTGTTCCTTTAGGTAAGTGTGGTGGTACAGAGTCATATAGCTCTGCAATACTTCCTATACAACCAACATTGTATATTTCATTTTTAAAACTTTTTTCTACTTTTGTTATAAATTTATCTAATTTTTTTTGTTCTTCTTGTTTTCTTGTTTCATCAATTTGAAATTTAACCATATTTTTTTGTGCATTATAGTATAGTCCTAATAAAAATGGCCATGTAATTCCTTGATGGTAACTATGATCTCTTTTTTCTGGTGAACCTTCATATATTTCTATATAATTTTTTTCACCTTTTGCAAGAGTTTTTAATCCATATGAATTCAATAATTTTTTTTCAACTACATTCATAATATTACTTGCTATTCCTGAAATAGGATCTATAACAGGATATGTAGTAGAAAGTGCTAATAACTGGTTTGGTCTTATTTTTTCATCTGTTACTAGATCTTTCAAACATTTAGTTTTTTCATTATAGAAACTTTTTATAAATGATTCTCTACACTTTTCTGCATTTTTCTTATATTTATTTATTTTTAAAACATCACCTATTCTAAGTGTAAGTTGTTCCATCATTTTATTTGCACTATACCAAAGTGCATTTATTCCTACAACTTTACCATTTCTTGGAGTTACTGCTTTACCATTAAATTTTGCATCCATCCATGTGTTTTGAGTATTTTGTGAACCAGTTGAAACTAATCCATCTTCATCAATAAATATATTATTATCATCATAATCTATACTTTTTTCATAATATTCTATTATTTCTTCTAGCCTATGAAATATTTTTTGTTTTATAAATTTATAGTCTCCTGTATAGTCAATATATCTTTGTACTGCTTCAAATAAAAGTAGTGACGAATCCGCACTATTATATAATGGCTCATTTGTATACTCTGAATATCCATTTGGAATTAATCCGTATTGTATGTCTTTAATTAATAGCTGTAATATTTCTCTTGCTTCTGGAAACCTTTTTGGTATTAATACTAATCCTTCAAATGATGTAATTGTATCTCTTCCCCAATCTAAAAACCAGTGATATCCTGCTATTATTGATGTTAAATTATAATTTTTTCTTTTTACTATAAAGTTATCTGCTGCTAATAGGTATGTTCTTATTATATCATTTTGCTCTATTATTTTATTTTTTGCTTGTTCTTCTTTTTTTGTTTTAGTCTCTGTTTCTTCAATATTAGTTATTAATTTAGATTTTTCAAAAATTTCTTCTACTCTTTTAATTTCATTTGATATGAATTTTTTTACATTTTTATCTTCTATGTTATCTTCTAAGCTACAAACAAATGATATTTCTTTTTCCTCATTTGTATTAATTTCTATTTCATATCTACCTGGAACAACTAAGTTTTCGTTAGCAACAAATCCTCTTTTTTCTTCTTCTATATAAAACATATCTTTAAATATATCTTTATCGTGTTTTATGTAATTTCCTTCTGAACAATTCATATATATTGGTATATTTACATTTTCATTTACTATCATTTTAACTTTATTATACACAATTTCTTGACTTATATTAAAGTCATAATTTGTTGATAAACTATGGAAATCTCTATTATTTATTACTGGTGCAAGTGTTAGTTTAGCTTTTTTATTTCCATTTTTTATATGATAATATATACCAACTGAGTTATGCTCATGTTCTAAACATATCATTTTAATAATTTGAGTTGTACCAACTTTATATTTTAAAATTGGTACATAATTTCTCTCAAACTTTTCTTGGTATTTATATCCATCCGAAATATTATCTTTACATATATTTGTGTATAGGTTATGACTTTTACCTTCTATTTCTAAGCTTTCATCTAGTTTGGATAATACTAAAACTCTGCTACCTGGTGGATTTAATGCTGCTACTAAAAGACCATGATATCTTCTTGTATTTGCACCTAATATTGTAGAAGAACTATATCCTCCTATACCATTTGTAATTAGCCATTCTTTATCTAATCCATTTTCTAAATTTAATTTTTCCTTTGTTACTTTCATATTTTTACCTCTTCGACTTAAATTTTATTTTAAACCATCTAGCTTTTTCATCATATCTTCTCGTATTTCTTCGTGAGTTCTTTTTCCTCTTGCACTTTTAGGTCTTTGTGGTTTTTCTGGTTTTGCTGCTTCATTATTTATTTTATTTTGCTTTTTATCTATTTTTGTATTTTTTACATTCTTATTACCTTGTTTTCTTTTAGCTTTTTCGTCTGCTTTTTTTATTGAATCTATACGCTCACTATATTTTGATATGAATTTACTTCTACCTTTTTTAGTATTATCTAATTTTCCTTTTTCTTTTCTTTTTTCTTTTTTAGCCATATTTTTCTTAATTTTATGTATTTGTTTTTCTGCACTTAATTTACTATTTAACATCATATATTGTGGATCATTTTGTTTATCTTGATATTTTAAATCATCACAAATTAATTCTATAACTGATGCTGCAACTAATCCCGAATCATGTCTTACTGCATCATTAACTACTACCGATAAATTTCTTTGTAAGAATTTTATTCCTTTAATTTTATCTATATCTTGATCTACTAAGTCTTGTCCTTCTAGATTATATTTTTTAACAAATTCTGGAACGACTTCTCCAGTATCATAAATACAGTAATCTATTATTCCACTTCCACAATGTTCAATTATTGCATTTAAATGGTCTGATACTGTATAGTCATCTGTTTGTCCACTTTCTGTCATAATGTTATTAATATATACCTTAATTGCTGCACTTTCTTTTATCGCTTTTACAACTCCATTTACAAGTAAATTTGGAATTACATTTGTGTATAAGCTTCCTGGCCCTATTATTATTGCATCTGCATTTTTTATAGCTTCTACAACTCCTGGAGTAACTTTACAATTTGATGGATTTAAATATATTCTGTTTATTTTAGTTAATTTATCTGTTACAACTTCTGGTATTCTTGCTTTTTCTTCTACTGTATATCCATTTGCAAGTTCTGCAACTATTGTCATTTCTTCTAACGTTACTGGTATTACTTTACCTATAACATTTAATATTTCATTACTTTTTATTATTGAATCTTCTAATTTCCCATGTATATCTCTCATTGCTGCAAAATATATATCTGAAAAATTATATCCTCTTAATTTTCCTGTTGCAAATTTATGATTAAATAGTTTACTCATTTGACTATCTGCACTTGAAAGAGCTATTAAACTATCTTTTACATCTTCAAGTGGAAGCACTCCTAGTTCTCTCCTAGAATCTGATGGTACTTTTCCGTATTCTGACATTTCTACTATTGCCGTTATATTATCTGTATATTCTTTTAATCCTGATACTACAGTATTTAATCCTGTACCTCCACCAATAACTACAATATTTGGCCCTTGATTATATACTGTTTTATCAAATATTAATGAATTTAAATTTATATTTTTTTTATTTTTCATTCTATCATCTGTTGATTCTACCATTATTTCTAATGTTCTTTTATTTATTGATACTAGTCCTAATATTGTACTACTAAATCCAAGTACAAATGTTAATATTACTACTCCTACTGTTTGAAATGAAATTTCAGTAAGTACTAATATTTGTGCAATACTATAACATACTAACACTATTCCTATAAGTGTTAATAACATCCACCTTTTCATTTTTGCTTTTGGCTTAAACCATTCTATTATACCTTTCATTTTATAAACTCCTCCTTAAAAACTCTTATATTTCTCCAATTATTTCTATTTCTAATTCTATTTTTTTATTAGTTTTATTATATACCACTTCTTTTACTTTTTCTATTAATTTTACGACATCTCCAAAAGTTGCATCTCCAGTGTTTATTATAAATCCTGCATGTTTATTAGATACTTCTGCTCCACCTATTTTTAAGCCTTTAAGTCCTACTTCATCTATTAGTTTAGCTGTTATGTAGTCATTTCCTCTTTTAAATGTACTTCCTGCACTTGAAAATTCTATTGGCTGTTTTTCTTTTCTATATAACATATATTCTTTCATTTTATTTTCTATTTGCTCATAATTTCCTTTTTCAAGGCATATATCAACTTCTAATATTATATATTTTTCACTTTTAAATCGACTATTTCTATATGAAAATTCAAGTTCCTCTTTTTTAAATATATGTATATTTCCATCATAGTCCATACATTTTACAGTTTTAATTATATCACATATTTCTTTTCCGTGTGCTCCTGCATTCATAACAACTGCTCCTGCTATAGTTCCTGGTATTCCTGCTAATTCTTCAAATCCTGCTATACTTTCTTTTAAAAGCATTCTACTTAATAATCCAATTTTAACTCCAGCTCCTAATGTATATTCTATTTCTTCTTTTTCCTTATTTTTTTCTTCTATTTCCTTTTTTTCTTTTTTTTCAATTTTATCAAAATTTATAAATAGTGTTATTCCTCTTATTCCTTTATCTGATATTAATACATTTGTACAATTTCCAAGTACTGTTAATTCTATTTTATTTTCTTTTACAAAATCTAAAATATCTAACAATTCTTTTTCTGTTTCTACTTTTATTAAGCAATCTGCTTTTCCGCCTATTTTAAAGCTTGTATATTTTTTAAATTCTTCATCATATTTTATTCTATTTTCATCTATTTTTATTTTAGATTTTTTTATTTGCATCTCTATATTCACAAACTAAATCTCCTTAATATATTTTATATATTTCTATTTTATCTCTATTCCATTTTTTACTTTTTAGTCCTATTTGACTATTTTACTATATCATTTTTCGTATAAAATTACAAGTTTTATTGGTTTTAAAATTAGTTACTTTCAATACTTTTTAGATACGTCAAACTTTTTTATGATCTATTTATTAATCTTATTATAAATCATCTTACTTAAATCTTACTTATTTCTTGCTTATTTCTGTTTTAATAAACCATTTTTATATAAAAAAAGAATACTACTAACTTAATTTAGCCGTATTCTTCTTTCTAAACTTTTAATTTAATATTAAACTTATTTATTCGTATTTTAGTATGATATCGAATTAGGGTCTAATCCATATTGAGCATATAACCATGTCATATAGTCAAAAGCTTCTAATAAATTTGGTAATTCATAATTTATTCCAAATGTATCTACTGTTATACTAGTTATTACTATATCTGTTACTGGTGTACTTACTTCTGCTGTTTCGTCAATTGTTTCTGTTCCATCTTCTGCAACTGTTACTGCTGAAGCTGGATATGTTACTTCAACTTCTTCTATTTTATTAATTATATCCATTCCTTCTGTAACTTTTCCAAAGGCTGTATAGTATCCATTTAATGAATTACTTTTTTCTGTTGTTATAAAGAATTGTGAACCTCCTGAATTATATGATTCTTCTGTTAATTCACTTGAGCTTTGAGTATAGTCACTTCTAGCCATTCCTAAAATTCCTTCTTCAAATTTTAGGTTGTTATCAAATCCATTTGCAATAAATTCACCTTTTATACTATATACTGTTTCATCTTCAGTCCCTTTTATATCACCATGAGTTACTGTTCCTGTTCCATCACCTAATTTATCTCCACCTTGAATCATAAAATCTTTTACAATTCTGTGGAATGTAAGTCCATTATAATATCCTTGATTTACTAAATTAACAAAATTTGCAACTGATTCTGGTGCTATTTCTGGATATAATTCCATTTTAACAGTCCCATAATCTTGAATTTCCATTGTTACTATTGGGTTTTTAACTTCCATTGTAGCATTTTTAACGTATCCAAAAATTATTAACCCTACTAATACAACTAATACAATTAGTGCTATTACCCATAATATTATACTTTTTTCATTTTTCTTTTTCATCTTTTTTCCTCTTTCTTATGTTTTTTATTTTACTTTTTATTTTATTTTCATTTTATTTTTTAATCTTTTTAGTTACTAAAAAATATTATCAAAAACAAATTGTTCTTGCATTCTTTTTAATGATTGCTTAATTGTTCTTGCTCTTACTTCTCCTATTCCTTCGACATCATCTAACATTTCAATATCTGCTGCTAATATATGTTGGAATGATTTAAATGTATCAATTAAGTTTTCTACAATATTTGATGGCATTCTAGGTACTTTATTCAAAATTCTATAACCTTTTGTATATACTGCAACTTCATCATAATTATCAAATTTTTCATATCCTAAAATTTTTGCTATATTTGTTTCAATTAATAATTCTTCATATGATAAATCATTTAATTCCTCTACTATTTTTTCAGCTGTTTTTCTCTTTCTTGTAGGTAACATATAGTCTTTTATTATAAGTGTTTTTTCATTTTCCAAATCTCCCATAAGTTCTATTAATTGCATATCTACAAGCCTACCAACATTTCCAAGTTCATATATTTGATCTTTTATTTCTTCTGAAATTCTAGTTACCATTTCTGCTCTTTGTATTGAAATAAGTACATTTTTAAGTGTTACTATATCATTAAATTCATATTCATTTAATATATTTAATTTATTATCAAATACTTTTTTATATCTTTCCAATGTTTGAATTGCTTGATTTGCTTGATTTAGTACAACATCTGTATCTTCTAAAATGTATCTGTCATCTCCTTTAAAAACTGTTATTATATTTCTTCTTTGTGAAATACTAATTACAAGTTCTCCAGTTTGTTTTGCTACTCTTTCTGCTGTTCTATGTCTTGTTCCAGTTTCCATTGTAGATACAGTATTTAATGGTACTAACTGTGCATTAGCATATAGGATTTTTTTAAAGTCTCCACTTAAAACTATTGCACCATCCATTTTAGCTAATTCATATATTTTAGCTGATGTATAATCTTCATTTATGTAAAATCCTCCATCAACTACTTCTTTTATAATATCTGCTTTATCTGATATTAACAATAAGGCTCCTGTTTTTGCTCTTAATATATTTTCTAATCCATCTCTAATTGGTGTACCTGGAGAAATTAGTTTTAATATATTAGTAATATTTTGTTGTTTTTCCTTTTGCAAAATTGTTCCCTCCTTATATAATTAGTTAAGTTTTAATTTCTGCATCGCTTCTTTAACACTCTTGATAGCTATTATATCTAATTTATACTTGTCTTTCAAGTCTTTTTGATTACTTTGTGGAATAATACATTGTTTAAACCCTAATTTTTCTGCTTCTTTTAATCTTTTTTCTAATTGATTTATTCTCCTTACTTCCCCAGTTAATCCTACTTCACCTAATATTATCATATCTTTTGGTATAGATATATTCCTAAAGCTTGATGCAACAGCTATTATTATTCCTAAATCTATAGATGGCTCATTTATTTTAAGTCCACCTACGACATTCATATATATATCTTGCATTCCAACCATTAGTCCTGCTTTTTTTTCTAATACTGCAACTAAAAGTGCTAATCTGTTATAGTCTATCCCATTTGCTGTTCTTTTTGGTACTGGATATACTGTTTGTGATGTTAATGCTTGAAGTTCTACAAGTATTGGTCTTGTTCCTTCTAATGCTGATACTATACACGAACCTGACGGGTTATCATCTCTATCTGAAATTAGTATTTCAGATGGATTAAGTATCTCGGTCATTCCCTCTTCTTTCATTTCAAACATTCCTATTTCATTTGTTGAACCAAACCTGTTTTTAACACCTCTTAATATCCTATATGAAAAATACCTTTCACCTTCTAAATATAGTACTGTATCTACCATATGTTCTAATACTCTCGGTCCTGCGATATTTCCTTCTTTTGTTACATGACCAATTATTATTGTTGTAATTCCTCTTGACTTAGATACTTTCATTATTTGAGATGTTATTTCTCTTACTTGACTTACACTACCTGCTGCTGCTGATATTTCTTCTGAATACATTGTTTGAATTGAATCTATAATTACTAATTTTGGATTTAAATTTATTATTGACTGATTAACAATATCAATATCTGTTTCTCCTAAAAAGAGAATATCATCATTTTTTATACTTAGTCTGTCTGCTCTCATTTTTATTTGTTCTGCTGATTCTTCTCCTGAAACATATAAAACATTTCCATCTCCAGATATTTTATCACATATTTGAAGTATTAATGTGGATTTACCTATTCCCGGTTCTCCTCCTAAAAGTACTAATGATCCTTTTACAAATCCTCCTCCTAATACCCTATCTAATTCTTCAAAACTTGTTTTAATCCTGATTGTTTCTTTAGCTTCATATGTACTTAATTTCTGTGGAACTATATCTTTTAATTCTTTTTTAGCTAGACTACTATTTTTACTTTCTACTATCTTTTGCTCAAAAAAACTATTCCAACTATTACATGCCGGACATTTACCAAGCCATTTGCTTGATTCATTCCCACAATCATTACATACAAATACTGTTTTACTTTTTGCCAAATTTATCACCTATTTTCTTCTTTTTAAAACACAAAAAAAGTATAACACAAGTTACTTAAAAGTGCTATACTTAATTAAAATTTTATATTTATTACAATATATTAATTTTTTATTTATTTTATTTTTATTTCTTGGAATAAGAATTTATTTATTTTTTCCCAAGTAACATCTTGATGTAAAAATTCATTGATTTCATTTTCAACTTTTTGTTGATATGGTGTTAATTCAACTTTTATTTCTTTTTTCCAATCAATTTCTTGTAACCAGAACGATTTAAATTTATTCCAAAATCCAGCTTTTACTGGTAATGCTGTATTTTGAATAGTTCCTGCTTCTTGAACTGTTCCTGCTGTTTCTACTTCAACTCCTCCAAATACTCCAGATACTACTTTTTCTTCACCTAAATTTGACATAATTGAACTCCTCCTTTGTAATTAATTCTCTTATATAATTTATACTATAGTTCTACAAAAAAATCAATGTATTTACCATCTTTTAATATTAAGTTTTCATTACAATTATATTACAATTATATTACAAAAAAATTATACTACTATTTTATCCTAATTTCTCTATTTCAATACATCTTTTTCTATTTTTATTTTAATAAGTTTATTTTCTAAATTTTCTACACTTTTAATTTTACATTTAATATAGTTTTGAGTATGTCCTATATTCGTCCCATTTTTAAATTCTTCTATTAAAATTTCGACTTCTTTTCCTACTAGTAATTCATTGTATTCTTCTTTATACTTATTTGACATTTCTAATAATTTCTTACTTCTAGCTTCTTTTATATTTCCGTCTATTTGATTTTGCATTACAGCGGCTCTTGTTCCTTTTCTAGGAGAATATTTAAATACATGCATTTCATAAAATTTAATTTTTTCTAAATTTTTATATGTAATGTTAAATTCTTCTTCTGTTTCTCCTGGGAAACCTACAATTATATCTGTTGTTAATATTACATCTTTATAGTGTTTTCTTAAAAGTTCTACTCTATTTATAAATTCTTCTATACTATATTTTCTATTCATTCTTTTTAATGTATCATTACATGCACTTTGAAGTGATAAATGAAAATGATGACATAGTTTTTCTAATTTTACTAATCTTGATACAAATTTTTCTGTTATTATTAACGGTTCTAGAGATCCTATTCTAATTCTTTGAATACCTTCTACTTTATTTAATTCTTCTAATAAATCTATCAATCCATAATTATCTTCAAAATCTTTTCCATAAGATGCTATGTGTATTCCTGTAATTACTATTTCTTGTATACCCTTTTTAGCTATTTTAGTAACTTCTGAAATAATATTTTCTGCTTTTCTACTTCTTACTCTACCACGAGCATATGGTATTATGCAATATGAACAAAACTTATCACATCCATCTTGAATTTTTATTACTGCTCTTGTTTTTTCTGTATAAAGTACTTCCCCAAAATCTGCAAATTCTTTTTCATTCATTAAATCTTCTACTAATATTTTATTTTCTTTTTCAGCAATATTGTTTTCAATAATTTCAACTATCTTTGTTTTTTCGTTATTTCCTATTACTAAATCTATCTCTTCAATTTTCTCAACTTCTTCTTTTGCTACTTGTGCATAACATCCGCAAGCTACAACAAAAGATTTAGAATTTAACTCTTTTGCTTTTCTTAACATTTGTCTAGATTTTCTATCTGACATATTTGTAACTGTACATGTATTTATTATATATATATCTGATTTTTCATTGCTATCTATAATTTCATACCCTGATTCTTGAAAACTTTGCATCATTGCATTTGTTTCATATTGATTTACTTTACAACCAAGTGTTATGAATGCTACTTTTTTATTTACTTCATTTTTTTGCATTTTATTTCCTCTTATTTTTAATTTTTTATTTTTTATTTTTACTTTTTTTATTTTTTTATTTTTTTATTTTTTTATTTTTTTATTTATTTTTTCCTTTATATATATTAAAAGTCGTAAATGATTATCACTTGCGACTTTTAATATGATGCTATATTTTATTTTTGATTTTATTTTCCTTTACCTTCTAATGAATCTAAGTTATCTAGTGCTTTACCAGTACCTAATGCTACACAAGAAACAGTATCTTGAGCTATCATTACATTTATTCCAGTCTTTTCTTGCAATAATTTATCTAGACCATCTATTAAGCATCCTCCACCTGTCATATATATACCTTTATCACTTATATCTGCCGCAAGTTCTGGTGGTGTTTTTTCAAGCACTGCGTGAACTGCATCTACTATCATCATTGCTGGCTCTAACAAAGCTTCTAGCATTTCACTTGAATGTACTGTAATTGTTTTTGGAAGTCCTGTTACTAAATCTCTTCCACGTATATCCATTTGTAAATCTTGCATTTTAGGATATACACATCCAACATTTACTTTTAAGTCTTCTGCTGTTCTTTCTCCAATCATTACATTATATTTTTTCTTAATATATTTTACAATATATTCGTCAAATTTATCTCCTGCAATTTTAAGTGAAGAATTTACCACTGATCCACCTAGTGATATTACTGCTACATCTGTAGTTCCACCACCTATGTCCACCACCATATTTCCACATGGTTTTGATATATCTATACCTGCTCCTATTGCAGCTGCTATTGGTTCTTCTATTAAAAATACTTTTCTTGCTCCTGCTTGAGTTGCAGCATCTATTACTGCTTTTTTCTCTACTTCAGTTACTCTAGATGGTATACATATCATTATTCTCGGTGCAAAAAGAAATTTTCCGCAAACTTTATGAATAAAATGTTTTAACATTTTTTCAGTTACTGTATAGTCTGATATAACACCATCTCTAAGCGGTCTTGTTGCAACAATATTACCAGGAGTTCTACCTAACATTCTTCTTGCTTCTTGTCCAACTGCTAATACTTCTCCTGTTTGGTTATTTACTGCAACAACAGATGGCTCTCTTAAAACAATTCCTTTACCTTTTACGTAAGCAATTACTGTTGCAGTTCCTAAATCTATACCTATATCTTGACCAAATTTAAACATTTAAGTCATTCTCCTTTACATTTATTTCTTTTATATTACAATTTCATTACAATTATATTACAATTATGTAATTTTATCAATAGTTTTAGCTATTTTTCTTTTTCCTTAAAATATCTACTACCTTTTTATATTTTTTCCAATTTTTTCTTAAATATATCATTTTACTATAAATTAATTTTAATAACTATTGACAATAATTTGTTTCCTATGTACACTTTATCTATTAGATTATTTTAGGAGGAATTTATGGATACAGATATTTTTATTTCCAAAAGTGAATTAGATACTTTTAATTTTGCAAAAGATTTTGCAAAAAAAAGCAAAAAAGGTGATATTATTGTTTTAACAGGAGAACTTGGATCTGGTAAAACTAAATTTACACAAGGATTTTTATCTTTTTTTAATTTAGGTGATGAAGTTTCTAGCCCAACATTTAATATTGTAAATGAATATATTTCAGAAAATGTAAACATATATCATTTTGATATATATAGATTACATGATTCTTCAGAATTTTTAGCAATAGGTGGAGATGAATACTTTAATACCGGTATTTGTATTTTAGAATGGGGAAATATTATTTCAGATGTTCTTCCACCAAAATATATTGAGATTTGCTTTTCTAGAGATTCTACTCATGAAAATACAAGAGTATTAGAAATTAGATATTATAATCAAGACTAATTTTCTCTAAACTCTTTCAATTGACATTTTTCGAGTTTTATCTTATACTATTAATATATATTAGAATTGAAAGGGGATTTATTATGGGAGTAGCATCATTAGTATTAGGAATCGTGTCTTTTTTAATTGGTTTAATACCATTTTGTGGAATTATAGCTTTTATACCTGCACTAGTTGGTCTTATTTTAGGAATAGTTGAAATTGTTAAAAAATCAAAAGCTAAAGAGAAAAAAGGTATGGGAATCGCTGGAACTATCTTATCTGCAATAGCTATGTTATTTATTATTGTATATACATTTTTAATGTCAGTAATATTTGCTGCAGCATCTGAATATAGTACAGAATATGATTATTATGATAGTTATAATTATGATAGTTATGATTACGATTATGATTATGATTGGGACTGGGATTAATATTAATTTTCCAGATAACTTAAAGCACAGATTAAACTGTGCTTTTTTGTTGACTTTTAGGCGTTTTTAATTTATACTTTATGTATTAGGAGATAGAAAATTACTATGAGATTAGAAAAAAGAATATGTGATAATGAAAATTTAGAAAAACTAAAAAAACTATACAAATATTTAAATATAACGTTGTTAATTCTTGCTATATATGCAATTTTTTACCCTGTTATATCAAAAATTTTAGTATCAATTCATCCAAGTTTTGGAATTTGTGCTTTTAATGTTTTAACAAATAGCCAGTGTCCTTTATGCGGAGGAACTAGATTTTTTGAAAATATTCTTATAAATGGTTTTGATTCTAATATGTTTTCATCACCATTTATGATTATGTTTATTGTTCTAATTATAGAACTACTCTTACGAATTATACTTATTATAAAATATAAAAAAATAACAAAAAATATATTTATACTTGACTTAATATGGCATAGTATTATTTTTATATCATATATATCATATCTTATATTATTTTTTGTAGAATAGGAGAATATTAGAAAATTATGAAAATATTATCTATAGATACCTCTTCTGATATTTGTGGTGTTTCAATATTAGAAGATACAAATACTTTGATTACATTAGATGAGATTACCGGTAGAACTCATTCAGAAAATCTACTACCTATGATTAAAACTGCTTTTGAAAAGACTTCTTTAACACTCTCTAACATAGATTTAATTGTTACAAATATAGGCCCCGGGTCTTTTACTGGTCTTAGAATTGGATCTTCAACTGCTAAAGCTTTTTCAGATAGTTTAAATATTAAAACTATTGGTATTACCGCACTAGAAAGTTTAATTTACAACATAAATAAAACTGGTACTATTGCTTCTATTTTAAAAGCAAATAATAATTTGTACTATTTTGCTATATATAAAAAGGAAGTTGATAATCTAACAATACTATCTATTCCTTGTCTTAGTTCTAAAGAAGAAATTTTAGAAACACTCAGAAATCTTACAACTACTAATACAGATTCTAGTATCTTTTTAATAGGAGATGGTATTTTTGATTTAAAAGATTTTTTTGAGTCAAATTTAAAAAGTTCTAGCCTTAATTTTGCTGATAAAAATTCTTGTATATTAAATACTGTATCACTTGCTATTGCTGGTTTAAATCATTTTAACAATGACGATTTTATAGATATATTACCACTTTATTTAAAAAAACCTCAAGCACAAATAGAATTAGAAAATAAGGAAAAAAAGATATGATAAATTTAGATATAACTAAAATTAAAATAGAAAAAATGAATATAGAAGATTTAAATATTATCCTTCCCATATTAACATCTGAATTTGATGATTATTGGACTCCAGATACTTTAAAAAATGATTTTAATAGTACTACTTCTTCTTATTTTATAGCAACTTACTTAAATGAAATTGTTGGGTTTATTGGTGTAAAATCTTCTTATGATACTGCTGATATAATGAATATTGTTGTAAAGAAAAATTTTAGAAATCAAAAAGTTGGTTCAATACTTTTAATGTATGTTCTTGATAATTCTTATGAAATCAAAAAAAGTACTGATACAAAATTAACTTCTTTTATGCTAGAAGTAAATAGTAAAAATACATCTGCAATTAAATTATATAAAAAATATGGTTTTAACATAATAGCTAAAAGAAAAAATTATTATAATGATTCTGATGCTCTTATAATGAAAAAGGAAATGTAAATTATATACATTTCCTTTTTTTAATTTTATTAATTATACCATTCTAATTCCCAACCATCTAGTATTACAGTATCTCCTTCTGTTATTCCTAATTGTCTTAATTTTTGATCTACTCCCATATTTCTTAATGTTTTGTGTAAATAATACATAGATTCATTATCTTCAATATTTACTCTTCCCATTACTCTTTCAATCGCTTTACCAGTAACAATAAATACTCCTTCTTCAACTTTCACATGCCAGTCATTTTGTTTTTCTTGAAGAGTATATACAACTCTTTCTTCACCTTCAATGATATCTTCTTTTGGAAGTGTTTCTAGTATATTACTTGCATATTCTATTAATTCATCTACACCTTCTCTAGTTGCTGCTGATATTTTAAATATTTCTAATTTTTCTTTTTTAGCTAAAGCTTCTACTTCTTTTAAGACTTTTTCATCTTGAATAATATCCATTTTATTTACAACAATAATTTGCTTTCTTGTACTTAATTTTTCTGAATATTTTTTAAGTTCTTCATTTATTACATAAAAGTCTTCAACTGGATTTCTTCCTTCTTGCCCTGATATATCTAAGAAATGTAATAGCAAACGTGTTCTTTCGACATGTCTTAAAAACTGAGTTCCAAGTCCTACACCATCACTTGCTCCTTCTATTATACCTGGTATATCTGCAATTACAATACCTTTTTGATTTTTAGTTTTTACAACTCCTAAATTTGGAATAATAGTTGTAAAATGGTAATTTGCAATTTTAGGCTTAGCATCTGTTACAACTGACAAGAATGTTGATTTACCTACATTTGGAAATCCAAGTAATCCTACATCTGCTAATAGTTTTAATTCTAATATTATTTCTTTTTCTTCACCTTTTTCTCCATCTTCTGAGAATCTAGGTGCTTGTCTTGTAGATGTTGCAAAGTGTGAGTTTCCTCTTCCACCTCTTCCACCTTTTAATATTAATTCTTTTTGATCTGGAGTTGATAGGTCTGCAACAATTTTACCTGTTTCTACATCTTTAACAACAGTACCTATTGGTACTTTTACATATAAGTCTTCTCCATATTTTCCATTACAACGATTCCCACTTCCGTTATCACCGTTTTTTGCTTTAAATCTTTTATTAAATCTAAAGTCTATTAATGTATTTCTGTCTTTATCAACAACAAAATATACATTTCCACCATTTCCACCATCTCCACCATCTGGTCCTCCTGCTGCAACATATTTTTCTCTCCAGAAAGTTGCTGCACCATTTCCACCGTCTCCGGCTTTAATTATTATTTTAGTATAGTCTGTAAACATTTTTTCTCCTTACTTTAATTTCATTTTATTTTTTCTTTTACTTCTAATTTGCGAAATAATCCAACTTCATAGCTTTTTTCACTTTTTTCATTGTTTCTTCTGCTTCTTTTTTAGCTTTTGCAGTTCCTTCTTTTATTATTTTTTCAACTTCCTCAGGATTTTCTTCATAAAATTTTCTTTTTTCTTGAATTGGTTTTAAAGTATTTCCTATATTGCTTGCTAATTCTCTTTTGCAAGCTACACACCCACGTAATCCTTCTTTACATTCTTCACATGCTTTTTTAACCTCTTCTTTATTTGTAAATAATTTATGATAATAATATACCATACATTCATCTGGGTTTCCTTTATCGTCTTTTCTTATTCTTTTAGGATCAGTAACTGCTCCCATTACTTTTTTAGTTATTTCTTCTTCTGAATCTGATAAATATATAGCATTTCCTAGAGATTTTCCCATTTTTTCATTTCCATCTAAACCTTTTATTCTTTTTCCTTCTGATAAAACTGCTTGAGGTTCTACTAATACTTCACCATATATGCTGTTAAATTTTCTAACTATTTCTCTAGCTTGCTCTATTACTGGAATTTGATCTTCACCTACTGGAACAAATTCACCATTAAATGTAGTAATGTCTGCTGCTTGACTAACTGGATATCCTAAGAATCCATATGTTACACTTTCTCCAAATAGTTCTTTTTTCTGTTCTATTTCTGTTTTAACAGTTGGGTTTCTTTGTAATCTTGCTATTGTTACTAAATTAGAATAGTATACTGTAAGTTCTGCTGTTTCTGGTATCATTGATTGTATATATATAGTTGTTTTTTCAGGGTCTATTCCACAAGATAAATAATCCATTACAAGTTCTTTTACATTGTCTCTTACTTTTTGTGGATTATTGTAGTTATCTGTTAATGCTTGAACATCTGCAACTAATATATATTGTTCATATTCACCTGAGTTTTGTAATTCTACTCTTTTTTGTAGTGATCCAAAATAGTGTCCAATATGAAGTTTTCCTGTTGGTCTATCTCCTGTTAATATTCTTTTTTTGTTCATAAATTTTCTCCTATCTAATTTATCTTTCTATTATACTATACTTTAACAATATTTACAATATTATGTAAATATGTTTTATATATTTTTTTAGTACGTATATAATACGTACTATTTTTATTTTTTGATTTTTTATTTTTTCATTTTTTTATTTTTCATTTTTCATCTTTCATCTTTTTTTCTAAATATAATTAATTTACTAAATATGTAATTTAATATAACTACCATTACTTGTGTTACTAACTTTGATATATTTGAATCGATATTAAGTACATTAATCATAAGTGCAAAAGTTCCAATATCACAAAGTGCTCCTGTTACAATCCTTGCTCCAAAAAATGATATTGCTTCTTTTAGCAGTCCTTTTTTTGATTGTTTTTCCAAATTTTCTTTTTCATTAAATACAAAATATTTATTTGTTATATATGCAAATAGCACTGCTAAAAACCATGATATTCCACTACTTAAAACTTTATCAATTCCTATTATTTCTGCTGCTATATAGTATGATACTAAATTAACAACTGTTGATAATCCTCCAAAGATTAAATAATTAATAATTTCTTTGTATTTAATATATATGTCTTTTATAAATTTAATCATTATATCCTTCTTCTCTATTTTTATTTCTAAATAATTCTCCTATAGATTTTTTTTCTGTAATTCTTTTAATTGTTTCTGCAAATAACGGTGCCATTGAAAGAACAGTTATATTATCTATTCTTTTTTCATTTGGTACTGGAACGGTATTTGTTACAACTAATTCTTTTATTTCAGAAGCTTTCAGTCTTTCTATTGCCGGACCTGAAAGTATCCCATGAGTACATCCTGCATATATGTTTTTTGCTCCAAATTTTTTCAATACTTTTACAGTTTCTATCATAGAACCTGCTGTATCTATTTCATCATCAAATATTATGGCATTTTTGTCTTTTACATCTCCAATTATAGTTGTTGCAATTGCTCTATCATCATTTCCTTCTCTTCTTTTATCAAGCATTGCTATTGGACAATTAAAGAATTCAGAATATTTGTATGCTTTTTTTGAACTTCCCGCATCTGTTGCAACAATTACCATATTATCTAATTTTTTTTCTTCAAAATAGTCTTCTAAAATATATTCAGCAGTTATTCTATCACATGTTATATTAAAATATGCTTGAATTGCTGGATTATGTAAGTCACATGTAATTACTTTTGTAGCTCCAGCTGCTTCTATTAATTGTGCCATTAATTTTGCTGTAACTGGCACACGTGGTTGATCTTTTTTATCTGATCTTGAGTACGGAAAATATGGAAGAACAACTGTTATATCTTTTGCTGCTGCTCTTTTAGCTGCATCTATTGCAATTAATAATTCCATTATTCTTTCATTTACAGGCGGTAACATTGTTTGAACTATATATACTTCTTTTTCTCTAACTGTTTCTAGTATTTGAACAAAAGTATTATCATTTTTGAATTTCATAAATTCAATTTTACCCATTTCTACATTTAGAGCATCACAAATTTCTTTTGTAAATTCTTCTGCTGAGTTACATGCAAATATTTTAATATTTTCCATCTTTATTCCTCACTTTTGTGTTTTCTTTATTATTTTCTTTTTTTATTTATTATTTGATTTACTATTTAATTATTATTTTATAACTCTTCTGCAAATCCTTTTTGTAATTTTTTAAATATAAAGTATCCTGCAACTAATAATACTACTGAAATTGCAAATACAATTGCAAGTGGCATGATATCTGGCATTTCCTGATTATAGAATATGTCTCTATATGCATTTATTAAATGTGTCATTGGATTTAATTGCATTAACACTTGTAAATTTTCTGGTAACATTTCTAATTTATATACTATTGGTGTTCCATAAAATGCTGCCATTAAAACTATTCCAATTATATGTTCTAAATCTCTTACATATACTGTAATTGATGATACTATAAAACCTATTCCTAATAATAAAATATATTGAATGAATGCTATAACTGGAAATAATAATAAATACCATGTTATTCCAAGTCCGGATGCAAGTACAAATATTAGTGTTATTATAGTTGATATCAAGAAGTTTACAAAACCACTTGTTACAACTGATATCGGAAGTATCTCTCTTGGAAAATATACCTTTTTAATTATATTTCCATTTCCTATTATGGTAAATGCTGTTTGTGATATTGAAGATGTAAAAAACGTCCATGGTATTAATGCAACTACTATATATATATGGTACGTTGGATCTCCTCCACCTAATAATGCTCCAAATATTACTGCATATACTAATAACTGTAGTAACGGACTTAAAAAAGACCATATAACCCCTAATATCGAATTTTTATATTTTCCCCTTATTTCTTTTTGTACATTTGTTTTTAATAATTCTCTATAATTATATATTTTTTGAAATATATTCATTTAAATTTTCTCCCTTGCTTTATTACATTGTTACTCTTAAATATTCATCTACTACATCACTAGTATTTCCGTCCATTCTAACTTCACCTTCATACAGCCATACAGCTCTATCGCAAAGTCCTTTTACAGATTCCATACTATGAGTTACAAATACCATTGTTTTACCTTCTGCTTTTAATGCTCTCATTTTATTAAAACATTTTTCTTGAAAATGTTGATCCCCTACAGATAATATTTCATCTATTAATAATATTTCTGCATCAACATTTATTGCTACTGAAAATGCTAATCTCATGTATTGTCCTGATGAATATGTTCTAACTGGATTATCTATTAACTCTCCAAGCTCTGAGAATTTTATGATTTCTTCTAATCTATTATCTATTTCCTTTCTTGTTAGTCCAAATATTGAAGCATTAAAATATATATTTTCTTTTCCTGAAAAGTCTGGATGAAATCCAGCACCTAATTCTAGAAGTGATGTTAATTTACCATTTGTTGTTATCTTTCCTTTATTCGGAAATATGATTTGTGTCATAAGTTTTAATAGAGTTGATTTACCACTTCCATTTACTCCAATTAGCGCTACTGTTTCACCTTTTTTAATTTCTAAATTTATATTTTTTAATATTTCTCTTTTTTCTTTTCTGCTATTTCTTGTCCAAAAAAGTAATCTTTCTTTTAAAGTATTTGCTCTATCATGATATACTGTAAAGCTTTTATCTACGTTCTCAACTTTTATTGTTATATTATTTTTTTTCATTAATTCTCCCACCATTTTACTCATTAATTTATGTCCTAATTATATCATAATTTCTTTTTTTGTCAAACGATTTTAGTGCTAATTTATATTTTATTATCACTTAAAAAAGTAAAAATTAAGCAAAAGATGAATTTTGAATTTCTTCACTTTTTACTTAATTTCTACATATTTTATTTGTTTTTTCTTTATTATTTTAGTTATTTTTAAAACTAAATATATTATTTGATATACTTATATTTAAATTATCCATTTGCCCAATTACTCCTGTTTGTCTTATTTGAGCTGTTTGAATTTTTAGGTCCTTACTTGCTGTATTATCTGCTCCTGTTAATTCAACTTCTATATAGTATTGTTTTGAAGTATCTAAATAATTTATATATTTATCAAAATAATATGTAATTCCATTCCTATATGATACAAACATCTCACTACTATAAGTTCCGTCTGTTGATTTTAATGTTATTTTAGGCGTATCACTTGGTTTATAACACACACCATTTATCCATTCTGCTATATCTATTTCCCCATATATATACTCATCACTAGAACTATTTTTTCCTAGTTTAACTTCTATTAAATCTGTATTTATTGTTCCTATATATCCGTTTATATCAAACACTATTTTATTTAATTCTATTTTCATAGTATTCCCATTAATATCTCCAATATTTCCAGATACATCTATATTTACATTTTTAACTATATCCCCAATTTCAAGTTCTATATAGTACTGTTTTGATTGATCTAAATTTTCAATATATTTATCATAGTAATATGTCGTTCCAGATATATTATCAATAAACATTTCGCTAGAATATTTTCCATCTGTTGATTTTAATGTTAATGCTATCTTAGATTGGTTTGTTGAATTTGTATTCGTGCTTATCTCTATATTTCCATATATATATTCACTTTTACTTGAATTTATAGCTAATTTCATGCTTGTTATTTTTGAATCTATCTTAATTTCGCCATTACTGTTTTCAAATTTAAATATATTTGATTCTATCGATAAAATATTTCCATTTACAGTTCCAATTTCTCCTGTTTTTCTTATTTTTGCTGTTTGAACTTTTGTACTACTCGATGCCATGTTATATTTATCTACTAATTTAACTTCTATATAATATTGCTTTGTTATATCAATACTATCTACATATTTATCAAAATAATATGTTATTCCTCCTATATTAGATATAAATATTTCTGTGCTATATATTCCATCTACAGATCTTAATGACATTTGAACTTCACCTTGCGGAACCTTGCAAATTCCATTTTGCCACATTGCTATATCTATATTCCCATATATATATTCATTTCCTGAAGAATTTTTTCCTAATTTAATTTCTTTTAAATCTGTATTTATTGTTCCTATATATCCATCATATTTAAATAACATCATACTATCAACAACAAATGTATTTGCATTGTTTGTTACACCTATTTGTACATTACTTAATAAGTCTGCTTTTATATTTTTTTCTTCTATACTTGCTACGTTTTCTCTTGAAGATAACCCTACTTTTATATAGTATTTTTTATTCAGATCAATTGTATTTATATATCTATCAAAATAGTATGTATTTCCTGAAATTTGATTAACAAATAATTCTCCTACTACTGTTCCATCTTCTGATTTTAATATTAGTCTTGGTAGATCAACCGGAATACCTCTTACTCCATTTATTATTTCATATATATTTATTTCTCCATAAATATATTCATCTCCACTACTATTTACTCCTAATTTTAGTGCAGTTTTAGTAGTTTCTATTGTACCTATATACTCTTTGCCTACAAATATTATTTTATTATTTTCTAAATACATTGTGTAATCTTTATTATATTTTCCTATACTTTCAATTTGGTTCATCTCTACAAGTTTATTTTTTAATTTATCTTCAGCTACATTTTCTTTTGTAGTTAGCGAAACTTCTATATAATAGTCTTTATTTATATCTATTCCTTCTATATATCTATCAAAATAATATGTATTATCTTGTACATTGCTCACAAATAAATTTCCAACTACTTTACCTGTTGTATCTTTTAACGTCATTTTAGGTAAGTCTCTTGGTATTTCAATAGAATCTTCTATCTTTTCATTTATTATAATATTTCCATATATATATTCTGCACCTTGTGGGTTAACACCTACTTTTAAGTATTGTAATTCTGATACTACTTCACCAATATATTCTTTACCAACAAATATCAAGTTATTATCTTTACTATATAATTCATTTAATCCAACGTCCCCTATTTTTTTGTTCTCAGCAATTTTAACTTTCTGTGTTTTTTGTTCTATACTTGCTATATTATTACTCCCTGAAAGTTTAACTTCTAAATAATAATCTTTACTTGGATCAAGTGTATTTATATATTTATCAAAATAATATGTTATTCCATATCTATATTCTACAAATATTTCACTACTATATGTCCCATCTAGTGATTTTATCCAAATTTCCGGTAAACTTTTCGGTTTATCTCCTGTTCCATTTATATATTCAGCTATGTCAATTTCACCATATATATATTCAGCTCCATTTCCATTTTCTCCAAGGTTTAGATTTCTTAATTCACTATTTACACTTCCTACATAATCTGCTCCTGGCTCTGGTGAAGCTTGATCTGGCATATTTTCATATATTGGTATTACAAATTCAAAATCTCTATTTAATAATAATTTTGCATCTTCATACATATCTTTCATTATATATGATTCACTTCTAGCTCCTAATAAATTTTGCATATATTGATGCCAATATAGCCCATTTGAAGTATTATCTACATCGAATTTTTGTAAGTATAGAGTGTTTTGTCCTTTTGTTAAGTATTCTGTTTTCATAAATGATGAGCCACCAGTTATAGATAAAGCAAGTGATGTCCAATTTTGTTCTTTAGCTTTTTTAAATCCATTTGTGATTATTTCACTATATGAATTTCCATATGCACTAATATTAAAAACATTATACAGTCCTTCATATGTAACTCCATCTATTCCTTTATATGCTGCACCTTTAATTAATGTTGTGTTACCACTAGAACCTTGTTCTTGTATCATTCTAGTAATTAAGTGGAATGAATTTATATTATTATTTTTAGCCCCATTGTATATCGCATCTACCGATTCAGGAGTATTTAGAAATGTTCCTTGTACTGCAAAATTTATTGCATTTTTATCTAATGTTCCTGATGAAGAGTCTAACTTTTGAAATTGAAATATATCGTCTTGATTTAAATATACACGTGGATCCATTAAGTATTCTACTGCTTCATCTGATGCACAATACCATCCTGAATCATATAATTTATCTCCACATTCTGGGCATCTCCATTCTTCAGAATATGTTTTTGGTACAAGATTTCTTGAATGTACTCGCTCATTTTCTATTACAGTGTCCCAATCTAATCCTGTGTAAAATAAGGTTATATTAGGATATAGCTTTGCTAGTTGTTGTAATTCTTCTTTATATCCTGGATATTTAGATTCATCTATTCCATTTATATCGTTACTAAAGTATGCTGATTTTGAGTCTGGCATAACTAGTAAAATCATTCCTATTACTGCTGCTAATATTATTGTTACTTTTATTATATTCTTTATTGTTTCTTCATTTATTTTTTTCATTTGAACTCTCTCCTTTGAAATTAAGATTTTTTCTTATTTTCAAAATTAGTATACTTTATTTTTCGTTTTTTTTCAAGGTTTTTCGACTATTTTTGAATATAAAAATAGTGTATAACTAAATGTTTAGGAAATTACTTTCCTGTACATTTGTTATACACCTACTAAATCTATATCTATTCCGCTTTTAAAATTTAAAGTCACACTCCCATTTAATGTAATGCAGCTCTAAAACCAATCTCATTATATGCTTCTCCATCAGTAGTCCTTCCATGAACCGGTGCATAGTCCCATCCATGTTCCATATAATTTCCTCCTCTATGAACTGAATGTTCCATATAACCAAATGTTTCAAGAGTAAATTCAGAAACATTTCCAGCTATATCATATATATTAGCGATTTTATTATATATCGGATTTTCTTCACTAGTGTTAAAACCCATTTCAAACCCTGTTGTCATAATAACTGTACTCTCATTAATCACTGTTCCTTCAATATATGTATCGTAATCTGCTGAATATTTACCTTCTACTATCTTACGCTCATCAAATGAAAAATAGTTTCCATAAGAGGCTGCATTCCATTGTAGCGTATCTTTTTCTACTTCACCTGACTCTTCCATAAATTTCAATATTAAATTCCATTGAAATCCAAACAACATTGAAGCTTTATTTTCTGTTGTTCCTAATGTTTCTGCCTTACTTTGGGCTTCGGCGAATGTTATCATATTATATGGCTCTGCACCTTTTACTGATACAGGTGTTCCATTATCATTTCCTATTTCATATCTAGATACCCAAAAACCTTCTTTTTCATATATACTTTTTAAAACTTCATGTTTTAAAGTATCATACTGTGTACTACTTGTAAAATATGGCATCCCATCTACATATTCATCTGCTTCACCATCCACTCCTCCACTTGGATGCACTGTATATGTATAATCTGCAGTATATGTTTTCATATCTGTTTCTATATTTTCGTAATCTTCTGAAGATGTTACATTTGTATAAATTGTTTTAGGTACTTCTACCCATACCCATTCATTACCGTCTTCATCAGTTGCAACCATTCCTTCACTAACTTCATCTTCAGTTGGGTCTGTAGATACAGTAAACCCATCTGGTATAAATTCTGGTGTTTCTGGCTTTGTTGTATCTCCTGTCTCTAGCATATAGAAATATATTTTTCTACCTGCTATTTCTACAAATTCATTGTTTATTATAGAGTCTACTTCTGCTTGATTTTCTAAAAGTTTGTTTTCATCACGTAATCTATTTGCTATTTCCTCAACTGTTTCTATTTTCATAGTGTCATCATTAGTTTGCTTCTTGATATTTTGCTCTAATAACCATAAATCTCTTTGTTCTTCTACTGAACCTGCTCTATGTTCTTCACTTGCTTCTTCTGCTTGTGTTAATATTCCATTTTCCCCAAATAGCATCCCTATTGATACTGCTGCTAGAATTAATAACACAATTATTGTTATTACTAAGCTTATTAACGTTATTCCTTTGTTTTCTCTTGATAAAATTTTATTCATTTTTATCTTCCTTTCTTTTGTTTATTTTAATATATTTTACATTTAATATTCAGCTTTGTCAATATTTTTTTCTTTTTTAACACTTTTTATTGCAAATGCTAATATAGTAAATATTGTTATCATTTGCATCCTGAAAGATATATGGGCATGTGCAATAGAATGTTGTATTAATATTGTGTATATTATATATGGTGTTATTGCAAAAATTCCTAATGGTACAATTAACTTTAAAGACTTTTTATTTATAACTTTATTCTTTATTATTGCAACTACCCATGTAATTATTCCTATTATTGCAAAAACAATAAATACATTATTATATAACATATTGAAATTTTTCACTAAAGAATTAATTATTGTTAGCTCCTCTAAATTTTCTTCTATAGCTCCATACCCAACACTTCTATATATCAAATTATTAATAACACTCTCAAAAACGTTCTGGTTTGATATTATTTCTGCAATCACCCATTTTACAAAAAATGTCATTCCATATGATATCCCCCATATAATTCCTAATTTTAGTATTTCTAATAATATATTTTTAAAATTTTTATTCGAATCATATCTATACAAAACCAACACAATTAAAGGCATTATAACTGTTATTATTGGTACTGTAAGCATATCTAAAAATGATGCAAAACCACCTATTAAAATAAATAGATACGGTATAAATTTTTCTTTTTTCTTATCTATTAATACATTTAAAATAAGTATTCCTAGTAACATAACTAAATATATTCCTGTATATGAAAATATCATTGGTACTGCTATAAACCCTGTTACTAACATACTAAACAAATACGCTAACGCTATCTTTTTTCCTAGTCTTTCGCTCAATTGATGTGTTGTAATTGCAAGTAATATAAACATTACTATCATAAGAAAAAATCTAGTTTCTTCATATGTAAAAATAGTCATGAGCGGTCTTACAATAGTTTGAATACCTTGCCAATATCTATAATATTCTTGATTGTTATATACTTCTTTGTCAAGTGTTATTGCTTCATCTATTACACTTAACAATATTAATTGCTGATGACCCATTACTTTATCAGACTCTTCAAATGTATATCTAGAATTTAAAAATGCTCTTTCAATAACTGGTTGATTTTCGTACTGTCCTAAATTTATTGCTGTATTCAAAATTATAAAATCTGAATACAAATCGTATTGTGCTACTTGAATATCTTTTTTAAAAATAGGAGTATTATCATATTGTGATATTGAATATCTTGATTCTAATATATTTTGTCTTATAGGTTCATTAGGAAGTGAATATGTAATAATCATACTCAATATAAAATATATTATCATTACTATAAATATACTTATTCCTATCCCTATTTTTTTCGCTTTATTTTTCATTTTTTTCCTCTTTCGTCTTTAATTTTTAATTTTTCTTCATGTAGTTTATTTTTATTTAGAATATTTTTTACTTTTAATTATTCCTGGTATTACTAAAAGTAAATATATAAATTTATTTCTAAATCCGTTAACATTTCTTAGTTTGTTTTCTTTTATTTCTTTATACAGCTTATCTTTTTTATCATTATTACTAGTTATGCTATCTCTAATTAAAACTGAAAACAAAATATAATGTTTAATTATATATAACCTTTTATTAAATTTAATGCCTTTCATATCCATATCAAACATTTCTTTAAAATAATTATAATATCCTAAAGGATTTTCTAAAAATTGTTTTTTAATATTTTTTGTATATCCTTCATTTTGATATTCACAGAACATAACTTTTTTATTTATACATATTAATTTATATTCTTTATCCATTTTATGAAACATTCTAGCTTCTGTTGAAAATCTTTCGCCTTTTTCTACTATATATTTATATTTTTTCCTTTTTTCCGCTATAAATACAATTAATTTTTCTCCTGTTTCTCCTTCTTTAAAATATAGATCAAACATTGTTGTTATTCTTTTTTTTAAATTATTACCCATATTTTTATTATTTTGATCATATTTCAGGAAACATAGACCATAACTATTTAATATTTCTTCTTCATTTAACAAGTCGTATTCTTCTTTTATTATCTTAAAAGCATCTTCTGTAAAATAGTCATCAGAATCACATTCTATTATTAAATCTCCTGATGAGTAGTTTATAACATTATTAATTGCAGCCATTTTACCTTGATTTTGTTGATTAAAATATTTTATTTCTATCATATTTTCATCTATAAATGAATTAATTAATTCTTTAGTATTGTCGTTTGACCCGTCATCACTAACTATCCATTCGATTTCAATGTCATAATCTTTATTTTCTATTAAACTTTTATATAACTTTTTTAGTAATTGTTCTCTGTTATATGTTGGAGTTATTACAGATATTTTCATCTTCACTTATCCTTCCAATATTTCTTCTATTTTTTTAATCATATATGTATTTTCATATTTAGTTGCTTTTTCTTGTTGCTTTTGATTATTATTATCTTCTTGTTTTTCTCTTTCTTTTTTCTTCTCTTTACTATTTTTCAAAATATCATCTAAACCTTTAACTATTCCTTCACTACTATTTTCTACAATTGTTCCATTTGCATATTTTCCTATTACTTCTCTTGCTGCTGTATTTGTAATTAATATATTCATATTTAGTATTTTAGCTTCTTCTAATACAAGTGGAAAACCTTCAAAATGTGATAATAGACAGAAATAATCTGCATTTTTAACATATGGATATGGATTAGTCTTTCCTCCTAAAAGAATAAATGTATCTTCTAAATTAGTTTCTTTAATTAGTTTTTCTATATTAATTCTTTCTGGACCTTCTCCTATTGCATAAAATCTAAATTTAGTATCTATATTACTATTTTTTACTTCTTTAACTGCTTTTATTAATCTATCATATCCTTTTTGATTAACTAATCTAGCTACTGTTATGAAATTAATATATTCTTTATCAAATTCTATTTCTACTTTTTCTTTTGATTTTTCTATTATTTCATTACTATTAACATAGTTATATGCTACATCTTTTTTTACTAATTCTAAATCTTTATTTCGTATTTCCTTATATACTTGGTTAAATTTATTTAAATTATCATTACTTACAAAAACAATTTTATCATATTTACCGTATATTTTTTTGTCAACTATTTTCTTAATTCTAGATTTAAAACCAGTTCCAAACACTTTGGAAATATCATTATGAACCCATACTATTTTTTTAGCTTTTATATTAGCTTTTTTATTTTTCACTGTAAATAACCTAGTAATTGCTCCTTCTAAAAATGCAACTTCTACATCATAATCTCCTGCTATTTGTTTTTTATATATACTTTTTTTAAACAATAGTATTTTTAATGGTACTAATATTTTTTGTAATTTAGTCATACTATTATATGAAAAATTATACATAGATTTTATTTTTATATCTTTATGAAGCTGTTTTTCTAATTCTCCTCCTGCATATATTGTAAATATTTCTATCTCATATTTTCCTTTTAATTCATTTACAATATCTACAAGTACTCTTTCTGCTCCTCCTAGTGTTAATCCAGTTATACCAAATAATATTTTTTTCATATTTTTAACTTAAGATAATATTTCTTCTATTACCCTATTCTCCTTTTCTTCTTTCATATTATTTTCTAAAGTTTTTTCATTTTCTCGTTTATTTTTTATAGTTTTCTCTTCCTCTTCATTTAATTTCAAACTTCTTATTTTATACAGAAATAATGCACTTAAAATTATTATTAATGTTGATGATGATATATTAAAAAATACATATCCTGTTAATATTGATAATCCATATGCCATAATAATTCCTGCAAATATAATTGAATATTCTTCATCAATTTTCTTTATATTTTTAATTCCAATATATATGCCATAAAAAGTTATTCCTATAAATGGTCCTAGATATATTAAAAATCCTATTATTCCAAAATTAAATAATATTGCTGGAATTTCCATTTCAAATACTAGTTCTCTATAGTTTGCTACATATCCATTTCCGAAAATTATGGAAGCTATATTTGCTTGATTTCCAACTAAATGTACATTATATATTAATTGTTGCATTCTTTGATCTGTATTATCTATATCTAGTTCTTTTGCTGTATTATATAAATCTATAATTGTTTGTTTTTGCACTTCGCTCATAAATCCATCATCAAGTGTACCATTATCTATATGATTTTTAATATCTGTTAAATCTCCTGTTAAGTAGTTCTTAGTCTCTTCACTATCTATATATTCTCTTCTTTCAAATGTTGATGAACCGATTATTCCAATTAGTATTATTATACTTAACATTATACTTGATGATATTAATACCACTTTTTTATTTATTTTAACTTTCTTAATTATAGCTATTACAATCTGAACTATTATATATGTAATAATTGCTATAATAAAAGAAAGTAAACCTGTTCTTGTTCCTATTAAAAAAGTCATAAATATACCTATTAATAGTATAATTGGAATAATAATTTTTAAGTACTTTTTATTTTTTAAAAATGATAAATATATAAATACTAAAAATATTAAAATTGCACTTAAACTATTTCCAGATTCAAACCAACCTTTGTATCCAATTCCTTCATGCATATATGTATGTGATGATGTTCTAGTTATTATAGCTAAATAAATTGTTCCTATATATATTATTCCAGATATAACTACTGCTTTTTTTAATTTATTAATTTGTTTTTCTTCCTTAAATGTATATGTAAATAAAAATAAGTTTAATATCATAAATGTATAATTTATATTGTATTGTAATTCATTAAAAATCCCTCCAAAGCTACTATTTGTAATATTTGAATTTAAAATATTTAAATGTATTATTGTATAGACTATATATGCTATTCCAATTAAAATAGTTTTAATTTTAAATTTTTTATCATTCTTAAAAAATAAATATATCATTAAAATAGCTGGTATTATTGGTCTTAATATTGTTGCTGGTGATATAGCTGTTCCTAAATTATTTCTTACCAAAAAGCTTAATATGTCTAACACAGGATTTAATATTACAAAAAGACATAATAAATTTTCAACTGTAATTTTACTTTTTATTTTATTCAATATTTCTACTCCCTATATTTTTATTTATAATTTGTTTTTACATTTATTATACATTTTTCATTACTCATATTCAAGTACTATATTAAAAGAAGTATTGATTACTTCAATACTCCTTCTATTGTTTTTACTTTACTATATTTGTTTCTTCTATATTAGTTTCAATATTATTCTCAAGATTCTCTGTATTTTTATTTTCTTCATTAATTTCTTTTTTATTATCTTCTTCAACTTCTACATTCAAAGGTGAAATACTTTTAACTTTTTCAATTAATTCAAAAAATATTGTTACTTCATCAAATAGCATTTTATAGTTATCTATAACTATAGTTTCTTTTTGAGGTCTAATATTTGCTTTTTGTATTTTATAACTTTCCTCAGCTATATTATCTTTACCAGTTAATTCAACTTCTATATAGTATTCTTTTTCTTTATTAATACTATCTATAAATTTATCAAAATAGTATGTTGTTCCTGATCTATATAATACAAATATTTCGCTACTATATGTTCCATCTAGCGATTTCAATGTCATTTTTGGCAATCCTTTTGGAGCCATTTCTTTTCCATTTACAATTTCTTTTATATCTATTTCTCCATAAATATATTCTGCTCCACTTGCATTGTCACCTATCTTAATTATTTTTAAATCTGTTTTTATAATTCCTTCATATTCATTGCTTTCAAATGTAAATATATTTTTACTTACACTTAATACATGCTCTTTCACATTCCCAAGTATCCCATTTTTTCTTATTTTAGCTGTTTGTACTTTTTGTTCTTCTTTTGCTAGATTGTTTTTATCTACTAACTCTACTTCTATATAGTATTGTTTTGTTTGGTCTATATTATTTATATATTTATCAAAATAATATGTAATTCCTGTTCTATATAGTACAAATATTTCGCTGCTATATGTTCCATCTAGTGATTTTAGTGTCATTTTGGGAGTTATATTTGGCACATTACATATACCACTTACCCATTTAGCTATATCTATTTCACCATAAATATATTCTGCACCATTAGCATTTTCACTTAGATTCATTGTTCTTAAATCTGTATTTACAGTTCCTATATATTCATTAGTTTTAAAAGTCAATTTATTTTTATTTACACTTACCTCTGATTCATTAACAAACCCTAACACACCTGTTTTTCTTATTTTCGCTGTTTGTACTTTTCTTTCTTCTGCTGCATTATTATCTTTTCCTGTTAATTCAACTTCTATATAATATTGTTTTGATTGATCCAAATTATCAATATATTTATCAAAATAATATGTTATTCCTGATTTATATTTTATAAATACTTCACTACTATATGTTTCGTCTAGTGATTTTAATGTCATTTTTGGTAATCCATTTGGAGTCTTACAACTACCATTTACCCATTCTGCTATATCAATTTCCCCATAAACATATTCTGCGCCATTACTATTTTGACTTATATTAATTGTTTTTAAATCTGTATTTATTGTTCCTACATATTTAACAGAATTAAAAGATATTATCTTATCATTTATATCAAAATCCTTATCTCCTACTTGTCCTACTGTACCTTGTTTTCGTATATTTGCTATTTGTGTTTTACTACTTAGTGGTGCACTATTTTTGCTTGAAACTAATTCAACTTCTATATAGTAATCTTTATTGGGATCTAAATAGTTTATATATTTATCAAAATAATATGTTATTCCCTCTCTATATGATACATATAGTTCTGATAAATATGTTCCATCTATTGATTTTAAAGTCATAGTTGGTGTTCCCTTTGGAGTTGTTGCCACTCTTTCTATCCATTCTGCTACATCTATTTCCCCATAAATATATTCTGCTCCACTTGCATTTTGACTTATATTTATTTTCTTTAAATCTGTATTTATTTCTCCATAATAATTTTCTCTAAATAGTTCTTTATGTTTTATTATTGCATTAGCATCTGCTTCTGCTATTTTATATAACATATCATAATTATATCCACTTCCTGTTTTAAGCATTGCTGCATCATAATAGTTTGAAAGAAATGAATGTTCTACTAATACTGATGGTATTCCATAAAACATAGGGTAACGAATAATTCCATAATAGTCTGTTATTGTCCCATCTTGATATACTTCTCCATCTTGACTTAATCTAAGTTTTGGCATAATACTATGTGGTGCTATCCCTATTCTTGAAAGCTGCGTTGTTATCTCTCTTGCTAATATACTTGAGCTTTGATAATATCTAGAATCTTTTGTATTCCCAGTTACATACATTTCAGAACCTCTTAAAACAGAACTTGTACTTGAATTAAAGTGAAAACTTATAACTAAGTCTGCACCTACTTCATTTGCATAATCTCCTCTAGCACTTAATGTTGGGTTTTCATATTGCCCTCTTGATAGTATACCTGTTATTCCATCTGTATTATCAAATATTTCTTTTACTTTTGTTGCTACAATCCAATTAACTTGATCTTCAATAACTCCGTTTTTAACTGCTCCAGCGTCTGTAGCACCATGACCTGGATCTAATAGTACAATTATATCATCTGATGCATATACATTATTTGATAATATAATTAAGCCTAAAAATATAATTAAACTAATCACTATTTTTTTTATTTTGTTTATGGATACTTTTTCCATTTCTAACACCCCTATTTTTTATTTTTAGTAGTTTTTCTATTTGTTGTTGCTTTACTTTTCACCTTTATCTTTTCTATCTTTTCTTGTTCTTCTTTTAAAATATTTTTTTCAATTATATATTCAAAAACTTTTTCTAGTTCTCCCAAAAAATGAATATTTTCTTTCATAAATACAAATATTTCTGATATATCTCCGTGTCTATAATATCCTTCCATAATCTCATCAGGTTCTACTTCATTTAATACAAAGTCTTCAAAGTCTTTATTTGCTTTTTTCATTTTTTTATAATATTTATCAAATTGTTTTTCATCTTCTTTTTTATAATATAACATTAAAAATGGTATTAATGTATGGAAACTTTCTTCTTCATAGTTATTATATACATCAAGTAATTCTTGTTCTTTTTCTAAAATCCCATATATCAACATAAGTACATATCTTACACCCATATTATCGCCTTCATTTAATTTTAATATTTCATTACATTTTTCTATTGCTAAATTATATTTTTTATCTTCAAATAAAAATTGTACTTTTCTATATAAAGATCTCATATATGGTCTTGTTTCCCATATACTATAAAATGCGCCTACCTCTTCAAAGTATTTTTCTTTTTCTAAATATTTTCTTTCTTTTTCTATTGCTTCATCAACTAATTTATTTCTTTCTATTGACGTTCCACTAAGCTCTGCTACAAGTATTGCAGCTTCTATACATCTATCTGAAATTTCATATGCTTGTTTAGCTAATTTACGTGTTTGTTTTTCTGTTTTTGCATCTAATGCTGCTTCTAATACATCGTATGCTTGCTCTCTTTTTGAAAATCCAAATTCTTCTACTTCTATTATTTTTTTACCTTTACTCATATTATCACCATTTAATTCTTTTATTTTTTCTTTTTACTTAAATCTACAATATATTTTATACGTAAACTTATTAATTGATTTTAAATACAGATTCTTAAAACCTTTTCCTTTTCTTATTATCTCATTTTTCTTCCAACTAGGAAAGGTTTTATTTACATTTTCCATTGTTAATTTTAGACATTTTTCCTTTATTTTCTTATCCTGAATTTTTTTCATTCTTGAAAGTGAACTACAAAATGCTATTCTTACATAAAAATATTCTAAATGCTTATGATATTTTTCAAATATATTTTTTTCTTTGTAATATTCTATTACATTATTTAAAACATCAAAAACTTCTTTTGTTCTTTCATTTTGAGTATTTGAGATTGAACCAATTCTTTGAATATAGTGGATAAAAGGTTTTTCTATATATGATATTTTTTCTAAGTGAGGTAATAACTTATATGTGAATTCTATATCTTCATATCTTAATCCTTTTGGAAATATGATTTTTTCTCTATCTAGAATTTCTTTTCTTATCAATTTATTCCAAGCAACTACTCTTATTCTTTCTAAAGCTTCTTCTTTTGTTTTATATTCAATTCTTTTATCTTCTTTAAGTTTTATTTTTCCTGTTTTTTCATTTTGATATTCCCAATAAAAATCACATTCAACCAAATCGCTATTTTCTTTTTCAGCTAATACGTACATTTCTTCATACATAGTTTTTTCTATATAATCATCTGAATCTAAAAAAGCTATATATTTCCCAGTAGCATGTGGAATACCAAAATTTCTTGCATCTGATAATCCTCCATTTTCTTTTTTTAATGTTATTACTTTTATGTTATTATTTTCTATTATAATTTTAATTTCTTCTCTACTCAAAAATTTTTTTACAATATCCATTGAATTATCGTTTGAGCCATCATCTACTATTATTATTTCTATATCTTTTAATGTTTGATTAAATAGTGTTTCTAAACATTTTTCTATGTACTTTTCAACATTATATACTGGTACTATTATACTTACTTTAACCATTTTCTACCTCATTTTCAAATATAGTTTTGGGCTTATTTTTATTAGTTGTTTTTTTATAAATTGTTTCAAACTATCTGCTTTAATATCTTTATATAGTTTTCTTTTTCTTAATTCCTTAACATATTCTTTCATATCTTTACCTTTTAAAGGTTCTAATTTTAAAAGAGCTGTATTTGCATAATATCTTTTAATATGCATTTTACTTTTTTCAGATATTTCATAACATTCTATAGTTTTTAACATATGGTCATAATGCTCTAACACATCTTTTGCCTTTTTTACTGTTTTTTCATAATCTAAGTTTTTTGTTATACTATTTTCTCTTTGTAAATAATAGTATCCCGCTTCTTCAGTAGATACAACTGATTTTGCCTTTAATATAACTAATGAAGTTAGTCCAAAATCTTCGTGATACGATTTATCTCTATATTTAAAATTATTTTCTATAAAGAATTTAGTATTATATAAATAAATACATGCAACATCTAAGAATTTATCATCTATACATAATTTTTCATATGCTTCTTCACCTGTTACTTTATCAAAAACTGGTCCATCTAATATTTCTATTATTTCTTCATTTTCTTTTACTGTTGTTAACTTAAATTTTATCAACTCTATATTTTCATCTATTTGCTTTTCTAAATTTAAAAATAGGCTTTCATCTAAATAATCATCTGAATCGAAAAACATTATGTATTTTCCAGTTACATGTGGAAGTGCAAAATTTCGTGCACTTGATAATCCACCATTTTCTTTTTTTAGATACTTAATTTCATATATAAATTTTTCTTTATTACTATTTATATATTCTTTAATAACTTTTTCCGAATTATCTGTTGATCCATCATTTACAATAATTACTTCAAAGTCTTTCATCTTTTGTTTAGCTAAACTTTCTAAGCATTTATTTATATATTTTTCTGTATTATATACTGGAATTATTATACTTAGCTTTGACATATACAATCTCCTAATTCATTTCTTTTTCTTCATTATATTCATCAATTAAATATAGTGGTCTTCTTTTTGTTTCTTTAAATATTCTTCCTAAATACTCTCCTATAATTCCAAATAATAGTATTTGGATTCCTGAGAAAAATAGGATTAATAGTATTAACGCTTGATATGCATGAATAAATTCCCATACCATTATACATTTAGCAATTACATATAAAGCATAAATTGCAAGTATTACAAATGTTGGTATTGAGATAAAAGTAGCTAACCTAAGTGGTGAAGTTGTAAATGATGTTATTCCATCTACTGCTAAATCTATCAACTTTATATAGTTCCATTTTGTTTTTCCTGCTATACGAGGTTCTCTATCAAATAGTACTTCTTTTTTCTTATATCCAATCCAACTAAACATACTTTTAGTATTTCTCATTGTTTCTCTCATTTTTTTAAGTGCATTTACACATCTTCTATCTAATAACCTAAAGTCTCCTGTATCTTCTTGTATTTCTACATTTGTAACTTTTTGAAGAACTTTATAATATGCTTTTGAAGTTGCTTTTTTTATAAATGATTCACCTTTTCTGCTTTTTCTTCTTGCATATACATCATCATATCCTTCTTCCCAATATTTAATTAGTTCTGGTATTAATTCTGGTGGATCTTGCAAATCTGCATCCATAAATATAACTCCATCACCTTTTGCATAATCAAGTCCCGCTATCATTGCTATTTCTTTTCCAAAATTTCTTGATAAGTTTACGAAATTAATTCTTTTATCTTTTATTCTTAATTCTTTTATAATTTCTATAGTTTTATCTCTACTACCATCATTTACAAATAGGACTTCAAATTCATAATTACTAATATTACTTATGATTGGCATTAATCTATCGTAAAGTAAATTTAAAGTTTCTTCTTCATTATATGCTGGGATTATTATACTAACTTTTTTCATCTTAAACTCCTAACTATTACTAAACTCTTTTACCCAATTTTTACATTTTTTATTAAATTCTTTTTTCCACTCTTTATATAAATTCATAATTTCTTCTTTATTTTCATTACAGTATTCTATTCTTTGCTTAATATATACTGGATCATCTTCTCTTTCTAATATAACAAATCCACCTAATTTTGTTCCTACAAAATAGTCATTATTATTACCTACTAAACAAGGAATTCCTACATCAAAACTTTCTATTGGAAACATTGGTGCATTTTCTGTAAATGTTGGATAAATATTTATATCATTATATTGTATTCTTTCTAACAATTCTTTTGTTGGAATATATCCATCAATACTTTCTGTTTCTAGCTCAATAATTGAACAAAATTCTTTTGCACCACTATTTATTGGTACTACATCTGCAATTCCATTTCCTAATAATTTAATTGCTGATAATGCTGTATATATATTTTTTAATTCTCTTGAATCTGCATTATATATTCCAACTTTTATTTTATTAAGATTTTTCTTTTCCAAATATTTACTACTTTTTTTATCTATTATTTCAATATCCTTTAAATTAACATTATTTTGTAGATAATATGATTTAAAACCTACTTTTTTATAGAATTCATACATAATACTTCTTACAAATCCAAAGCTTGTTATTTTTCCTTCTTTATATAAGGTCATTACTTCTTTATTTAGATTCCATGTATAGTCTGAAAAATATTCATAACAATTTCCGTGCCAAATTACTTTTATATTAATATCATTATTCATTTTTTTAATTTCTTTTATAACATCTATCCACCCATCTACTATTTGGCTAAATATTGCTGTTTTAATATTATTATTTACAACTGCTTCTGCTATTTTTTTTATATTTTTATTTCCAAAAACTTGCTCAAGTGGAACAATATTTTCGAATAATCCTTTTGTTGAATTAGCAACACCTAACCATGTTGGGTTAAAAAACACTACATATTCTTTACTATTATATCCATTTAGTATCTCTACCGCTTTACATACTTGATCATCAAAATGTTTATTTTGTTTTTTTATTTCTTTTGAATTTGTTAATTTAAATTTTACTGTACTAAGGGGCGTATATATTTTTTTTATTCCTCTATATATAATTCCATTTGGTTTAAAAAATCTTTTAATTATATTCTTGATTTTTTGCATATTCATATACCTTTCTTCTCTTTTTCTTTTTTTATTTATCCATCTATAAATGCTTCTAAATTCAATTTTGCTTCTTTATTATATTTGTATTTCCAGTCTGAATATAATTCCATTATTTTATACACATTTTCTAAACAATTTTCTACTAATTTAGAATTTTTAATATTATCATCTTCATAACTTGAAACAATGTATTTTTTTATTTCTTCATTATCATTAAATAGTTCTGAATT
>CAYJKK010000005.1:0-99242 GCA_964370905.1 uncultured Clostridium sp. | reverse complement strand
AAAATATTTAGAAGTAAAATAATATATATAGAAACATTTGCAAATACAAATAAAAAATCAGCAACAGGAAAGTTAATATATCCTATTGCAGACTTATTTATTGTTCAATGGGAAGAAATGCTTAAACTATATCCAAAAGCAGTATATGGAGGTTCGATTTATTAATGATTTTAGTATTATTAGGAACTCAAAATAATAGTTTTATACGATTATTAGATGAGATAGAAAATTTAATAGAAAAAAATATTGTAACAGGTGAAGTAATTGTGCAATCAGGATACACAAAAAAAGAAACAAGTAGATTAAAAATGATTGACTTTATGCCAAATACTGAATTAGAAAAGTTAATAGTAGAGGCAGAATATATAATAACTCATGGTGGAGTAGGATCAATTATTGGGTCTATAACAAAAGGAAAAAAAGTAATAGCAGTACCAAGAAAGCATAAATATAAAGAACATGTAAATGATCATCAATTAGAAATTGTAGAAGTATTTAATAACAAAGAATATATAATAGGTATTAATGAAATTGAAGAATTAGAAAACGCAATAAAAAGAATTGAAACATTTAAACCTAAAACTTATGAACAAAATAACAAAAAAATGTTGAAAACTATAGAGGAATTTATAGGGTAACAAAAAGGAGTGGCAAGTGGAAGAAGATAGAATTATAAATCCAGGGTTAGAAAGTCCTGTAGAAGAAAGAATGGAAAACTCTTTAAGACCAAAAATGTTAGAAGAATATATAGGACAAACTAAAGTAAAAGAAAATATGAAAATATATATAGAAGCAGCTAAAAAAAGAGGAGATGCACTAGATCATGTACTTTTATATGGACCTCCAGGACTTGGAAAAACAACATTATCAAATATTATTTCAAATGAAATGAACTCTAATATAAAAGTAACATCAGGACCAGCAATTGAAAAAGCAGGAGATTTAGCAGCACTATTAACAAATTTATCAGAATTTGATGTTCTTTTTATAGATGAAATACATAGATTAAGTAAAACAGTAGAAGAAATTTTGTATCCAGCCTTAGAAGATTATACATTAGATATAATAATAGGAAAAGGTCCAAGTGCAAGATCTATTAGGCTTGATTTACCAAAGTTTACTTTAATAGGAGCAACAACTAAAGCGGGGTCACTTACAACTCCACTTAGAGATAGATTTGGAATAGTTCATAGATTAGAGCTATATTCTATAGAAGATTTAATGAAAATTATAATAAGATCAAGCTCTATTTTAGAAATTGAAATAGATGAAAAAGCAGCAGAAGAAATAGCAAGACGTTCAAGAGGTACACCAAGGATAGCAAATAGATTATTAAAAAGAGTTAGAGATTATGCAACAGTTGTAGGTGATGGAATAATTGATTTAAAAATTACAAAACATGCATTAAATAAGTTAGAAATAGATGAATTAGGATTAGATGATATTGATAGAAAAATATTAGATACAATGATAATTCAATATGCAGGTAGACCAGTAGGAATTGATGCACTTGCTGCAACAGTTGGAGAAGAAGTAGATACAATAGAAGATGTATATGAACCATATTTAATACAAATAGGTTTTATTGCAAGAACATTAAGAGGAAGACAACCATTGCCACCAGCATATAAGCATTTAGGTTATGAAGAAAATAATTAAGTATTAATATAAATGGAAAATAAAAAAATAGTGGAAGGAATAATATATGAAATTACTATTACATACATGTTGTGCACCTTGCAGTGTATATTGTTTAGATTTATTAGAAAAAGAGGGGGTTACGCCAACAATATATTGGTATAATCCAAATATACATCCATATATGGAATATAAATCTAGAAAAGAAACATTAGAAAAATATGTTGAAGAAAAGAACTTAGAAGCAATTTTCAAAGAAGAATATGGCTTAAGAGAATTTTGTAAAAATGTAATAAATGATTTAGATAATAGATGTAGCAATTATTGTTATAAAGTACGATTAGAACAAACAGTAAAGTATGCTAAAGAAAATGGATATGATACTTTTTCAACTACTTTATTAGTTAGTCCATATCAAAGTTCGGATAAAATAATAGAAATTGGAAATGAATTAGGAATTAAATATGGAATAGAATTTTTAGTTAGAGATTTTAAATCAGGATTTAGAGAAGGGCAAAATAAAGCAAGAGAAAAAGGAATGTACATGCAAAAATATTGTGGATGTATATTTTCAGAAGAAGATAGATATTTAAAAAAGTAAAATAGTATAATTAATAAATAAAAGGATAAAGCTCTCAAATTTGAGAGCTTTATTTGTGAAATGGATAATCTTTTCCTTTTTTTCCTTTTTGTTCTTTTTCTTTACCTTTATTCTACCCAAGCCATATACTTGAAAGTATAATAGGCAGATTCATCATATTTAAATGAGTCAAATCCTCTATAGAGAAAGTCTTTAGATTGATAAGTGATGTTTACTACGTTATCATCTGCATAAAGTATAATTAGTGCAGAAAAATCATCATGTGTAACATCAAATGTTTCTCGGTATATATTTCTTAAGCGAGAAATATTAAATGGTGTTGTTACACCTGTAGGAACATAAATGCTCCCACTTAGATAGTCTTCACCAACATACATACTTACAGCAGTATTGATATCTGAATCATTTTGGTAAATAAAGCCATCTGAGGCAGATGCAGATAAAGTTGTAGATGCAATAAGTGTAAATGCTAATAATAGTTTTGTTATTAATTTCTTCATAATGTCCTCCAAATCATTTCACAAACAAAAATATCCTATGTATACATTATACCATATAAAAATGGAACAGTAAACATAATGCGAATGTATATGTATTTACAAAAAAATATCAATGAGATATAATAACTAAATAAAGTGGAGGTATTTATGAAAGAAGTAATAATATTTGATTTAGATGGAACTTTATGGGATAGCTCAAAACAAGTAGAAATAGTCTGGAAAAAAATAGCAGAAGAATATGATATACATATAACTGAAGAAAAAATTAAAAGTATAATGGGACTTACAGAAGAAGAAATTATAGAATTACTATTTCAAAATGATTATAAAAAAGGAAAAGAATTTATTTCAAAATGTTTAAGAAGTGAAAATGATTATTTAAAAGAAAATGGAGCAAATATATATCAAAATACAATAAAGGTGATAAAAGACTTATATGATAGCTATGAGTTATATATAGTAAGTAATTGCCAAAGTGGATATATAGAAATATTTTTAGAATACTATAAACTAGAAAAATACTTTATAGATTTTGAATGTTCAGGAAATACAGGAAAAAGTAAAACGGAAAATATTTCAGATATAATGAAACGAAATAATATAAAAGAAGCAATATATGTTGGGGACACAATAAAAGATCAAGTAGCTGCAAGAAATAACAATTTGAAATTTATATGGGCAAAGTATGGTTTTGGAATTTGTAATGATTATGACTTAGAACTAGAAGATATAAAGGATTTAGAAGAAAAAATGAAAAGAGCTAACTAATTTGTTAGCTCCTTTTGTAACTTTGTAAATATGAAGTTTATGAAAAATTTATATCTGGATAATCATGCATACAGTTAAGATCATCAATATGAGCAACATATTTTAATACTAACATAAAATATGTTTCATAAGAAGAATCAAAAGAATGTGCATAACCATGAAGTTTACACATAGATGATAAATCCATTAATTTAACATCTATATCTCTAAATTTTCCTTCTTCATAATTATCTCCAGTAAGGTTTTTTTCAACATAACTAGAAATATCCACAAAATTGTCAGTATTCATATCTGTCAGCCCATAAGATAAAATTGAATTAATTTTGTTTAGTTCAACAGTAATCCGATTTATGGGGATGAATAAATGTAAATTTTTTCTAAAAAATTCAAAATTCAAATTATAACCATCTAAAGAAGAAAATACTTGTTCAATAGTTTCATAAGAATCGTTGAAAAATTCAGATACATCTGTGTGAAGAATAGACATAAAAATCCCTCCAAATATAAAGTTACGATAAATTTTTACCTTTAGAGTATACCACTTAATAGGAGAAAAGTCAATATTATGTAAATATGAAGACTAGCTAAAATTTAATAGCTAGTCTTGTATAGTTCTTATGAATTATCAATTACATCAAAATCATCATCTTCATTCTCGAAATCAAGTTCATACTCATCATATTCAGCTTCATCATCAAAGAACTCAGATAATATATCACAATACATAGAAGCGAAATTTTGAAAAACTGAATTGAAGTTATTCTTGTAAGTATATATACTTAGGTAGTCAAAATAATTATCAATAATATATAGTTTATCATCATATACATCATCTAAATAATCTTTGATATCTAGATAATACGAAGAATTAGGGTCTAATTTTAATGTATCAAGAATTGTACAAATAGTTAAAATACTAGAATTAACAATGTTTAACTTGAAAAATAGTTTCCGATTAAATTTTTGTAAAGCCTCTCTTGATATGTTTTCATCATCATACATTTTCTCTATTTCTGTTATACATCTTTCCAGGTTTTGACTATCAGATAACAACTTATTAAAGTGTATATCTAGAGTTTCTATTGTAGTATTTGCAGACATAATTATCCCTCCAATATTGCAAATAGATTAAATAACTTTTGACTGTATTATAACACCAAAACTAATATGTGTCAAAACCTGAAAAAAATATAGATATTGCTTTGTTTTTGTAGAAAAAAATAACTAGATATGATATAGTAGATTAGTATAAAAATATAAAAAAATAAGGAGTTTACGATGGGTAAATTAGTATTAATAGATGGAAATAGTATAATGAATAGAGCATTTTATGGGATTATGGGAAGTAAAATGCTTATGACAAAAGATGGGAAATATACAAATGCAGTATATGGTTTTTTATCAATTCTATTTAAACTATTAGATGAAGAAACACCTGATAATTTAATAGTGACTTTTGATTTAAGAGCACCAACACATAGACACAAAATGTATGATGGGTATAAAGCAACAAGAAAAGGAATGCCACAAGAATTAGCAGAGCAAATGCCAATAATTAAAGAAATATTAAATGCGATGAATATTAAAATAGTGGAAATAGAAGGTTTTGAAGCAGATGATATAATTGGAACATATTCTGTAATAGGTGAAAAACAAGGATTAGATGTTGTAATATTATCAGGAGATAGAGATAATTTTCAGTTATTAACAGATAAAGTATCAATACGAATACCTAGAACAAAAGCAGGAAAAACAGAAACAGAAATATATAATAAAGATAAAATTAAGGAAGAATATGGATTAACACCAACACAGTTAATAGATGTAAAAGGATTACAAGGTGATTCTTCAGATAATATTCCGGGAGTACCAGGAATTGGAGAAAAAACAGCAATATCATTAATACAAAAATATAATTCAATAGAAGAGTTATATGAAAAAATAGAAAATAATGAAGATGACTTGAAAGGAAAACAGAAAGAGAAAATAGTTGAAAACAAGGAACTAGCAATATTATCAAAAACATTAGGAACAATTAGTTTAGAAGCACCAGTAAATGTGGAAATCGAAGAGTGTAAATCAAACAATTGGGATAATGAAAAAGTATTAGCAATTTTTAAAGAATTAAATTTTAAAAGATTTATAGAAAGATTTGAATTAAAATCTAATAATATTAATAATGAAAAAATAGAGAAAGAAGAAATATATAAATTAGTTGATAAAAATATTCCAGAAATTGTAGAAATTATTGAGAAGCAAAAAGAGTTAATATTCTATATAGGGACAGAAAAATTAAATGAAACAGAAATATATGTAGAAGAAAATGAAAACAAAATTTTAAAAGAAAAAATAACATCAATAAATATATATAATAAAGAAAAATCTGAAAATTATCATTTGAAAATAGTGAATGAAGAAAAAGATTTAAAACAATTAAAAGAAATATTTGAAAGTGATGAAATAAAAAAAGTAAGTATAGGATTAAATAAAAAATATATTTTATTAAAACAAATTGGAATAACTCTAAAAGGAATATATTTTGATAGTGAAATTGCAGCATATATATTAAATCCAACAGATAACAACTATAAAATTGAAAGATTAATGGAAATATATTTAAATAGAAGTATTGAAGAATATATAGATGTTAAAGAAGAAAAAGAACAAAAACAAATAAATTTATTTGAACAGATAGAAACACAAGTGGAAGAAATTGATGATATAGAAAGAAATAAATTAGCAGTTTATGTATCTAGTATATCTGAATTAAAAGATATAATGTTAAAAAAATTAGAAGAAATAAATGCAACCAACCTATTTTTTGAAATAGATATGCCTACAATAGAAGTATTATCAGAAATGCAGTGGAATGGTATATATGTAGATTCAGAAGAGTTAGATGAATTTGGAAAAGAATTATCTGGGAAATTAGAAATATTAACAAAAGAAATTCATGAGTTAGCAGAAGAAGAATTTAATATAAATTCGCCAAAACAATTAGGTGAAATTCTATTTGAAAAAATGAAATTACCAGTTGTTAAAAAAACTAAAAGTGGCTATTCAACAGATGTAGATGTGTTAGAAAAATTAAAAAAGCAAGATCCAATTATAGAGAAAATATTAGAATATAGACAACTTATGAAACTAAATTCAACATATGTAGAAGGATTAAAACCGCATATAAACAAAAAAACAAAAAGAATACACTCTTTCTTTCACCAAACAATAACAGCAACAGGAAGAATTAGTTCAACAGAACCAAACTTACAAAACATACCAACAAGATTTGAACTTGGAAAAAGATTAAGAAAAGTATTTAAGCCAGAAGAAAATAGAATATATCTAGATGCCGATTATTCTCAAATTGAGTTAAGAGTATTAGCAGATGTATCAAGCGATATACATATGATAAATGCATTTAATAATGATGAAGATATACATAAACAAGCAGCTTCTAAAGTGTTTAAAACACCGCTAGAAGAAGTAACAAAAGAACAAAGAAGTAATGCTAAAGCGGTTAATTTTGGAATAGTTTATGGAATTAGTGACTTTGGTCTTAGTGAGCAATTAGGAATAGGAAGAAAAGTAGCAAAACAATATATAGAAGAATATTTAGAAGAATATCAAGGTATAAAAAACTTTATGGAAGATATAACAAAAAAAGCTACAGAAGAAGGTTATGTAGAAACATTATTTAATAGAAGAAGATATATACCAGAATTGAAATCAAACAATTATATGGTAAGACAATTTGGGTCTAGAGCTGCAATGAATACTCCAATACAAGGAACTGCAGCAGACATAATGAAGATTGCAATGATTAAAGTATATAAAGAGCTTAAAGAAAAAAATATGGAGTCAAAAATAATCTTACAAGTACATGATGAAATGCTACTTGAAGTAGAAAAAGAGGAAGTAAGTATTGTAGAGAAAATAATAAAAGATAATATGGAATCTGCAATAAAATTAAAAGTACCTTTAATAGCTGAAATATCAGAAGCAAATAATTGGTATGAATGTAAATAAAATTAAAACCACAGAGGAGGAAAAAGGTGAAGAACAAGAAAAAACTTATAATAGTATTAGTACTAATTATGATGTTTGTTTTTCTATTAGTTTTCAAAAATCAAATATATAAAATAATATATCCAAAACAATACGAAGAAATAATAAGTGAAATATCAGATAAATACGAAATAGATCAAAATTTAATTTTCTCAGTAATAAAAGTAGAAAGTAATTTTAATGAACAAGCATCATCAAATAAAAGTGCAATAGGACTTATGCAAATATTAGAAGATACAGCAAAAGATGTAGCTGTAAAAAACAATATAGAATTAGATGAGCAAAATATATTAGACGAATTAGTAGTACCAAATAAAAACATAGATATTGGAGCAGCATATTTGGCAAATCTAATAAATATCTATGATAATGTCGAATTAGCATTAGCAGCATATAATGCTGGAATGGGAACTGTAAATAATTGGATAGAAAAAGGAATTATTGCAAGTGATGGATCTGATATAGAAAATATACCATATGAAGAAACAAATTACTATGTAAGAAAAGTACTAAATGCATACGATATTTATAAAGAATTATATGGATAATATATACAAAAGATAAAAAATGAAGTAAAATATAAAAAAGGAGATTTAGAAGATGATAGAACAATTATTTTTTATGGTTATTTCACTAGCACTATTTGTCTATATATTTTTTAGAATGATAAGAAATAATGATAATTCATATATTGCAATATTAATACTAGAAGCAATAGGAATAGCAATTAACTTTATACAAGCTATATTTGCATTAGAATTAAATATACTAGTTATAATAATAAAATACATTTTAGCAATGATTATACCAATATTGGTTTTAGTTCTAGAAAGAAAAAACTTGATATTATCTGAAGTTATAAAATTTAATTTAGTTAAGTTTTATTTAGCTATAGGAAATAACAAAATGGCAAAACAAATATTACAAAATATGATAGAAAAAGAAACTAATAATTACAAAGCACATAGAATGCTTGCAGAAATATATGAGCAAGAAGGTGGAATGAGGAAAGCAATTGATGAATATGTTATAGCAATAGATATTAATAAGCAAGACTATGATTCATATTACAAGGTTGCGGAACTATTAAAACAATTAGATAAAAAAGATGAGGCTTCAGAGATGTTATTTAATTTACTTAATATAAAACCTGAAACCCTAAAAGCAACAGAGCTTTTAGGAGAAATATTACTAGAAAAACAAATGTATAAAGAAGCTGTAAATATATATCAAAGTGCACTTAGATATAATCCACTGAGTTATGAAATACAATATAACTTAGGTATTGCGTATACAATGCTTAATGATTTTCAAAATGCAAAAGAATGTTATGAAATGGCAGCACAAATAAATGCATTATCATTTATGACAAAATATTCATTAGCAGAAATAGCGTTAATATATAAAGAAATAGATGAGGCAGAAAAAAACTTCTTAGAATCATTAGAAGAAGATGAATTAGCAGCAGATGCATATTATGAATTATCAAAAATATCTCTATTAAAAAATGATAAAGAAACAGCTATAAAATATATAAATACAGCAATAGATATAGATGCTAAGAAAATTGTATCAAAAGTAAAGAAAGATGATATATTTATACCAATTATAGCAAAAATATCAATGCCGTTTAATTTGGAAAATGATCAAGATGAAGAGAAAAAGCAAAAGTTAAGTGAGAGAGAAATTATAGCTAAAGAACATTTAGAACAAATGAGTGAAATAACAAGAAATTTAAGCTATAATGATATAAATTTACTTAAACAAAATGAAGAAAAAGAAAGAAAAAATAAAGAAGTAGATCTAGATGATTATCACAGAGAATATACAGAGTAAGAAAAAATAAAAAAATAGTAAAATAGAAAGAAAAATAAAACAAAAAGTTAAAGATAATGTTATAAACACATAAAAACAAATTCATATAAATATATTTATATATGTAAATATAAGTGAAGGAGTGATTTTATGTGTTTTTCAATTGGAATTATAGGAGGAGATAAAAGGAATTTAGAGTTAATGAAAATATATGAGAACCAAGGCAATAAGGTGAATATAATTGGATTCGATAAAACAGATAATGAAGATGAATTTAGAAATATAATAAAAAGAGAAAGTGTAGCAGAAGTAATTAAAGATTCTAATGTAATAATAACACCAATTCCTATTTCTAAAGATAATAAAACAATATATACACCATATAGCAATAAAGTTATTTATTTGGAAGATATGATAAATTGTTTAGAAAATGTAAAAGATAAAATAATAATATTAGGTAATATAAATAATGAAAATTTAAATAAAAAAAATAGAATTATAGATATATTAAAAGAAGAAGAATATTTAAGTCTAAATAGTATAGCGACAGTAGAAGGTACAATAAGTTTAATAATTGAAAATACAGAAATTAATTTACAAAGTCAAAAAGTATTAGTATTAGGTTGTGGAAGAATAGGGAAGATGTTGTTATTTAAAATAAAACAATTAGCCAAAGATATAATGTGTATTAGTAGAAATTTAGAAGAATTAAATTGGTGCAAATTATATGGATATAAATATAAGAAATTAGAAAATATTGAAAGAATAATTAATGAATATGATATAATTATTAATACAATTCCAAGTAATATTATAAAAGAAGAGGATATTGAACAAATGAAAAAAAGAACTTTATTTATTGAATTAGCATCATTACCAGGTGGAGTAGAACAAAAAAAATTAGAAGAAAAGAATATTAAATATTTAAGAGCAATGGGTTTACCAGGAAAATATTCACCAAAAGAAACTGCTAATATTATTAAAGATATATTAGATAAGAAGATTTAAAGAAAAACGAAAATAAAACTAAAAATATTTTTTTATAATATTTTTAGTTTTATTTTTAAATTCTATAAATTGAAATTTAGAAAAGGAAGTATAAGGATAAAAATATATGTATAAATGCTAGAAAAGATAGCATGTAAAATCTTTCCATAAATATAAGGTTTAGGTGATAAATCAGATTTGGATATAATACTAAGAACTTGTAAAAAAATGCAAATACCACCAATACCAAGTAAAAAAGAAGCTATAACTATATTATGTGTGAAAATTTTATTATTAACACTACTAATTAAATTTATACCATTAGTTATTTCTAAAAAACCAGTTAAAATGCCCAAAATAAATTCCGAATTTATATTTAAACTAGTAAAAATAGGAGTAAGTAATGTTTGCAAATTAGTAAAAATTCCACTTACATTTAAAATATTTATTATAATAGAAAAAATAACAATAAATCCACCAATTAATACTATTGTATGAATACTTTTAATAATACTCTCAGATAGTATTTCTCCTAAATTACTAAAAGAACAATTAATATTAGAATTAGACACAGTATTTTTTATATGATTTGTAGAAACAATATTTCTTTTCCAGTACTTAAATAAGAATCCTACTGTAATAGAGGCTAGTAAGTGTGTAATAAAAAGTAATAATCCAATAGAAGTATTGTTAAACATAGTTATTCCAACAGTACCAATAATAAATAAAGGCCCAGAATTATTGGTAAAACTAAGTAATCTTTCACATTCTTCTTTTGAACATAAATTTTGTTTTCTAAATTCACAAGCTATTTTAGCACCAATAGGGTATCCACTAATTATCCCCATTAAAAAAGCAAAACTTCCATTACCATTAATATTAAAAAGAGGTTTCATGAATTTATTTAAATAGATTCCAAGTGAGTTAACTATATTTGTATGCACTAATAATTCGGTTGCAACAAAAAAAGGAAAAAGTGCAGGAACTACTGAGAAAAACCATAAATTTAGAGCTTTGGATATTGCAGGAATATTAGAGTTTGAGAATATAAGTAAGGAGAGTGTAAATAATATAAAAATAAAAGGTATGATATTTTTTTTAAAATTGATAACATATAAATTAAATTTCACAATATTAGCTCCTTATAATATTAGATATTTAATTATATTAGATTTAGATAAAATTATGATTTTTTTATCTAAAAAGGTTGACAAGTAGTATGAATATAATGTAAAATATTAGAGTGTTTATTAAATAATTTAATAAATGGTGGATGTAGTGAAGTGGTTATCACGCCAGTTTGTGGCACTGGAGATCGTGGGTTCGATCCCCATCTTCCACCCCATTTAAATTATATTGGGCTGTAGCCAAGCGGTAAGGCACCAGACTTTGACTCTGGCATTCGTGTGTTCGAATCTCACCAGCCCAGCCAAGTAAAATAGCGACTTTCAAGAAATTGGAAGAAGCTATTTTTTGTATGTCTAACAAAATGTCTAAAATAATGTAATTAATAACTAGCTGATATAAATGCTACAATAAAATGAGTAGGAACTACTTTTTACTTGAAATTTATAATAACTTTTAAATATTTTGTATTTTATAAACTACTAATTAGTTTTGATACTCTTGTATTAGATAGATTTATAATATTTGCAATAAATTTATTTGAGATGGAACAAAAACCATTATTTTTACTAAAAAATAAGATAATAGAAAAGATATATTTTTCTTTATCACTCAAATTATCATTTGTAAGGATTTTAATTAGGTATTCATAGACCTTTTAAATTATTTTTAATCAATTAAACCTCATTTCTATACAACAAAAAACAGATAGAAAAATCTACCTGTTAGAATTTGTATTTATTATATTAATAATTTAATCAAAAACTAATTATTTAAGTCTTTTATTAAATCTTCTATATTATTAAAACTTTTATAGTTTTTTGAATTTTTTGCCATTTCTTTAGCTTCATCCATAGCTTTTATAGTTTCTTCATTATATTCTGTTTTATTTATCTTTAAATGTGCATTTTTTTGTTCTTTCATAAGTCACCTCTGCAAAGAATAGTTATTTTGTTTTGATTTTGAACTGTCGACAATTTGTCGACAGTTCATAGAATTCTATTTCTAGTAAGTTTGATATCTTAAATTTTTATATCAGCATTATTTCCTACTTTGAACACTATCCCGATGTCAGCAGAGTGTTCAAATGTATTGACATTACTGGAGTTGTAAGAGTCTTTAGCTTTAAGTAATACATTTTTAAAATTTCCCAATTTTGAATATCCTAAAACTGTTATTGATTCTCTTGCATAGCAAAATTCATTTCTATTATTATCGATATGCTTTATATTTTAAAAAGTTTTTATATTTATTTGCCTGAATCTAGCTTATTTTCTTTCTTTATATTAAGTGCATTATTTGGTGAAACAATTTTTCTACCAATTTTGGATTCAATATTTTTTCTTGTAATAGAAGCAATTTCACCACCATCTTTTGCATCTACTTTTAATTCATTAAGACCATGTGAATCGTTTGTTTTATGTATTTCAGTAGTTGTAAGTTCAGCAAGTGTCATAAGTGTTAATTCAAGAGAAGTCATATTATTTCTTAAATTTTGTTTATCTAAGCCTTTAATTTGTTTGTGTTCTTTTGTTGTGATACCAAAAGTACCTTTACTAATTTCATCAGTTAATACACCATAATCTTTAGTAGTAGCACCTCTATTTTTCCACTCATCAGTTAATGTATTTCTAGCAGGGATTGATTTTAATCTTGCATTTGTCCATTCTTCTGAATAGCCTTTTTTTAAATAAGTATTTCTAGCTCTTTCAATAGCAAGTGATGGATCTATAATTTCTTCAATTCTTTCTTCAGCAAGTCGAGCAAACCATAGTTTAAAAGGTTCAGCATTAGGTGAAGGAACAGACTGAATAAGTCTAAAAATAGTTTCTCTGTTTGCGCAGTCAGTTTTATATTTTTTACCATCTTTTTTTGAGGGTAATTTAAGTTCGTTACAATTTGTAACGGACTGACTTCCATCTTCAAGTAGCCTTTTTTTCAGGACTCTCCAATATAGATTTGGATCTGTACTTTCAGTTAATATTTCAATAATGTCAACAATTGAATAAAACCATTCATCATTTATCTTTTGTTTTCTTATTTTATTTTCATCAAATAAAGTAAGGCTAATATTTTCATTCATAGTAAAACCTCCTAATAAAATATTTGAAAAGCCAATAAGCATATTGCGAACTTGTGTTTGCATTATACAATGGATATTTAAAAAATGCAATAATTTTTAAAAGTTTTTTTAGTAATAAATATATTCTATCATGAGATAGACTACTGTTATTAATTTAATAATATTTAGGTCTAACAGATGTCTAACAAAATCGTAAAAAAATTCGAAAACTGGGAAATATTATTATATCAAATAAATTATAAAAAAATGCTTGTAAGTGGCTAAAAATAGCAGTTTTAAAAGGTGATAATAATTATCAAAAAACAGTAAAAAGAAAAGCTTAGGATAGACTTTGACTCTGGCATTCGTGTGTTCGAATCTCACCAGCCCAGCTAAGTAAAATAGCGACTTTCAAGAAATTGGAAGAAGCTATTTTTTTGTATGTCTAAAATAATCATAAATTTTATTAGAATTTAGAAGTTTTTAAATAGTAGTAAAAATTTCTAAAATAATATAAATAAGAAATTAAAGGTAAAGAAATGAAAAATGCTTATAACTCAAATGAATTTGTTGAGTGGATTATGAAACGATAAATAAACGAATGATTTCTATTGAATTTCTAGAAAATAATGGTATAATTGTTTTGTAAATATTATTTATATAATCGTTATAAATAAAATTAAAAAACTGAAAGGATGGTTAATATTGCCAAACATAAATGTTTCAAATCTATCATTTTCTTACGATGGAAATTTTGAAAAAATATTTGAAAATGTAAATTTTAACATTGATACTTCTTGGAAATTAGGTTTGATAGGTCGTAATGGTAAGGGAAAAACTACATTATTAAATTTATTAATGGGTAATTATGAATTTAGTGGTAATATTTCAAGTACAGTAAATTTTTCATATTTTCCCTATGAAGTTTTTAGGCAAGAAAGAGATGTAATGGAGATTATAGGTGATGACTGGCAAATATATAAAGAGTTATCTTTGCTTTCTATGTCTCATGAAGTATTATTTAGACCATTTAATACCCTTTCAGAAGGGGAAAAAACAAAGGTATTACTTGCATCAATGTTTATTAAAGAAAATAATTTTTTACTTATAGATGAACCTACAAATCATTTAGATGTAGAAGGAAGAAAAATATTGGCTAATTATCTTAAAAAGAAACAAGGATTTATATTAGTATCACATGATAGAAATTTTTTAGATAACTCGGTTGATCATATAATGTCAATTAATAAATCAAATATTGAAATTGTTTCTGGTAATTTTACATCATGGAATGAAAATAAGCAAATGAAGGATAATTTTGAGGTTAAACAAAATGATAAATTCAAAAGTGAGATTAAGAGACTATTAGAAACAGCAAAAGAAAAATCAAGGTGGTCTGATAAAATAGAAGCTACAAAATCAAAAAAAGTAAATCCCGAAGTAATGGATAAAGGATATATTGGCCATCAAGCAGCTAAAATGATGAAGCGTGCTAAATCTATTGAAAAGCGTGTTGGAAAACAAATTTTAGAAAAGGAAAAACTTCTGAAAAATATGGAAACAGTTAGAGATTTAAAAGTTATTCCTCTTGAATTTCATTCAAACCTTTTATTACATGGTGAACAAATTACTATTTATTATGATAGCTATAGAGTAGTAAATAATTTGAATTTTCAAATTTTGCAAGGACAAAAAATAAATATTAAAGGCTCTAATGGGAGTGGTAAAACAAGTTTAATTAAAATGATTTTAGGTGAAGATATAAAATATACAGGGAATTTTTTTAAAGCTAAAGGGCTTACTATATCATATATTTCTCAAGATACATCAATTTTAAACGGGAAATTATCAGAGTTTGAAAAAAATGAACAGTTAAATGTTAGTTTATTTCGATCTATTTTACAAAAACTTAATTTTTCACGTGATACTTTTGAAAGACCTATTGAAACTTATAGTGAAGGTGAGAAGAAAAAAATATTAATTGCAAAATCTCTTTCACAAACGGCGCATATATATATTTGGGATGAACCATTGAACTATATTGATGTTTTGTCTCGAGTTCAAATAGAAAAATTAATTAAATCAAATGAAATGACATTGCTTTTTGTTGAGCACGACAAAATGTTCTGTGAGAATATATCTAATAATGTTATACAATTAGACTAATAAAATAAACATAAAGCATGTAAATAAAATTATTATTATATTTGTATAAAATATGATAATAATTAAAAGAATATAAATAGAAAATATAACCTATTATTTATATGGAAGAAAAAAAATTACTAAGCGAGGAATGAGGATTAATGAAAAATCAAAATGCAGTTACAATAGTATCACTAATAGTAACAATAATTGTGTTGTTAATTTTAATAACAGTATCAATAGGACTGTTATTAGGAGAAAATGGAATAATAACTAATGCAAGACAAACACAGATAACTAATAGTTTTGCAGAATATAAAGAAAAAGCATCTCTTGCAGTAGCTAATGAAATTATAAATGAAGTAGAAATTAGTGAAGAAAGGATAATTAGGGGAGACAATATAGATAGTTATGTCCCAGATATTGATGAAGAATACAAAGATAAAATAGCTATATATGGTAGTGAACTAATTTTTATAGGGATTCCTACAGAAGAAGAAGAAGAGGTATTAAAAAGATTAGATATAGAGTATTATGAAAGTGCAGAAATATTTGAATTAATTGAAAATGAGATATTAAGTTTTAGTGGAGCAAATCCTCCAGAAGATGGAATATGGAAAAGTGGTTCAACTGTAATGAATCTAGGTACAGGAGTATCGTATGATGAAGAAAAAGAGTGTTTTATTCAACAAGGCTCACTAGGAAGAGCAGGCTATATATCTACAGAGCCATTTAATTTAAATTACGATAATAGCTTTACAATTGAATATGTTTTCAAGATAAATAATATTTTAACATATAATTCGGATATAGAAATAATGTCCTTGCAAGGAGTTAATTCTAATATAGAACATATACTTTTTTATACTAATGCAATGTATTATGAAAGATGGTTTTCGATGTATTCACACCCCTCGGGGTTGTTAGCAGGAACGCCATATAGAGATAAAGCAAATTCGCCATCACCAAGAGAGTTATATAATGAGCCTATTACTATTGGTTTGATTTATGATAAAAACGAAGGAAAAGTTAAACAATATGTTAATGGGGAATTAAATAGGCAAGCAGATATTAGAGGTAATATTTCAGGAGAACAGTTAGTTAAATGGTCAAATACAAGGTTAGACCCTGTATATAATCAACAAGGAATAGCAGGAGAAGTATACTACTTAGGAATATATGAAATGAGAGTAAGTGATGAATTAATGTTGATTAATCATCAGAAATATTTAGAAGAATATAATAAATAAAATGTAAAAGAATAATGGTTAAATAAATAGTTATTTTCTTGAGTGTACATCAGTAATCTTTTTGCGTAGTGTTTTTAATTAATATTTCAATAATGACAACAAGTTATGTTTAAAAAAGAGGAAAAATAAAAAAACAAGTAAAATAACAAAAATAGTATGTATATAATAAGTTAGAAAGCGGAAAAAATTAAATGAGGTGAGTGTATGGTAAAACATGTTGTAATGTGGAAATTTAAAGAAAACGAAGAAGAAAAAGTAAAGATATTTTTAGAAAAATTAGAAGAATTAAAAAATGTAATACCAGAAATTGAAAGTATAGAAACAGGAATAAATGAAAAAAAAGAAAATGAATATACAGCAATATTAATTTCTGAATTCCAAACATATGAAGATTTAGAAAAATATCAAAATCATCCTAAACATAAAGAAGTGGGGAAATTATGTAAGGAAATAAAAATTGCAAGACAAGCTATAGATTATGAATATTAAGGTGAAAAAATGAATATAGAAAAGATAAGAAAGAATGCAAAGAAATATATTGGTAAAGAGATAGAATATTTTAAAGAAATAGATTCTACTAATACTTATGCAAAAAAAATAGTAGCAGAAGATGTAAATGGAAAAGTTATAATAGCAGAATCACAGTTAGCAGGAAGAGGAACAAAAGGTAGAAGGTGGTATAGTGGTAAAAATAAAAATATAGCTATGACAATAATATTAAAACCAAAATGTGAAATTAATAAATTAGATGGTCTTACATTAGAAATTGCGGAAAAGATAAAAAAAGGTATAGAAGAGATATATGATTGTAAGTTAGAAATTAAATTGCCAAATGATTTAGTAATAAATGGGAAAAAAATATGTGGAATATTAACAGAAATGAGCAGTCAAAATGGAAAAATTAATTATATTATAATTGGTATTGGAATAAATGTAAATGAAGAAATATTTTCAGAAGAAACAAAAGATATAGCAACATCACTAAAAAAAGAATTAGCAATTGAATGTAATAGAGAAGATATAATAATTAAAATATTAAATAATTTAGAAGAAATAGAATTGTAATTGTTCTATTTCTTTTTAATCTGTAATAAGTATTTATAAAGAGAAAAGAAGAAAGAAAAACAAAAAAGACAAAAATAAAAATAGGAGGTTGTATGGAAAAAATTATACAAGAAAAAAAATCTAATAGTTTTTTAGATATGATTAAAGGTGTAGGAGTGGCATTTGTTTTTACAGTCATATGTTTATTGATTTTTGCAACACTATTAACATATACAAGTTTAGAAGAAAAATATATTCAAACAGTTATAATCGTAATAACTAGTATAAGTATTTTATTAGGAAGTTCAATTTCGAATTTTAAAATCAAGAAAAATGGACTATTAAATGGCAGTGTTATTGGTAGTATATATATGCTTTGTATATATGTATTATCAAGTATAGTAAATACAAATTTTGAAGTTAATGGAAATAGTATAGCTATGATTTTGATTGGTATTGTATTTGGAGCTATAGGAGGAATTATAGGTGTTAATAAGAGATAGTAAAGTAATTGTCGAAATATGAAATATATTGCGATGAAAATGAATTGACAAAACAGTTTTGAGTATGTAATATAAATAATGTATTACATATTTTTTAATTTAAATAAGATTTTTTATCCTAAAAATTCCCAAAAGAAAATTAAAATTAAATTAACGAAAGGAGATATATTAAAATATGTAATATGATTTGTGCATATTGGTCCTTAAAGTACAAAATTAAATTTTTATTCAAAACAAAGTGGAATTTTGTAATTTCACTTTGTTTAAAATTATGTGATAAAATAATTTGTGATAATAAAATAAAAGTAAAAAGTAAAAAATAAAAGTAAATATTTGATTAAAACAGTTGATATTTTTATTTTTTTAATATAAAATCTAGAAGACTAAAGGAGGAAAAAATGATAGATATAAATGATATAAGGCAAAATAAAGAAATTGATGCACTCATAAATGGGGCACAAAAACAGATTAAAGAACTAGGATATACAGAACATGGTCATAGACATATATCAATAGTTTCAAATAGAGCTGGAGAAATATTAAAAGCACTGGGATATTCTGAAAGAACAGTTGAATTAGCAAAGATAGCAGGATACTTACACGATATAGGTAATGGTGTAAATAGAGTTGATCATGCACACTCAGGGGCAATACTTGCATATCAATTATTAAAAGATTTAGGAATGAATGAAGAAGAAAGAGTTCAAATAATGATGGCAATCGGAAATCATGATGAAAAAACAGGTACAGCAGTTAGTGAAATATCTGCAGCTATAATTTTAGCAGATAAGTCTGATGTACATAGAGATAGGGTTACAAATACAAATATGTCAACTTTTGATATTCATGATAGGGTAAATTATGCAGTAACAGATGCTAAATTAAAAATAGACTCAGCAGAAAAGAAAGTCACTTTAGAATTAACTATAGACAATGAAATTTGTCCTGTGTTAGACTATTTTGAAATTTTTATGGCAAGAACTATGATGAGCAAACATGCAGCTAAGTTTTTAAATATATGGTTTGAATTAGTTATAAATGGAACTAGATTATTATAATAAGTTAAGAAAGAGGAAAAATAAGATGAAAGTAATAAAAATATTAACAGTAATAACATTAATTATATTAATAACACTTATAAGTTTTTTTGGAATATATACTAATGTACAAAATAGAATGGAAGACCAAATTAAAGGATACACATACTCTATGGATTTAGAAGGTAATAGAGAAATAAGATTATCAGTAAGTACAGGAGCAGAAACAATAATAAAAGATGAAAATGGATTAGTTGTAGAAACTACAGAAGAATTAACAGATGAAAAAATAGCGGAATTAGGATATGTTAAAGAAACTATACCATATAATAATAATGAATTATTAAATTTAGAAAATTATAAAGAATCTGAAGAAATTATAGAGAGTAGATTAGAACAATTAGGAGTTAGTAATTATATCTTAAGATTTGATGAATATACTGGAGACATTATTTTAGAACTAACAGAAGATGAAAATACAGATTACATTGTTGCAAATATATATAATAAAGGAAATTTAGAAATAATAGATTCAGAAACTAAAGAAGTATTAATGACAAATGAACACTTTGAAGAAGCTCAAGTAATGTATGGACAATCTAATACTACTACAGGTGGAACAGATGTAGTTCTTTCAATAAAATTTAATGAAGAAGGAACAGTTAAATTAAAAGAAATAAGCCAAATATATTTTGGTGAAAAAGAAGGTGAAACACCAGAAGATCCAGTAGAAACAAAAAATATAACATTAAATATAGATGGAGCAGAAATAGTAACAACAGGATTTCAAACGCCTATTGAAAACGGAGAAATCCAATTATCAATGGGAACAACTGCATTAGATCAAGAAACTTTAAATAGTAATATTGAAAGAGCAACTACAATGGAAATGATTCTAGACAATGGAAAAATGCCATTACAATATGAATTAGTAGAAAATAGTTTCATACACTCTGAAATTACAAGCCAAATGATTAATATGGTTGTATATATTGGGTTAGGAGTTATAATATTTGCATTATTAATTTTAATAATAAGATATAAAGGATTAGGTTTCTTATCAGCAATTTCATATATAGGATTTGTATCACTTACAACATTAATAGTAAGATATGCAAATGTAACAATATCTATAGAAGGTATAATTGCTTTTGGAGTAATTGCAGTATTAAATTATGGAATATTAGTTATGTTATTGGAAAAAGTGAAAAATGGGAAAATGGTAAGAGAATCATGTGTAGAAACTTTTAAAAGATTTTATATAGCAATAACACCAATTATAATAATGACTATTGTATTAGCATTTACAAATTATATTCCACTTATTAGTTTTGGTATGGTTATGTTCTGGGGACTTATATTAATAGGAATATACAACATATTAGTAACAAGAATGTTAATGAAATTAAAAAAAGGTGAAAAATAGGAGGAACCATAAATGACTAAAATACAAAAAATAATAGGAATGTTAATAATTGCAGTAATAATATTAGCAGGAGTTATAGTATCAGTTACATTAGGATATAATTTTGATTTAAGATATGAAAGAACAGATGCATTAGAAATATATATACAAAAAGAATTTAACAATTCAGATATCAAAAAAATAACAGATGAATTTATGCCAGGAAAAGAAGTCTTAATTCAAAAGGTAGAAGTATTTGAAGATACAGTAAGAATATCAGCTGAAGATATTACAGATGAAGAAAAAAACAATATAATTAATAAAGTAAATGAAGTATATGAAACAGAATTAGTTGCAGAAGATATTACAACTAAAGTATTACCACATACAAGAGCAACAGATATATTAAAACCATATGTAACACCACTATTAATTGCAACAACTTTAATAATGATATATGTAGGAATAAGATATAGAAAACTAAACCCAGTAAAGGTAATTAGTAAGTTAGGATTAACATTAATTTTAGCAGAATCTATATTATTTAGTATAATAGCAATTACAAGATTGCCAATAGGAAAATTTACAAATCCGTTTGTACTAGTTGTATATGTAATAGTTATACTGATATTTACAATTAAATGTGAAAAAGAAATGAAAAATATTGAACCTGTTAAGGTAAAATAATATACATATTTTAAATATTAAGAGAGAGTATTAAGTAGATAAAGCTTAGTACTCTTTTGCTAGTATATAAAACTAAATTTTGTTAAGTAATTTGTTTAAAAATTTATAAAAAAACTATACAAAATAAAAAAAATAATGATATAATTACTTTGTAAAATTATATAGTCAAAAGAAAAGAGGATAACATGGGTAATATAGTATTATTAGATGAGTTAACAATAAATCAAATAGCAGCAGGAGAAGTTATTGAAAGACCAGCTTCAGTGGTAAAAGAGATGGTCGAAAATTCAATTGATGCTGGTGCTACAAATATAACAGTAGAAATAAAAAATGGTGGAATATCATATATAAAAATAGTAGATAATGGAAAAGGAATAAGAGAAGATGATTTAGAAATTGCTTTTGAAAGACATGCAACAAGTAAGATAAGATCTGCAAAAGATTTATCAACTGTAACTTCTATGGGGTTTAGAGGAGAAGCATTAGCTAGTATATCTTCAATTGCAAATGTAGAGTTAGTAACAAAAACTAAAGATAAAATGACAGGAAATAAAATAGTTGTAGAAGCAGGAAATATTTTAAGAAAAGAAGAGTGTGCATGTCAACAAGGAACAAGCATTACAGTTACAAATCTATTTTTTAATACACCTGTTAGATATAAGTTTTTAAGAAAAGATTATACAGAAGCAGGATATATAGAAGATGCAGTAACTAGAATTGCATTAGTTAATCCAGGAATTGCAATAAAGTTAATAAGTTCAGGGAAAACAATAATACAAACATCTGGTAGTGGAGATTTAAAAAATGTAGTATACAGTATTTATGGAAAAGATGTAGCAAATGGGACTCTAGAAGTAGAATATAAATTAGATGATTATAAAATACATGGAGTAATAGGAAAACCAGAAATATCTAGATCAAATAGAGCAAATCAAATGTTTTTTGTAAATAAAAGATTTGTTAAAGATAAAACATTAACAGCAGCAACAGAACAAGGATTTAAAGGAATGATTCCACATGGTAAATTTGCATTTTTAATTTTAAATATTGAAATGAATCCAGCTAAAGTAGATGTAAATGTACATCCAGCTAAATTAGAAGTTAGATTTGAAGAAGATAATAAAGTTTTTCAAACAGTATATCATGGAATAAAAGAAACTTTTGAAAAAAGACAAATTGTTTCAAGTGAAAAAACAGAAGAAATATTAACAAACAGAATGTTGTCATTTGAAGAACGATTAAAACAAATTAGAGAAAATAAAAAAGATAGTACTAATCCTAATATTTTTGGAAGAAAAATAGAAAAATTAGAACAACCAGAAAGTATAGAAAAAGTTGTTGATAGAACAAATGAAGAAATAGAAAAAGAAGAAGTTCAAACAAAAAAAGAAAAAAACAGTAGAAATATTATTGAAGAAGTATATAATAGAAGTTTGAAATTAAGAGAAGATTCAGTTGATAGTAATGTTGACGTTATAAAAGATAAAAATAAGGAGTATTTATCTGGAATAGGTAACCCAATAAATACTAGTGAAGTATTACTTAAATTAAAACAAATGAAAGAAAGTATTCAAAATGAATTAGAACAGACTAAATCAAAAGAAGAAGATAAAAAAATATATCTAAATAACAATTTAGAAAAAGTTTTAGAAGAGACTAAAGAAAATGAAAATGAAGAAAAAATAATTAGAAGAACTAGTATAGAAGTAGAAGAAAATCAAGAAATTGAAACATTTCATGATGCAGGAAGCCAAAAAGTTTCTAGCGAAGATATAAATTATGAAGAAGAAATAAAAAATAAGATAGATGGAATAATATCACAAATTGAACATAGTAAAGAAATTGTTGAAAGCAAAAATGAAAACGAAGAATTAAATCAAGATGAAGTTGAAAAAATTGAAGAAAATCAAGAAATTATAAAACAAAACTTTGAAGAAATAAAAACAAAAATGGAAGAATTAACAGATAATCCAAGAATTGTATCAGAAGACTTTAATGAAATGTATTCAAAAATATTTGGGAAATTACCTTCAACTGAACAACAAGAAGAGATAGAAGTTATTAATGAGACAGGAGAAGAAATTGATTTTGTTCAAGAAACTATGTTAGATATGAAAGAAAAAGACTTAGGATATTCATATCAAATACCAGCATACAAATTTGTGGGTATAGTATTTAATACATATATAGTTTTAGAAATAGAAAAAGAAATGTATATACTAGACCAGCACGCAGCACATGAGCGAATAATGTATGAAAAAGTAAAACACAACTATTATAGTGATTATGATAAAGATTCACAAATGCTATTACTTCCAGATGTTATAACATTAACACATAAAGAAATGGATATAGCAAAAGAAAATATGAGTATGTTTAATAGAGCAGGGTTTACCTTAGAAATATTTGGAGATACAACAATAAAACTTACAGGAGTACCAACAGTATGTTTTAATTTAGATACAAAAGAACTGTTTTTAGAATCACTAGATGAAATCAACACAGTAGCTAGAACAGCAAAACAAGAAAAAGAAGAAAAATTTATCTCGACAGTAGCATGTAAAGCTTCTGTAAAAGCTAACATGTGTTTAAATGAAAAAGAAGTATCAGCATTAATGGATAAGTTATTAATATTACCAAATCCATTTTCGTGCCCACATGGTAGACCAACAGTAATTAAAATGTCTAAGATAGATATAGAGAAAAAATTTGCTAGAAGATAGGTGAAAAAGTGATAAAAAATAAGGAAAAAGTAATTGTAATTTGTGGCCCAACAGCCTCAGGAAAAACAGCGTTATCAATTGAAGTTGCTAAAAAAATTAATGGAGAAATAGTTTCTTGTGATTCAATGTTAATATATAAAGATATGAATATAGGGACAGCAAAACCAGATGAAGAAGAAATGCAAGGAATAGAGCATTATTTGATTGATATAATTTCTCCAGAAGAAAGATTTAGTGTATCTGATTATAAAAAACATGCTAAAGTTGCAATAAAAGAAATATTATCTAAAGGAAAAGTTCCAATAATTGTTGGTGGGACAGGATTATATTTAGATAGTTTGATATATGAAATAGAATATCAAGAAATAACATTTGATGAATCATATAGAAAAGAGTTAGAAATATTAGTGCAAGAAAAAGGTTTAGAGTATGTATATGAAATGGCTAAAAAGATAGATGAAGAAGCTATGAAAAAAATAAGTGTAAATGATGAAAAAAGAATTTTACGAGTTTTAGAAATATATAAGGCAACAGGAAAGAATAAAACACAGCAGGAAAAAGAATCTAGAAAAAAAGAAATAGAATATGACTATAAAGTATTTTGTTTAAATTGGAACAGAGAAATTTTATATGATAGAATAAATAGAAGAGTCGATATTATGCTAGAAAAAGGTTTGGTATCTGAAGTTGAACAAATACTAGAAAAATATATTAAGTTTCCAACAGCAATGCAAGGTTTAGGGTATAAAGAGGTTGTAGAATATTTGAAAAATGAAACTACAAAAGAAGAAATGATAGAAAAGATAAAAATGGAATCAAGAAGATATGCTAAACGTCAATTAACATGGTTTAGAAAAAATAAACAAGCTATATGGTTAGATGGATCTGATGATATAGTAGTGAATATGAATAGAATCATTGAAAAGTACAATAGTTAAGAGGTGAGAATACTTGGGTGAAAAAGAAGAGGAACAAATCAAAGGAAGTAATAGCATAAGAGCCAAGGTTAAAGGTAAAATATTGATGACCATAGTTGGTGTAATTATTGCGATATATATATTATACACAATATATTTATTAGTAATAAATCCTACAAACATATTTACAGTTGAAATAGGAACTTTGTATCAAGAAGAAACAACAATTGGATATGTAATACGAGAAGAAGTTATTGTACAAGGTGATAACTATAAAAATGGAATAACACCTATAAAATCAGAAGGAGAAAAAGTGGCAAAAGGTGATGAAGTCTTTAGATACAATACTCAAAATGAAGAAATCCTTGAAGAAAAAATTGCAGAGTTAGATATAGAAATAGAAGAAGTGATAAACAAAAATGAACTTATTTATCCAACAGAAGTAAAATTGATAGAAGATGAAATAGACACCTTAGTTAATAAATTAAATTATGAAACAGATACTATAAAATTAAAACAATATAAATCAGATATAGATGAATTAGTATTAGAGAAAGCTAAAATATCTGGATCTTTAAGCCCTCAAGGGTCATATTTAAATCAATTAATTGAAGAAAGAAAAAAATACGAAAGTGAGCTTAATTCAGGATCTGAATATGTTACTGCACCAATAAGTGGAGTTGTATCATATAAAATTGATGGATATGAAGATGTGCTTACTCCAAGTAGTTTCAGTGAACTAACAATTGAGTATTTAGAAGATCTAGATCTTAAAACAGGTAAAAGTGTATCATCAAGTGAAGAAAAAGGAAAAGTTATAAATAATTTTGAGTGCTATATTGTTACTTCGTCAGATAGTAAAGAAGCACTAGAATCAGAATTAGGGGACAAGCTCCAAATAAGATTATCTAATGGAGAAATTGTAGATGGAGAGATTGTATATATAACAAATGCTGATGAAACTTGTATAACTATAAAAATCCAAGATGGAACAGAATATTTAATAGATTCTAGAAAAATTACAGTTGATTTAATTTGGTGGGATGATACAGGACTTAAAATACCTAATAAGGCTATACTCGAAAAAGATGGGTTAAGCTATGTTGTTAGAGAAAGACAAGGATATTTGGATGAAATGCTAATAAAAGTAGAAAGAGTAGGAGAAAAATATTCTATTGTAGAGCCGTATAGTACAGATGAATTAAAAGAATTAGGCTATACTCCAACAGAAATATATAATTATAAAAAGATAACTATTTATGATGAAATTTTATTAGATGCAAATACATATCAGGAAGAATGAAATGTTACAGAAATATTACAAAAATATTAAGTTTATATTACATGTGTTAAAATCATTGACTTTATGACAAAAAAAGTACATACTATGTGTAAATCAATTACGAAAAAATTTAGGAGGTTTTTTATGGCAGGAGCATTTATGAATAAGGTGTGGGATTTGTTTGGTGCAGATTCAGCTGAGCATGAAGAAGATTTTGAAGAAGGATATGATAACGAAATAGAAGAAGAAGAGATGTATGATGATAAAAAAATGTTTGGAAAAAGAAATAAGGTAGTTGCAATGCCACAAACAAATGCAATTAAAATGGTTATTTCTCAACCTACAACATTCGAACAATCAGATGAAATTTGTAGTTTCCTAAAAGAAAAAAAATCTGTTATTGTAAATTTGGAATATGTAAATAAAGATGTTGCAAGAAGAATAGTAGATTTTATCAGTGGTGGAGTTTATGCATTAGATGGATATATACAAAAAGTATCTAATTCTATATTTTTAGTAGCACCATCAAATTATGAAATCACAAATGAAATGGCAAGAGAAGAAATTAAAAGTAAATTATCTGTTTCATGGCTTAAAAATAATGGAATAAATAATTAGTAAAATAAATAAATGCTTATTTATAATTTAACTATAATTAAGATCATTTGTTTATTTAAGGAGGAAAGAAATGATAACACCGTTAGATATAGAAAATAAAAAGTTTTCAAAACAAATGATGAGTGGATATAGTGTTGAGGAAGTTGATGATTTTTTAGATGAATTAACAATAGATTACACTAAAAATTATAAAGAAGTTGTAGAATTAAGAAATATAGTAGAACAATTAAAAAAAGAGATGGATAGATATAAAGCTATAGAAGAAACATTGCAAAACACATTATTAATGGCACAAACAACAGCAGAAGATGTTAAGAGAATAGCAAACCAACAAGCAGACCAAATAATAAATGAAGCAAAAGTAGCAGCTCAAAAGCAAGTAGATAGTCTTGAGAATGATATTAGAATGAAAACAAAAGAGTTTGAAGATATTAAAAAGCAAATTGAAATATATAAAGTAAAAACAGAAGCTTTATTAATATCACAGTTAGAACTTATTAAAGAGATAAGTAAAAATGATTATTAGATTTAAAAGATTGTCAGATCAATAAAATGACAGTCTTTTTTCTTAGATTTTTATTAAAATGAAATATTACAAATGTTACAAATAAAACATATATTACAGAACTATTATATATATATTACAAAACTATTAAATATATATTACAATTACGTCAATACTATTGACAAATAAGGAAAAATGTATGAAAATAGTATTCATATAGAAAGGTTTCAAATTATGAGAATAATAGGTGGGAATTTAAGAGGTACTAAATTATTTTCTTTAGAAGGAGATAATACTAGACCAACACTAGATAGAGTAAAAGAATCTCTATTTAATATAATACAAATGAATATTGTAAATTCTATATTTTTAGATTTGTTTTCTGGAAGTGGAGCAATTGGGTTAGAAGCAATAAGTAGAGGTGCAAAAAAAGTAGTTCTATGTGATAACGCAAAAGATGCAATACAAATAATAAAGAGCAATATAGAAAAAACTAAAACAGAAGATAAAGTAAAGGTATATAATTTAGAATCAAATAAACTTTTAGAAAAATTAGAAAATGAAAAATTTGATCATATATACATAGATCCACCATATGAAAATGTAGATATAGTATATAACTCTGTATTAAAAATTTTAGAAAAAGATTTATTAGCAGAAGAAGGTATAATTATTATAGAAACAGACAAAAAAGAAAAAATTATTGAAAAAATTAAAGAATTAAATATAGGAATTACAGATACACGAAAATACGGAAGAATATGTTTGATTTTTGCTAAAAAAAGATAGAATAGGAAGGGGTAAAATATGGAAATATTTACTTTATTAGAAACATTAGAAGATTTATTAGAAGGAAGCAAAACAATACCTTTTTCTACTAAAAGCGTAGTAGACAAAGATGAATTATTAGAGCTTATTAAGGAAATTAGATTGAAATTGCCAGAAGAATTAAAACTTGCAAAATGGTTAAAAGAAGAAAGACAAAGAATATTAGTAGAAGCAAATAAAGAAGCAGATGGAATTGTTAAAGAAGCAGAAAATAGAATAATTGCTATGATTGATGAGCATGAAATAACAAGAAAAGCATATGATCAAAAAACAGAAATAATAGAAACAGCAAATGAAATGTCTAGAGAAATTTCTAAAGGTACAAAAGAATATGCAGATACATTACTTCATAATACAGAAGGTGTGCTAAGTGATGCACTAGGAAATTTAGAGCAAAATATGTCTCAAGCTTTAAATATAATGCAAATTTCTTTAGAAGATACAATAAAAACTATACAAAATAGTAGAAGAGAGTTGAAATAACAATTAAAAGTCAGATGCAAAAGTCAATAAAAACGGTGACTTATGAATCTGATTTTTATCAGTTATATGATTGAATTAAAAGATAAAAAAGATAAAAAAAGATAAAAAAAGATAAAAAATATAAAACAAAAAATAATAAGTAAAAACAAAAAACAATAGAGAAAAAGAAAGGAATTGAGGTACGATGGCAAAAAGAGCAAAGAAAAAATCAAAAAAAGAAGAAATAGATATGAAATTAAATATAATAATATTATCATTAATATTATTAAGCATATTATTAGGTGTATTTATATATGCTAAATCAGGGATGTTAGGAGAATCTATACATGAAGTGTTTGGAGGATTATTGGGGATTGTACAATATGTTCTTCCAATTAGTATATTTGCACTGGCAATTAAAATAGCTACAAATAAATCAGGTAATTTAAAAAATAGAATAATACAATATGTAGTCCTTATGATTTGTATATCTGTTGTATGTAGTGTATTTCAAATAGCAGCAGGAGATATGCAAATTGGACCAGATATGAATACAAATATAAAAGTGGCATATGATTTAGGTAACGATTTTAGTGGAGGGGGAGCAATAGGAGCATTAGGAGCAATACCACTTATTAATTTATTAGGAAATATTGGAGCAATAATATTAACAGTAGGATTAGGTGTAGCACTAGCAGTATTTACATTTGGAATAGATTTATCAGATATAATAACTAAATTTGTAGACAAAATAAAAGATAATAATGAAGAGACAAAAGAAGAAAAACGAGAAATGAAAGAAAAAATAAAAGCAGAACAATTAGCAAAAAAAGAACAAATGATGCAAGAAAGATTAAATAAGCAAAAAGCTAGTGAAGAAATGAGAAACCAAATTAAAATTAATTTTGGTGGAAATATGATGGATTCAAAAGAAGAAGGAACAAATTTAAAAAAATATAATCACGATAAAGATGACATTGTACCACTTACAAAAGGAGCAAAATTAGAGAAGAAAAAAGTAGAACCAGATGTAATAGAAAGTAATCTATTTAAACAAGAAGAAGAGAAAAAAGAAGATAAAACTAAAGAAGTATTACAGTTAGAACATGCCGTTATAGTAGAAGAACAAGAATATGAATATCCACCAATAGAAATACTTAGTAAACCAACTAAAAAAGGAATGAAAGGTGGAGCAAAAGCATTAACAGATACAGCAACAAAATTGCAAAAAACACTATATAGTTTTGGAGTATCTGCAAAAGTAGAAAATGTATCTGTAGGACCAACAATTACTAGATATGAATTAAAACCATCTGAAGGTGTTAGAGTAAGTAAAATAGCAAATTTAGCAGATGACATAGCACTTAACTTAGCAGCAGAAACAATAAGAATAGAAGCTCCAATTCCAGGAAAACAAGCAGTAGGAATAGAAGTTCCGAATTTAGAAAAAGAATCAGTACATTTTAGAGAAATTTTAGATAGTAGTGAATTTATAGGGAATAATTCTAAATTAACAGTAGGACTTGGTAAAGATGTTGCAGGAAATATTCAACTTGCAGATATAGCAAAAATGCCACATGTGTTAATTGCAGGTTCTACAGGTTCTGGTAAGAGTGTATGTATAAATACAATAATTACAAGTATGATATATAATAGTAAACCAAATGAAGTTAAATTTGTTATGATAGACCCTAAGGTAGTTGAATTATCAGTATATAATGGAATACCACATTTATTAATACCAGTTGTAACAGATCCAAGAAAAGCAGCAGGAGCACTTGCTTGGGCTGTTCAAGAAATGGATAATAGATACAATCATTTTGCAGAAAAAGGTGTTAGAGATTTAAAAGGATATAATAAAGCGATAGAAAAAGAAGATGGAAAAGGAGTTCTTCCTCAAATAGTAATAATAATTGATGAGCTTGCAGATTTAATGATGGTAGCTAAAAATGATGTAGAAGATGCGATATGTAGATTAGCTCAAAAAGCAAGAGCAGCGGGAATGCATTTGGTAATTGCAACACAAAGACCATCAGTTGATGTTATTACAGGATTAATAAAAGCAAATGTACCATCAAGAATAGCATTTTCAGTTTCATCACAAATAGACTCAAGAACAATATTAGATAGTGTAGGAGCAGAAAAATTATTAGGTAAAGGCGATATGCTATATTATCCAGCAGGAGCACCAAAACCAGCGAGGGTACAAGGAGCATTTGTATCAGACGCAGAAGTAGAAAAAATAGTAGACTTTATAAAATCTAATGGGACAGCAACATATAATGAAGATATTTTAGAAAGTATAGAAAATAGTAATAAAACAGATAAAGAAATATCACAAGAAGGCTTAGATGATGATACAGACCCATTTTTAAATGAAGCTATTCATACAGTTATAGAAACAGGACAAGCTTCAACATCATTTATACAAAGAAGATTTAAAGTAGGATATGCAAGAGCAGGAAGAATTATAGATCAAATGGAAGAAAGAGGAGTAATATCAGGTTACCAAGGAAGTAAACCAAGAGAAGTTTTAATGACTATGGATAGATGGAATGAATTAAATATGGGAACTCCAGAAGAAGTATAAGTCTTGAAAGGAGAATATATTGCAGAAGAAAAAAGACAAAGATGGTATATTTATAAAAATAGTAAAAAAAGACTATAATAATGAATTAGAAAAAATACTAGATGAAAAACACTTTTCAGAAGATGTAAAAAATATGCTATTAAATATTTTATATAAAATTGATTTAGGATATTTGGATTACAAAGAAGTAAAAAGAGATGTAGATACGAAAGAAGAAATAATCAAAAGATTAATATATATAATTTCAAAAAATTGTGAAAAAATAGAAGTTTTGCCTTTAAATGTAGAAAAATCTAATATAAAAAATGAAACAAAAACATATAAAATAGATAAAAAACATAAAAAAATAACTGTAATACCAATAGAAAGAAAATTACTTTATGTTATATATAAATTAAAACAAAATGATGAAATTTTAAAAGAAGAAAATAAATATATAAATAAAGCAATAACAGATCTAATTAATGTAGGAAATGCAATTAATAATACAGAAATAATAAGAGATTTTAATGGGTATTCATGGGTTACATTAGTTAGCGAAATAGAAAGTACAGCTCATAATTTAATATATCAAAATATTAGAATATTAATAGGAAATAAATTTTTAGATGAGTGGGTAGAAAGTGAAGAATATATTATTGACTATTATGAATCAATAAAAAATAAATTAGAACATAGTTATACAGAAATAAATATGAAACTTTTTATCAAACTATTAGAAGAACTTGCAATTTTACTTTTAGTTAAATATGATAAAAATATAGAAAAAAATCTAATAGAAGAAAAAAATAAAATAATAGATAAATTAGAAGAATTAGAAAATAGAGAAAAATTTATAGAAAAAGTAAGTAAAACTAAAAAACAAATTCTTAAAAAAATAAAAAATATAGACGAAGTAATAAACACACCTAAATTATTAGAAAAAGAATATTTAGAAAGAAATAAAAATTTAGATTTAGAAAACAAAATATTTAGTATAAAAGTATTAGCAAAAACATTAAAAAAAGAAAGAGATACATATTTAAATGAAATAGAAAAATTGTCTAATATGTTAATTCCTAAAAAGTTTGTTTCATTTGAAAGAGAATTAAAGAGAAGAAAAAACTATTTAAAATATGTAGATAATAAGAATAGAGAAGATATAATATATAAAAAGCTATGTGAATTACAGAAAATATTTATAGATTCATATAAAATAAAAATTGAGAAAGCAATTAACAAAGAAGAAACCATGAATCTGATTTATGAACTTAGATATTATATACAAATATATATAGATAAAACAAATAAGATATATGAAGCAAAAGAACTAAAAGAAGAAATACAAAAAATATTGATACAAATATATAACAAATTAATTTTAAATAAAAAAAATAGTGAAATTTTAAAAGATAAAGATTTTGGAATTTATCTTTTAAAAGAAATACTAAAATTAAGAGTAATGAAATTAGAAGAAATCGAAATAAAGTTTAATAAAGAAGAAAATAAAGGAAATACTAAAGAAAAAAAATATTATATGGAAATAATATACGAAGATCAATTTGAAGAAAAAATAGATATAACTGAAATTATTTCAGAAAATGAAAAAATTGAAAAGTTAATTGTATCAAAATTAAATAAAAAAATCAAAATATTTGAATAAGGAGAAAAGAGATGAAGATTACTTTTTTAGGAGCAGCAGAAACTGTAACAGGTTCAAACTTTTTATTAGAAGCTTGTGGAAAAAAAATATTAATTGATTGTGGAATGTGGCAAGGAAATCAAGAATTAGAAGACAATAATAGAAACGAATTTGATTTTAATCCTAGTGAAATAGATTTTATGTTATTAACACATGCACATATTGATCATTCGGGAAGAATACCAAAATTATATAAGGAAGGATTTAAAAATCCAATATACGCTCATAAAGCGACATGTGATTTGTGTTCAATAATGCTTCCTGATAGTGGGCATATACAAGAAATGGAAAGTGTTTGGAAAAACAAAAAAAGACTAAGAAAAGGTGAAGAAGAATTAGAGCCAATATATACAGCAGAAGAGGCTTTAGAATCATTAGAAGTATTTAAACCAGTAGTATATGATCAAATAATTGAAATATCTCCAGAAATACATGTAAGATTTAATAATGCAGGTCATATGTTAGGATCAAGTATAATTGAAGTATGGGTAAAAGAAAATAATGAAGAAAAGAAAATTGTATTTACGGGTGATTTAGGTAATAATGATATACCACTTTTATCAGAGCCAACAATGATCGAAAGTGCAGATTATTTAGTAATGGAATCAACTTATGGAAGTAGATTACACCTTAGAAATGATGAAAAAGCAGAATTATTCTTAGATATAGTATCATCAACAATTGATAATGGAGGAACAGTAGTAATACCATCATTTGCAGTAGGAAGAACACAAGAAATACTATATGAAATTGATAAATTAAAAGCTAATCATGAAGATGAAGAATTTAAAAATAAATATCAAACATTAATGAGAGCACCAGTTTATGTAGATAGTCCTCTTGCGATATCTGCAACAGAAATATTTAAACAAAATATGGATTTATTTGAAGATGAAATAAAAGAAAAAATATTAAAAGGTGATAACCCATTAGAGTTTAGTGGATTACAATTTTCAAGAACAGCAGATGAATCTAAAGCACTAAATGCAGACCCAACACCTAGTGTGATAATATCTGCTAGTGGAATGTGTGAGGTAGGAAGAATAAAACATCATTTAAAGCATAATTTATGGAATCCTAAATCTACGATTCTTTTTGTTGGATATCAAGCACCAGGGACTCTAGGTCATAGTATTGTAAATGGAGCTAAAAAAGTAACAATATTAGGTGACGAAATAGCAGTAAATGCAAGGATAGAATATATTGAAGGATATTCAGGACATGCAGATCAAGAATGGCTTATGAACTTTATATATTCATTTATATCAAAACCAAAACATATATTCTTAGTACATGGTGAAGAAAATTCACAACAAGTATTAAGCCAAAAAATTGAAGAAGATATTGGAATAAATACAATAATACCTAAATATGGACAAACATATGATTTATCTAATGAAGTAGAGTTGACAAATACTATAAAACTTAAACAGCCAAAAACAATTAAATCAGAAATATTAGTTAGATTAGAAAGAATTAAACAAGAAATGAAAGATATGGAAACATATGTTAAAGATGATGTTGATAGTAAAAATTTAAGAGATGAAGATATGTTTAGGATAAATGAAAAAATAAAAGAACTAGAAAAACAAATTATAAATGTTGTTGAAGGATAAATTAGGAGAAAAACTATGAAAGAAAAATATTTAAATGAAGCAATAATAGGAAATAAAAATATGCTTACAACTTTTACTTCAAATGGGGAAATTCAAAGAATGTATTTCCCAAGTAAAGATATTAAGCAATATATAAAATACTTTCATACAGGTGTAAAAGTAAATCAATCAGACTTGATATATTTACACGATGACGTAAATAATGAATATAAACAATATTATGATACAGATACAAATATTTTAAATACAGAAATTGTTAATACGTATTTTAATTTAAAAATATTACAAACAGACTATATAATGAATAAAGAAAATGTTCTAGTAAGAAAGTATACATTTGTAAATGATAGTAAAATAGATTTGGATTTAGAGTTTTTTGTACATTCAGCTACACTAACTGATACAAATAATTTTGTTAGTTGTAAAATGATAAAAAATGGAATGATTCAATATGCTCATGACCAAACAGTATCAACAATAGCAAAAGGATATATTTTATCACAATCTAAAATTCATGGAGCAAAAGAAACTATAAAAAGATGCGAATTAATTGATAAAGACTATATAGGAATGTCGAGTGATTCAGCTATATCATATAAAATAGGAAATATCAAACCAAATGAAAAAAGAGTATTAGAGCTATTAGTAATAATTGGTGATAATGGAAATATATCAGATGTAGAAGGTGAAATAGATAGAATATCAAAAATTGATATGCTAAAAGAATATAATAGTGTAAAAGCATATTGGAGAAAATATTTAAAAACACATGATACATTAAATATAGATCCAGAGAAAAGTAAATATGAAGAAAAAATATATGAAATATATAAAAGAAGTATATTATTATTTCCACTGTTATCAAATCAAGAAACAGGTGGTATGATAGCAGCGCCAGAAATAGATGAAGACTTTACAAAATGTGGAAGATATGCATATTGCTGGCCACGTGATGCAGTATTTATAGCAAAAGCAATGGACATATTGGGTATGGAAAAAGAAACTGAAAAATTCTATAAAACTTTTTGTAAAAAAACACAAAGTAAAAATGGTATGTGGGAACAGAGATTTTACACAAACGGAAAACTAGCACCTTGTTGGGGGTATCAAATAGATGAAACTGCAAGTGTAATATATGGTATATATGAGCATTTTAAATATACAAATTCTGAAAAGTTTTTAAAAGAAAATTTACAAATGTGTGAAAAAGCTATAAATTTTTTAATTAAATATGTCCAAGATTGGCTAAAAATAGAGTTGCCAGGCAAAAAAGATATTGTAAAAGAAGAACTAGATAGAATGTATAATCCAAATAACGAACATAGAATTCCAATTAGTTATGATTTATGGGAAATGAATGAAGGAATCCATCTATATTCGTTAGCAAGTATATATGCAGCATTTATAAATATGATTAATATATATGATAAATTATCAGAAAAAAATACAGAAATAACAAATAGATTAAAAGAAGAAAAAATAAATAAAACTAAAACAAATTTGAAATATTTAAGTGAAGAAATTAAAAAATATATTAAAGAAAATTTATTAGATAAAAGTAAAAATGTATATTTTAGAAACATTGAAGATAGGAAAATGGATATAAGTATATTAGGTGCTGTAACACCATTTAATGTATTTGACTCGAATGAAAAAGAAATTAGAAATACTATTGAAAATATAAATTTAACTTTAAGAACATATACAGGAGGGTATAAAAGATTTGAATATGACCACTATATGAATGGGAATCCATGGCCTATTGCTAATATGTGGATGACTTTATACTATTTAAAGCAAAATGATATACCAAAAGCAAAAGAAACTTTTGATTTTGTAATTAATTCATCGGGAAAACATGACTTTTTAGGTGAGCAAGTTAGTAATGATACTATGAAGCCTAATTGGGTTATAGGTTTAGGTTGGTCTCATGCTATGTTTATAATAGTATTAGAAGAGTTATATGGGAAAAAGGTTAAATAAATAATTTAAAAAGAATTAAAAAAGATACTAAAGAATACTTGAAAAGTATTCTTTTTTGTTATAGAATAAAAATGCCTAAAAATGGTAAAATAATTTAAGAGATAAAATCTCAAGAAGGAGGAACAAATGACAGTAAAAATAGGAATTAATGGATTTGGAAGAATAGGAAACTTATCATTCCAAGCAGCGTTAGCTAAAGAAGGAGTAGAGGTAGTTGCAGTAAACGACCCATTCATCGATAGTGAATATATGGCGTATATGACTAAATATGACTCAGTACACGGAAGATTTAAAGGAACTGTAGAAGCAAAAGATAAAAATATAGTAGTAAATGGAAAAGAAATAAAAGTATTTAACGAAATGGATCCTAAAAACATCCCATGGGGAGAAGTAGGCGTAGATTACGTATTAGAATGTTCAGGAGTATTTACAACACTTGAAAAAGCAAATGCACATATAGAAGCAGGAGCAAAAAAAGTAATAATATCTGCACCATCAGCAGATGCACCAATGTTTGTAATGGGAGTAAATAATGAAAAATATGACCCAAGTATGAACATAGTATCAAATGCATCTTGTACAACTAACTGTTTAGCACCACTTGCAAAAGTAATTCACGATAACTTTGGAATAAAAGAAGGATTAATGACAACAGTACATGCAACAACAGCAACACAAAAAACAGTTGATGGAGCATCTAAAAAAGATTGGAGAGGTGGAAGAGCAGCAGCAGTAAATATCATACCATCTTCAACAGGAGCTGCAAAAGCAGTAGGAAAAGTAATACCAGAATTAAATGGTAAATTAACAGGAATGGCATTTAGAGTACCAACTGTAGATGTATCTGTAGTAGATTTAACTGTAAACCTAGAAAAAGGTGCAAAATATGAAGAAATTTGTGCAGCAGTTAAAAAAGCTTCTGAAAACGAATTTAAAGGAATAATTGAATATGTAGATGAACCAGTTGTATCATCTGACTTTACAACAGATGCACATACATCAATATTTGACAGTACAGCAGGAATAATGTTAACAGATACATTTGTTAAATTAGTTGCTTGGTATGACAATGAATGGGGTTATTCAAATAAATTAATAGATTTAACATGCTATATAGCATCAAAATAGTAAATATTAGTAAAAAAGAATACCTTAAACAGTATTCTTTTTTATGTTATTTAAATTATTAATCAAATAAATAATTAAATAATTAAATAATTAAATAAATAATTTAAACGGAGGGAAAAATGAATAAGAAAACAATTAAAGATATAGATTTAAAAGGAAAAAAAGTATTTGTAAGATGTGACTTTAATGTTCCAACTGATGATGAAGGGAATATAACGGATAATACAAGAATTGTAGCAGCAATTCCTACAATAAAATACTTATTAGAAAATAACTGTGCATTAATACTTGCATCACATATGGGAAGACCAAAAGGAGAATTTAAATTAGAATACTCATTAAAGATAGTTGCAGATGAATTAAGTAAATTATTAAGTATGCCAGTTATAATGGCAAAAGATGTTGTTGGTGAAGATGCAACATTAAAAGCAAAAGAATTACAATCAGGAGAAATAATGCTAATTGAAAATGTAAGATTCCATAAAGAAGAAACAGATAATGATGTGGAGTTTGCAAAAAAAATAGCTTCAATGGCAGAAATATTTGTAAATGATGCTTTTGGTGCAGCACATAGAGCACACAGCTCAACAGCCGGAATAGCAAATTATTTACCAGCAGTATCAGGATTATTAATTGAAAAAGAATTGAACTTTTTAGGTAGAACACTAGAAAATCCAGAAAGACCATTTGCAGCAATATTAGGTGGAGCAAAAGTTTCAGATAAAATAGGGGTTATTGATAGTTTATTAGAAAAAGTAGATACTTTAATGATAGGTGGAGGAATGGCATATACATTCTTTAAAGCACAAGGATTTGAAGTTGGAAATTCGATATGTGAAGTAGATAAGTTAGAATTAGCAAAAGAATTAATGGAAAAAGCAAAACAAAAAGGTGTTAAATTGTTATTACCAATAGATACAAAAGTAGGAAAAGAATTTGATCCAAACACAGAAAGTAAAGTTGTTGGATACAATGAAATACCTAAAGATTGGGAAGGATTTGATATTGGACCAAGAACAATAGAAATGTTTAAAGAAGAAATTAAAAAATCAAAAACAATAATTTGGAATGGACCAGTTGGATTGTTTGAATTTGATCAATTTGCAATTGGTACAAATGAAATTGCTAAATGCTTAGCAGAAGTAGAAGCAGTTACAATTATTGGTGGAGGAGATTCAGCAGCAGCAGTTAAAAAAGCTGGGTTAGATGCTAAAATGACACACATTTCTACAGGTGGAGGAGCATCACTTGAATTTTTAGAAGGAAAAAAATTACCTGGAATAGAATGCTTAATAAGTCAATAAAATTAATAGTAAAATTAAAGAGAATACCTTGAAAAGTATTCTTTTTTAGTATACAATAAGTGTGATATTTAAGATATTAATTTTATTAATTGGAAGGAGAAACAATTATGAGAAAAAAAATAATAGCAGGAAATTGGAAAATGAATATGCTTCCTAATGAAGCGATTAAATTTATAGAGGAATTAGCACCATATGTTAAAGAAACAGAAAATGAAGTAGTATTATGTGTTCCATATACAGATCTATTTTATAGTTTACTAACAGTGCAAGGAACAAATATTAAAGTTGGGGCTCAAAATATGCATTATGAAAAATCAGGAGCATATACAGGAGAAATAGCAGGAAATATGCTAAAATCAATAAATGTAGACTATGTAATACTTGGTCATTCAGAAAGAAGACAATATTTTGCAGAAACAGATGAAATAGTAAACAAAAAGTTGAAATCAGCACTAGAATCTAAATTATTACCAATAGTATGTGTTGGAGAAACGTTAGAAGAAAAAGAAGCTGGAAAGACAGAAGATATAATAACTACTCAAACTAAACTAGCTTTAGAAGGAATAAGTAATGAACAAATGAGCAAAGTAGTTATTGCATATGAACCAATATGGGCAATAGGAACAGGAAAAACAGCAACAAGTGAAGATGCAAATAATTCAATAAAAGCAATTAGAAAAAAAGTTGCAGAATTATATGGAACTCAAATATCAGAAAATATATCTATTCTTTATGGGGGAAGTGTAAAATCAAATAATGCAAAAGAGTTATTTGAAATGAGTGATATTGACGGAGGATTAGTTGGTGGAGCTAGTTTGAAGGTAGAAGAATTTGAAAAAATAGTTAATTATAATAAATAGAAGGATGGAAAAATTAATATGATAGATAAAAAATTAACAATGTTAATGATATTAGATGGATATGGAAATAGTAATGAACTTATTGGAAATGCAATTAAACAATCAAATACTAAAAATATAGATAAGTTAATGAATACATACCCAACAGTTAGTATGAACACAAGTGGACTTTCTGTAGGACTTCCAGAAGGACAAATGGGGAATTCAGAAGTAGGACATACAAATATTGGAGCTGGTAGAATTGTATATCAAGAATTAACAAGAATAACTAAATCTATAGAAGATGGAGACTTTTTTTCAAATGCTAAGTTTTTAGAAGCAATAGAAAATTGTAAAAAACATAATAGTAAATTACATATATTAGGATTACTTTCAAATGGAGGAGTTCATAGTCATGAAAGACATTTATATGGTTTATTAGAACTTGCTAAAAGGAGAGATTTTGAAAATGTATATATACATGCTTTTTTAGATGGAAGAGATACAGCGCCAGCATCTGCTGAAATGCATTTGTCAAACTTAGAAGAAAAAATAGCAGATAAAAAGATAGGAAAAATAGGTACTATTTCTGGAAGATTTTATGCTATGGATAGAGATAAAAGATGGGAAAGAGTAAAAAAATGCTATGATACACTGGTAAATGGAGAAGGTAGAAGATTTAGTAGCAGTACAAAAGCTATTGAAGATTCATACCAAAAAGAAGTTTTTGATGAATTTGTAGAACCAACAATAATATCTCAAACAGAAAATTTTACAGGTAAAATAGAGCAAAACGACTCAGTAATATTTTTTAACTTTAGACCAGATAGAGCAAGAGAAATAACAAGAGCATTAGTAGATCCTAATTTTAATGAATTTGAAACAAAAAAAGATTTGAATTTAAAATTTATTTGTTTTACAAGTTATGATGAAACAATGCCAAATGTAGAAGTAGCATTTAGTAAAGAAACATTAGAAAATACATTAGGAGAATATATTAGTGAAAAAGGATTAAAACAACTTAGAATTGCAGAAACAGAAAAATATGCACATGTAACATTTTTCTTAAATGGTGGAAAAGAACAAGAATATGAAGGGGAAGATAGAATATTAGTAGCATCACCTAAAGTTGAAACATATGATCTTAAACCAGAGATGAGTGCTTATGAAGTAACAGAAAAGGTAGTAGAGCAAATAAAAGCTAAAAAATATGATTGTATTATCTTAAATTATGCAAATCCTGATATGGTAGGACATACCGGTAATTTAGAAGCAGCTAAAAAAGCTATAGAAGTAGTAGATGAATGTGTAGGAAAAGTAGTAGAAGCAGTTAAAGAAGTAGAAGGAAATATGTTAATAACAGCAGATCATGGAAATGCAGAACAAATGATAGATACAAAAACTGGTGAACCATATACAGCACATACTTCAAATAAAGTACCATTAATATTAGTAACTAAAGAGAGATTATTTACATTAAAAGAAAATGGTAAATTAGCAGATTTAGCGCCTACAATGTTAGAGCTTATGAAATTAGAAAAACCAGCTCAAATGGATGGTGAAAGTTTATTAGTAAGGGATAAATAAAATGTTAAATCATACAAAAAGAGTAAAAGAAATATATAATGATATACAAAAAAAAATATATTATATGATACCAGAAAAATGGGAAGAACTACATTTATATGCATCAGTATTAGATAATTTTCAAGAAGATGGAAGTAGTGGAGAGTTATTTTTTTACTATTATCCGAAGGGAATAATCAAGAAGAAGTTAGTAAATGTATATGAGATACCTAATAAATTTAATTTAGATGAATCAGAATATATTAAAATTGTAAAAAAGTTATATGAGAAAATAAAAGAATTAAGGGAACAGTTGATAAATCAAACTGGAGAAAAATGGAGTAATATAACTATAAATATTAAAAATGCTAAATTTAAAGTTACATATGATTATACAAATTTATCAAATTCTATTCTAAATAGCTATGAAAGACATGTTGTATGGAGATATGAAAATTTAGATATGGGAACAGAAAAAATGAAAAAAGATGAAAAAAAGATTATAAACTCATATTTAATAGGACCTAAAACTTTAGAAAATAAAGAGTATTATGAAGCAGGCATATATTTAGAAGATAAAAAAAATATAATTGGATATAGAGCAGATGACTTTATAGTAAATTAAATATAAAAATAAACAACACTAATTTAATAGTGTTGTTTATTTCTATTTAAAATAGCTTTAAATAGTGATAATTATTAATTATATATTATACATTATAAAAACAATCTTTTCCTTGATATTCTGCAACAGAACCTAATTCATCTTCAATTCTTAATAATTGATTATATTTAGCAATACGATCTGTACGGCTCATAGAACCAGTTTTAATTTGACCAGCATTTAAACCAACAGCAATATCAGCAATTGTAGTATCTTCAGTTTCACCAGATCTATGTGAAATTACACAAGTATATCCAGCTTTTTTAGCCATTTCAATAGCATCAAAAGTTTCTGTTAAAGAACCAATTTGATTTACTTTAACTAATATTGAGTTAGCTATTCCTTTTTCAATACCTTCTTTTAATATTTTTGGATTCGTAACAAATAAGTCATCACCAACTAATTGTATTCTTTTACCTAAACGATCAGTAAGTTTTTTCCATCCATCCCAATCACTTTCTCCTAAACCATCTTCAATAGAAACGATAGGGTATTTTTCACACCAACTAGCATACATTTCAATCATTTCTTCAGTTGTTTTAGAACCTTGACCAGATTTAACTAAATCATAAGTTCCAGTTTCTCTGTTATGGAATTCAGAAGCAGCTACGTCCATAGAGATACAAATATCTTTACCTGGAACATATCCAGCAGCTTTTATAGCTTCAACTATTAATTCTAGAGGTTCTTCATTTCCATCATTACAACTTGGAGCAAATCCACCTTCATCACCAACATTTGTATTGTATCCTTTAGCTTTTAAAACTTTACGTAAGTTGTGGAATGTTTCAGATCCCATTCTTAAAGCTTCTTTAATACTAGTAGCTCCAACAGGCATAATCATAAATTCTTGGAAATCTACAGAAGAATCTGCATGGCTTCCACCATTTATAACATTCATCATTGGAACTGGTAATGTTTTACCATTAAATCCACCAAAGTATCTATATAAAGGCATTCCATAAAAATCAGCAGCAGCATGAGCGGCAGCCATAGATACACCTAAAATAGCGTTAGCTCCTAATTTAGATTTGAAATCAGTTCCATCTAATTCAAGCATAACTCTATCTAATTCATTTTGGTCTGTTACATCTAAACCTATTACAGCTTCAGCTATAATATCATTTACATTACTAACAGCTTTAGTAACACCTTTCCCCATAAATCTTGATTTATCACCATCACGTAATTCTAAAGCTTCTCTTTCACCAGTTGAAGCTCCTGATGGTACCATAGCACGACCAAACGCACCACATGCAGTACACACTTCTACTTCTATTGTAGGGTTACCACGAGAGTCTATAACTTCTCTTGCGTATACATCTTTAATAATTGACATTTTAAATTCCTCCTTGTTTTTTTTTACAAAAGAAGTATATCACAGTTTTATGAATAAATAAAGGATTATGATGGAAAAAAGTTAAAATATGGTAATAGCTATATTTACGATATAAAATAATAATAAAACATAAAAAGTGGTTTTAAAAATGTGTAAGGTATCTGTGAAAGTCGTTTGAAAAATGTGTAGAAGTGGAAATAAAGTCGTTACAAAAATGTGAAAAGAACAATTAGATTACTTTACTTTTAACCGAAAAAGTGTTAATATATAATGTATAGGAAAGTAAAAAATGAAAATTAAGAGGTGGAAGTATGGAGAGATGTAAAATAATAGAACTTCTAGAATGGAAAAATAACCCTAGTAGAAAACCTTTAATTATAAGGGGAGCAAGACAAGTAGGAAAAACTTGGCTTATGAAAGAATTTGGTAGACTATATTATAAAAATGTAGCATATATAAATTTTGATGATAATGATAGGTTGAAGAACATATTTGATTCTGAATTTGATATAGATAGAATAATGCAGGCTTTAAAAATAGAATCAGGAATTAATATAGAAAAGGGAGAAACATTAATAATATTTGATGAAATTCAAGAAAATTCACGGAGCGTTAAAGGCACTAAAATATTTTAATGAAAATGAAAATGATTATCACATTGTCTCAGCAGGTTCTTTATTAGGTGTTGCAATACATCAAGGAACATCTTTTCCAGTAGGAAAAGTGGATTTTTTAGATCTAACACCACTAAGTTTTAAAGAGTTTTTAGTAGCTATAGGTAAAAAAGAATTATCTAATATAATAGAAAATATAGATATAGATTTAATAGGCATATATCATGAAAAGATAATAGAATATTTAAAATTATATTATTATATTGGTGGAATGCCAGAAGTTGTAGGAGCATACATTAAGGATAAAGATTTGAAATTAGTACGTGATATACAAAATAAATTATTAATTGCATACGAACAAGACTTTTCAAAATATGCACCAACTAATATAGTTCCACGAATACGAGCATTATGGAATAATATTCCTACACAGCTTGCAAAAGAAAATAAAAAATTTATATATGGTCTAATTAAGACAGGAGCAAGAGCTAGAGAATATGAAATCGCTTTATCATGGCTAATTGATTCAGGTTTAATCTATCAAATAAACAGAGTAAATGATAATAAATCACCAATATCTGCTTATCAGGATTTTAATAGTTTTAAATTATATATCTTAGATGTAGGGTTATTGACTGCCAAAGCCAATATTGATATAGGTATATTATTAGAAGGAAGTGAAATATTTAAAGAGTTTAAAGGAAGCTTAGCAGAGCAATATGTATTATGTGAAATTAAAAGTACTACTAATTTAGAACCTTTTTATTATTCACCAGAAGTTGGAATATCAGAAATAGATTTTATATGCCAAATAGGAAGATGTAATGTACCTATAGAAGTAAAAGCAGAAACAAATTTACAGGCTAAAAGTTTAAAAACATTTATAAACAAATTTGATAATAAAATAAATGTTAGAACTTCTGCTGCAAAATATGAAAGACAGGAACAAATAATAAATATTCCGTTATATTTAATAGGGGAAATACAAAAAATAGTAGAAAATATTAAATAGAAATTAAGAAAAATAATTGAATAAATATAGATGTAAAAAAATAAGACTATAACTAGTCTTATTTTTTTGTATAAGTTATATTAAATAACTATTTTTTATCATTTTTATCAGTCATTATTTCTTTAATTGCCCCTAAAGAACTAAGTGCAGATGTTGCTTCAAAAGGGATAAATATTTTATTAGCTTCACCTTTTGCAACTTCTTCTAAAGCTTCTAAAGATTTTAATTGAACTAATTTATCATCTGGAGCAGCATTTTTCATTGCTTCATATACCATTTGAATTTCTCTTGCTTTAGCAGCAGCTACTTCTTTAATAGCTTGAGCTTCCCCGGCAGCACGTCTTATTTGAGATTCTCTATCAGCTTCAGCTTCTAATATTGCAGCTTGTTTGTTACCTTCTGCAATTGTAATAGCAGCTTGTCTTTGAGCTTCAGATTCTAATATTAATGCCCTTTTATTTCTTTCAGCATTCATTTCTTTTTCCATTGCATCTCTGATATCTGCAGGTGGAGTAATATCTTTAATTTCAACTCTGTCGATTTTACATCCCCATTTATCAGTAGCTTCATCTAAAACAATTCTTAATCTGTTATTAATACCATCTCTAGAACTAAATGTTTCATCTAAATCCATTTTACCAATAATATCACGAATAGTTGTTATTGCTAAATATTCAATACCTTTTTTTAAGTTTTGAATTTCATAAACTGCTTTTGCAGGATCTGTAATTTGATAGAACACAACAGTATCTATTGTGATAGTAACATTATCTTTAGTGATAACACCTTGAGGTGGAACATCCATTGTTTGTTGTTTTAAACTAACAACACTTCTTACATGATCGAAAAATGGAATTATAATTGTAAGACCAGCATCAGCTATTTTATAAAATTTACCTAACCTCTCAATTATATAAACCTCAGATTGTTTAACAATTTTTATTGACATCATAGCTATTACAAAAATTATAGCTAACATAATAATTAAAAATACCATAATAAAACCTCCTTTAAACTTTTGAGTGAACTTTAGTAGGGGTAACAATTGCTTTTACTCCTCTAATTTCAACTACTTCTATTTCTGTATCCTTTTTTATATTTGTCATATCTAAACTTGCAGCAGACCAAATTTCTCCGCCACATTTGATAAGACCAGTAGAGTGTACAGAATCTATATCTTCTGTAACTATTCCTGTATTTCCAATAATTGAAAAAGTATTTTTTGTTTTTTCATCATCAATATGTAAAAATTTCTTAACTAATGGTTTAGTTGCAAAAATTAGAATTGTAGATGAAACAATAAATACAGTGGTTTGAATAATAATATTATCTGTTACAAAACTTGTAAGTAATGCAAAAATAGCACCTATTGCAAACCAAAATACTAAAAAACCATGTGTCATCATTTCAAATATTAAAAATACACCAGCTATTATTAACCAAATTTGCCACATAAATAAACCTCCTTTGATATAAGCTATACTAAGATTATACCATATATTTAAGTAAAATTAAAGTAGTTTAGATAAAAGATGTATAAAATAAGTAAATATGTGAATATTTTAAGTATGAAAAATGAAAAGAGGTTGAGAAAATGGATAAAAAAGGAGAACAAATTGTAAAAAAGAAAAATGAGAAAGAGGAAGAAAAAGCAGGATTTGTACCACAATATTTTGAATGGGTAGATATAGAAAAACAAAAAGAAATTGTAGAAAAGTTAGAAAAAATAGAATAGCTAGAAAATTTAAAGGAGAATAAGTGAATATAAAGTGAAATTAAAATATTAAAAGCATATAATAAAATATTAATATATTATAGTTGTTAGGAGGAATTTTAATATGATATATAAATTTACAGTAAGAGCTAAAAAAGCTATAGAAATTGCAAGTGATTTGGCAATTAAGTTAGGACATAGCTATGTTGGAACTGAGCATATTTTGTATGGTTTATCAAAAGAAGGAAATGGGGTTGGAGCAAAAGTATTAAAAAATATTGAGATAAATGAGGAGCAAATTGAAAGTAAAATAATAGAGTTAATAGGAACAGAAGAAGTAGGAACAGTAAATGGTTTTACACCACGAACAAAAAATGTAATAGAAAACGCATATATAGAGGCTAAAAAAATAGGGTATGATTACATAGGAACAGAGCATATACTATTAGGTATATTAAAAGAAGGCGATAGTATTGCTTTTAGAATACTATTAGAATTAGATATAAATATTCAAAAAGTATATAATGATTTAACTAAGATGATAAAAGAAGGTGAAGAGTTAAACATAGATACATCTAATAAAGAAGAAAAAAGAGGAGAAAAATATCCTAAAATACAGACATTAAATCAATTTGGTTCTGATTTAACACAAAAAGTAATTGATGGAAAAATAGATAATGTTATAGGTAGAGATGAAGAAATAGATAGAGTAATACAAATTTTAGCAAGAAGAAATAAAAATAATCCATGTTTAATTGGTGAACCAGGTGTAGGTAAAACAGCAATAGTTGAAGGTTTAGCAAAACGAATTGCAGAGGAAGCGGTGCCGGATATATTAAAAAATAAAATAATATTTTCTATGGATATTTCAGGAATGGTAGCAGGAGCTAAATATAGAGGAGATTTTGAAGAAAGAATAAAAAAAGCAATAGAGGAAGTTAAAAAAGCAGAAAACATAATAATATTTATAGATGAAATTCATACAATAGTTGGAGCAGGAGCAGCAGAAGGTGCAATAGATGCAGCAAATATATTAAAACCTATTTTAGCAAGAGGAGAAATCCAATTAATTGGTGCGACGACATTAAATGAATATGCAAAATATATAGAAAAAGATGCAGCATTAGAAAGAAGATTTAGTAAAGTAAATGTGGAAGAGTCATCTAAAGAAGATACAATAAATATATTAAAAGGCATAAAAGATAAATATGAATCTCATCATAATGTAATAATAACAGATGAAGCAATAAAATCAGCAGTTGAGTTATCTAGTAGGTATATAACAGATAGATTCTTGCCAGATAAAGCAATAGATTTAATAGATGAAGCTTCATCTAAAGCTAAATTAAGTAAAAATGTAGAGCCACAAAACTTAAAAGAAATTGAAGAAAAGCTAAAGAAAATAATATTTGAAAAGCAAAAAGCAGCAGATGAGCAGAACTTTGAAAAAGCTGCAATACTTAGAAAAGAAGAAATAGACTTAGAAAATATATATGAAATAGAAAAAGAAAAATGGAAAAATAACAGTAATAAAATAGTAAATATAATTGAAGAAGAAAATATCACTAAAATAGTATCTTTATGGACGAAAATACCAGTAAATAAAATAACAGAAGATGAAAATATAAAATTAAAAAATTTAGAAAAAAAGTTACAAGAAAGAGTAATAGGGCAAGAAGAAGCAATAGAATCTGTTGCTAAAGCAATAAGGAGAAGTAGAGTAGGACTAAAAGACCCTAAAAGGCCAATTGGATCATTTCTTTTTTTAGGACCAACAGGAGTAGGAAAAACAGAATTATCAAAAGCACTAGCAGAAAATCTATTTGGAAATGAAGATGCAATAATAAAAATAGATATGTCAGAATATATGGAAGGCCACTCTGTATCTAAGTTAATAGGTTCACCACCAGGTTATGTAGGTTTTGATTATGGAGGACAATTAACAGAAAAAGTAAGAAGGAAACCATATTCAGTAATACTATTTGATGAAATAGAAAAAGCACATGCAGATGTAATGAATTTATTACTTCAAATTTTAGAAGATGGAATATTAACAGATTCACAAGGAAGAAAAGTAGATTTTAAAAATTCAATAATAATTATGACATCAAATATAGGAGCTAGATTAATTACGGATAAAAAAATGTTAGGTTTTGCAAATATAGAAAAGGAAAAGGAAAAAGAGGAAAAGCAATTAAAAGAATATGAAGAATTAAAAAAAGATGTATTAAAAGAATTAAAAAAAGAATTAAAACCAGAACTAATTAATAGAATAGATGAAATAATTATATTTAATAAACTAAGTAAAAAAGAAATTGAATATATAATTGATAAAATGTTAGAAGATGTAATAAAAAAACTAGAGTTAAAAGATATAAAAATAAAAATTGAAGAAGATGTAAAGAGGTTAATAATTAGAAAAGAAATAGATAAATCCTATGGAGCAAGACCGATTAGAAGACTAATACAAAATATTGTAGAAAATAAATTAGCAGAAAATATATTAGATGGTAATATATTAGTAAATAATTTAGCAGTTATAACTGTTGAAGATGATGATATTGTAATTAAATCTTAGAATAAAATAGATAGAGTAGTAATAAAAAATATACTACTTTATTTTTATATTAAAAATAGAGTATATGAACAAACAACTTTTTTATGCAAATATTTACTAATTGTTAAACACGTGATATAATGCATTTGAAGGTGATGAAATGTTAGAAAAAGTAAAAAATGTAGAAGATTTAAAAAAATTAAATTATGAAGAAAAAAAAGAATTAGCAAAAGATATAAGAAAATATATAATAGAAATAGTGTCAAAAAATGGAGGGCATTTAGCATCTAATCTAGGTGTTACAGAATTAACAATAGCACTTCATAGTGTTTTTGATTTGCCTCTTGATAAAGTTATATGGGATGTTGGACATCAAACATATGTACATAAAATATTAACTGGAAGAAAAGAAGAATTAAAAACTTTAAGACAATTTAAAGGAATAGCAGGATTTCCAAAAACAAAAGAATCTGAGACAGATTGTTTTAATACAGGACACAGTAGTACATCAATATCAGTAGCACTTGGTATGGCAAGAGCAAGAGATGTAAGAGGTGATGAAAATTCTGTTTTAGCAGTAATTGGAGATGGAGCATTAACAGGTGGTATGGCATTAGAAGCATTAAATGATGCTGGGTGGAGTAATACAAAAATGACAGTTATATTAAATGATAATGAAATGAGTATATCAAAAAATATAGGTGGAATGAATATGCTTCTTACAAGACTTAGAACAAAAAAAACTTATGATAAATCAAGTCATATAGTAAAAGGGATTGTATTAAAAGTTCCAGGCATTGGTAAAGTAATAATAAGAGTTGTAAGAAGAATAAAAAGAGGAATGAAGCAACTAATAATACCAAAAATGTTTTTTGAAGATATCGGTTTTAGATATTTAGGTCCAGTAGATGGACATGATACAAAAGAATTAGAAAGAATGTTAGAAATTACAAAAAAATTAGAAGGCCCAGTCCTACTACATGTAATTACTAAAAAAGGAAAAGGATATAGTATAGCAGAAAATACACCAGATAAGTTCCATTCAACAAGTCCTTTTGACATAGAAACAGGACTTCCAACAGGAACTAAGAAAAAAGATTATTCAAAAGCTTTTGGTGAAAAATTAGTAGAATTAGCAGAAAAAAATGAGAATATAGTAGCTATAACTGCATCAATGAAAGATGGAACAGGATTAAAAGAATTCGCAGAAAAATATCCAGATAGATTTTTTGATATAGGAATAGCAGAACAACACGCTTTTGGTTTAGCAGCAGGAATGGCAAAAGAAGGATTAATACCATTTGTACCAGTATATTCATCATTTTATCAAAGAGCATATGATCAAGTAATTCATGATATAGCAATACAAGAATTACCAGTTGTAATGTGTGTAGATAGAGCAGGAATAGTTGGAAATGATGGAGAAACTCACCAAGGATTATTAGATATGGCTTTTTTTAGATTAGTTCCGAATTTAATAATATTAGCTCCTAAAAACTTTGAAGAATTAGATAAAATGATGGAATTTGCATTAGAGTTAAAAAAACCAGTAGTAATAAGATATCCAAGAGGTGGAGAAGGAAGTTATGCTTTTGAAAAATCAAAAGAAATAAAACTTGGAAAAGCAGAAGTTTTAAAAGAAGGAAATAAAACAACAATACTTGCAATAGGAAAAATGGTAGAACGAGCAATGAAGTATGCTGAAAATAAAGAAGATATAGAAGTCATTAATGTTAGATTTTTAAAACCATTAGATGTAGAGACTATTAAAAAATCAATAGAAAAAACTAAAAACGTTATAACAATAGAAGATGGTACAATAATAAATGGTTTAGCAACAGCAGTTAAAGAATTAATAATAGATAATAATATAAAAGATGTGAAAATTAAATGTTTGGCATATAAAGATGAATATGTAGAACATGGAAGTGTTTCAGAGTTAGAAAAAAAATATGGTTTAGAGTTAGGTGAAAATGATGAATAAAACAGAATTATTAAAAGAATATAAAAAGCAAGAAGATAAATTATGTTTATCACAAGTTTTAGATAAAATAGAGTTTTCAGAAATAAGACAAAAGATAGAATATACAGATTTTTTAGATATGTATCAAATATCATTAGTAGAGAGCTTTTTAAAAAAGATAAAACATAATACTCATATAATATATGGTGGATTTGAAAATGCAGAAAGAAAAATATTAATAATTTATCCAGAAAAATATAATAAAAATATGATAGAAAAAAACTATAAAAATATATTTAATATAATTAGAATAGAATTAAATGACTATGACAAAGGTAAGTTTACACATAGAAACTACTTAGAAGGAATTGTAAAATTAGGATTAAAAAGAGAAAAAGTAGGAGATATATTAGTAAGTTCTGATGGAGCAGACATTGTAACATTTAAAGATTTTTCAGAAATATTAAAACAAGAATTAAAAACATTAAATAGATTTGAAAATGCAGAAATAGAAATAAATGAAATAGATGAAATAACAAAAGTTGAAATAAATGTAGAAACAATTAATATAATTGTTCCATCACTTAGATTAGATAATATAGTTTCAGATTTAGCTAAAACTTCTAGAAGTAAAGCAGTAGAAATAATATCAGCAGAAAGAGTATTTTTAAATGGTGAATGTGTGACAAAACAATCTAAAAATATTAAAATTGGAGATAGTATTACAATTAGAGGTAAAGGTAGATTTAATATTAAGGAAGAATCAGGAACTACTAGAAGCGGAAGAAGTGTTTTAGTAATCGAAAAATTTGTATAAAAAAATAAAAAAGGAAATTAATATGCAAAAATATGAAAAATTAATAAATAGAGCTAAAGATATAATGGGGGGATTTAAAGATCCTGAACATAGTTTAAACCATATATATGATGTACTAAATTTATTAGATAGAATACTAGAAAAAATGGGAAATAAGTATGCATATAATAAAGAGGTATGTTATATAAGTGTATGGTGGCATGATGTGGGAAGAAGTATTGAAGCAGAAGGTCATGAAAAACTTAGTGCAGAAATGTTAAAAAAAGAAATGATTAAAGATAATTATGATGAAGAATTTATAGAAAGTTGTTATAAAGCAATTGTTCATCATAAGTGGAATATGAAACCAGAGACTATAGAAGGTGAAATTCTAAGAGATGCAGATAAATTAGCATGGATTGGCTTAAACAGATGGGAAGAGTGTCTAGACTCTAACTTTGAAATGGATAGTATACTTAATTTATTACCTAAGTTAAGAAATGACGTAATATATTTTAATGAAAGTAAAGAAGTATATGATGAATTAATAATAGAATTTATAAATTTATTGTATAAAAAATTGACAAAATAAAAGATTAGAGATAAAATATACTTATTCTAGGGTACAAAGAAGAATTTAAAAATATAGTACAAAAGGAGCAAAAACAATAAACAAAAGAAAGGAAGAAAGATGAAAAATAAAAAATTAAAAATTAACAAGTTACAACAAAACAAAGGAATAACATTAATAAGTCTAGTAATAACAATAATTGTGTTATTAATTCTAGCAGCAATATCAATTGGAATGTTATTAGGTGAAAATGGAATATTAACAAGAGCAAATGAGGCGTCAGAAGCAACAAAGTATGCAACAGCGGAAGAAAAAGTTAAAATAGCAGTATTAGGAAGTTATGACATTACAGGTAAGTTGAGTGATGAACTAATAGTAGACGAATTGTATAGATATGAAACACAAGGGATGACAAGTCTAAAAGATAGTGAAGATAATAAAATAGAAAAAGATACAACGGATATAAATGGTAAATATCCAATAAAAACAATAGTAGATGGATATGAGTTTACAATAGCAAAAACTGGAATAGTAACAGGTGATAAAACGTCTACTGGAGATAATGAAACAACAGGAACACCCTCTATAGAAGATGCTGAAACAGTATTATCAGAAACAGAAAACACAGTAGTGGAAGATGAATTTGGAAATGCAGTAACAATTCCAGCTGGATTTATAGTATCAACTGATTCTGGCAAAAATGTAACAGAAGGAATAGTCGCAGAAGATAATATAGGAAATCAATTTGTATGGGTACCGGTTGGAACAATTAAAACAGATAACTCTGGGGGAACAAAAACAATAGAGTTATCAAGATATGAATTTGCAGAAGATGGTACAGCAACAAAAAAAGGATTAACAGAAGATATAAATAGTTATAGTGAAGTAAGTTATGAAAATGAGGAAACTGAATATTTAGAAGAACAAATATCATCTTATGGAACTACAGTAGCAAAAGATTTAAATGAATTTATATTGAAAACAGAAGCTTCTGGAGGATACTATATTGCAAGATATGAAGCATCTCAAGGGATTAATGGTAAAGTAGAAAGTAAAGCAAATCAAGAAGAATGGTCTGGTGTACAGCAATATGATGCGGCAATAGCAGCTAAAGAAATGTATACAAGCAGTAAATACACAAGTGACCTTATGAACTCATTATCATGGGATACAGCACTTGTATATATACAAACATTTAGCGGAGATATAGATTATTCAATGGAAATGCATAAGTATGATGAAGTTGATGTACGATTGAATATATATAATATGGCGTCAAATGTATCAGAATGGACTACAGAAACAAACAAATCTAATTATTCTCCATGCGTGTTCAGAGGGAGTAGTGTGGGTGTATGGTATATTCCTTCTAGTGGAAGACAACGTGCAGAGAGTACATTGTCTTTTGAGAGCTATCCACTTATATCTTTTCGTCCATTACTATATCTATAGAATTGAAAACTAAAATAATGCATATGAAAAAATCATAAAAACTGTATAAAGTTGTTTATTTTACAATTTTATACAGTTTTTTATATTTGTATAAGAATATTTGATAATGATTTAATCTATTTTAGTTCTACAACAGTAACACCAGATTCTCCTTCACCATATAGGCCAAGCCTATATGATTTAACATTAGGATGAGTTTTTAGTAAAGAATGAATACTGTTTTTAAGAATACCAGTACCTTTACCATGAACAATTCTAACTGTACCTAAATGAGATAAAATACTTGTATCAATAAATTTATTAACGGCATAATTAGCATCTTCAGAATTATATCCTATAACATTTAACTCATTAGAAATAGACTTAGCTTCAAATGAGTGTTTTTTATTAGATGTTAAAATAGTTTTCTTGTTATTATTATTATTATTTGCATTTAGTAACTGTAAATTCTTAATAGGTATATTCATCTTCATGATTCCAATTTGAACTTGAACTTCTTTATTTCTTGAAACTTTTGAAATAATTATTCCATTTTTATTTAAAGTAGTTATATATACTTCTGTATTTATTGTTAAATCATCTTCTTGGACATTTTGAGAACTTGATTCGGTATTAGTTGTTGATTGAGTAGAAAGATCTTTTATATTATCATTTAACCTGTTTCTTAATCTTTCACCTGCACTTTTATCAGATACAGTATTTAATTCTTTTATTATATCAGAAGCTTCATTTTTAGCATCTAAAAGTATATTACGAGCTTCAGTTCTCGCTTTATTTATAATATCTAATTTTTTACTTTCTAAACTTGTAAAATCAGTTTGTAATTTTTTTCTTAAATTAGAAATTTGATTTAATTCTTTTTCAATTTCTATTTTTTCATTTTGAATAGTAACTTTATCATCATAAATATTTTTTAAAACCTCTTCAAAATGTAATTCATCATTAGATAAAAGAGATTTAGCTCTAGTTATTATATTATCATCTAATCCAAGTTTTTTACTAATAGCAAAAGCATTACTTTTTCCTGGGATACCAATTAATAATCTATATGTAGGTGATAATGTATTAACATCAAATTCAACAGAAGCATTTTCAAAATCTGAATTAGCTAAAGCATATTTTTTTAATTCTTGATAATGTGTTGTAGCAATGGTAAGTGCTCCAATACTTTTTATATGCTCTAAAATACTAATAGCAAGATTAGCTCCTTCTAAAGGATCTGTACCTGAACCAAGTTCATCAACTAGTACTAAAGAATCTTTAGAAATATGTTCTAAGATATCAATAATGTTTAACATATGTGATGAAAAAGTACTAAGTGAATTAGCAATGCTTTGGTCATCTCCTATATCTGCAAAAACATTATCAAAAACGTAAATACTAGACTTTTGGCTAGTTGGAATATTTAATCCACTATATGCCATTAAACATAGAAGACCAACAGTTTTTAGAGTTACAGTTTTACCACCAGTATTAGGACCTGTAATTAGTAATGTTGAAAAAGTATTTCCTAAATTTAGAGAAATAGGAACAACATTAGCACTAGGAATTAATGGGTGTTTAGCGTTAATTAAATTAATCTCTTTTTTATCAGAAATAACTGGAGAAGTAGCATTTAGAAAGTTAGAATATTTTGCTTTTCCAAAAATAAAGTCTAATTTGCCAATTAAGGCATAGTTTTCTGAAAGTTCATTAATATATGGCTCAAAAAGAGAAGTTAAAGTATATAGTATTTTTTCTATTTCAAGTTCTTCTAAACTTTTAATTTTTGTTAATTCATTATTAATTTCAAAAATTGCAGTAGGCTCTATAAAAACAGTAGAACCACCATTAGAAACATCATGAATAAATCCCTTAACATTAGCCCTATATTCATCTTTAACAGGTATAACGAATCTATCATTTCTAATAGTAATAATAGGCTCTTGGATATATTTAGAAGAAGTATGTAAAATTGTATTTAATTTTGTACGAATACTTTGTTCTAAGTTTCTTTTTTGTCTTCTCAAACTTGCTAACTGGCTTGAAGCATTGTCATCTAGATTTTCTTCATCAATTATACTAGAAGATATTGTATCTATTATTCCTTTATTAGTATAAAGTGAATCAAATAAATTTGAGAGTATTGGGAATTCATTAGTTTCTAAGTAATCTACATTAAAATATGATTTTAAGTTTTCAGCACATTTAAGAAGTTTATTAAGATTTAACAAACTTTTAAGTGTTAAAAATGAACCGTTTTTAATTAAGCTTATATCTTTATTAATATCATCTATAATATAAAAAGAAGGTGTTTTAGCTCTACTAATTAAGTTTGTTGCCTCATTAGTTTCTTGTAATTTTAATTTTACATTTTCCTTTTCAAAACATGGTAAAAGAGAAACACAAAGTTCTTTACCATAATTGGTAATACAAAAAGTACTTAGTTTTTCTTTTATTTTTATATATTCTAATTTTTCTAAATAATTAACATTCATAGTTAGTCTCCTGATTTTTAATATATATAAATTATATAGGGATATATTATAAAAGTCAATAAATATAAAGGTTTTGGAAAAGTGTATAGTAAAATGTTGGAAAAGTGTATAGTGAAAATACTTATTTGTTTTTTTTAAGTAATTATGATATACTTTGTTAAATTATATATACAAACAACTAATTAAGACTAAACTTAGTCATAAGGAGGCTATTACAAATGAAAGAATTTAAAGGTTTTTTAATAGGAAAAAGAACTAAGGAAGAAAAACAAGAAACTGTTGTAAAAACTATAGGACAACTTGGAGAAGAAGGTGAATTCATATTTACAGAAGAAAAAGGTTTAGAGGAACTAAAAGAAGCACTTAATTATCAAGGAAGTGGACTTCGGTATAATGATTTAGTAGACTTTTTAAAACAAAAAGATGTAGTCTTTCCAGTAAAAACAGTACTAAATGTAATACATGTATCTAATTTTAAATTGGAATTAGTAGATGATTCTCAAAAAAATTCACATTAAACTGCTCAAGTGGAGATATATCAATATCTTATCAAAAAGATAATTTTGAAATTACTGAGAAGTATGAAAAAGATTATGTTTTAATAAGTAGGCAAATTAAAGAAGTCGAAGAATACAAAGTGAAGTCACCTAAATATGGAGTGCATACAAGTTTCTTAGAAGAAGGAGTAACAATAGGAGTATTAAAAAAAGACGAAATATTGCTAAAAATAGTTATTCATCATGAGGGAATACGAGAAATTATACGGAAAATAAGTATTGTAAATCTAGAGTTTGAAAACTTTATTTTTGGAGCAATAGGTATCTCATATGAAAATGTCTACAAGAAATTATTAGAAATGTACGACTTATCAGAGCAAAAGGAAATCATTCCTAAAATCAGGATAACAAATCCAGAATTAGAGCTCGAATATAGGTTTGGTGAAGTTGTAAAACATATTGTGAAAATTACAGAAATTGAAAATGTACTTAGTATTGATATGATTTCAAAAACTTGGGTATATACTAACTCAAAGCTATATACAATAAACTTTCTGAAAAATGAAGAATCTGAAAATTTATATGAGCTATCAATGCTTGATGCTGAGGTAAATACAAGTAGATTTAAGTTATATCAAAACTATTTTAAATATGTTGCTAAATCTAATTGGAGAGAAATGACAAACTTTATAGAAAAAGAAAAAAGAGATGCAAAATATCATAGAGGTATACCAAAATATAGCTTTAAATTTAAAGTTACAAAAGAAGAGCTAAAAGATTTTAATATATACAAAATAGTAAATGAAATAGAACTAAAAGTTGCTAAATATTTAGAAAAAAACTAAAAAAAACTAACTACCAATTTGATTAAGTTGGTAGTTTTTTTACAAAATAATTGCAAAATATTTGAAACTATGATATAAATTGAAGGTAATAACCATAAATTTAAACTAAATAAATGAGGTGAAACGATGATAAAAGCCTATGCAAAAACAGATATAGGGAAGATGAGAGAAGTAAATCAAGACTCTTACTATATTTCGGATTCTCTAGATAGAATACAGCTATATATAATAGCTGACGGTATGGGAGGATGTAATGGTGGTGAAATAGCAAGCTCACTTGCTATACAAGCAGCCAAGAGTTATATAGAAACAAATTTTAGCGAAATAGAAAAAGATAAAGATAGTATTATTCAACTAGTTGCAAGTAGTATGGAATATGCAAATATGATTGTATATGAAAAATCAAAAGAAGAAAAAGAATTAGAAGGAATGGGGACTACTTTTGATGTTTGCTTAATATATAATAATAAGGCATATATAGGTCATATTGGAGATAGCAGAATATATAGAATAAGAAAAGATTTTATGAGAAAATTAACGCAAGATCATAGTTATGTACAAAAATTAGTAAAAGATGGAACAATAACTTTAGAAGAAGCGGATAATCATCCACAAAAAAATATGTTAATGAAGGCATTGGGTTGTAATGCTTATGTAGAGCCAGATGTAATGGTAAAAGGATTTATAAAAGATGATATAATTGTAATGGCAACAGATGGTCTTACAAATTATGTTTTAGCAAATCAAATAAGTCAAAGTGCTAAAAAAAATATTGAGCAAGCAACAAAAGATTTAGTAGATGAAGCCAATAATAATGGTGGATATGATAATATAACAATAATAGTAATTAAAAATATATAATACTTATGAGGAGAGGTATATATGAGTATAGAAGGAAGAGTAATAGGAAGTAGATATGAAATCCTAGAAAAAATTGGTAATGGTGGAATGGCTACAGTATATAGAGCTATGGATAAAGTTTTAAAAAGATATGTAGCTGTTAAAATATTAAGAGATGAATATATAACAGATGAAGAATTTGTAAAGCGATTTGAATGTGAAGCACAATCAGCAGCCAAATTATCACATCATAATATAGTTTCAATATTTGATGTTGGTGTAGATGATAATTTACACTATATTGTTATGGAACTTGTAAAAGGAAATACATTAAAAGAGTTAATAATTCAAGAAAGAGGACCACTTCCATGGAAATGGTCAATTAATGTTGCAATACAAATTGCATCAGCATTAGAAATGGCACATAAAAATAATATAGTTCATAGAGATATAAAACCACATAATATAATAATAACTGAAGATGGAATAGCTAAAGTAACAGATTTTGGTATCGCTAAAGCAGTTTCAAATTCAACAATTACAGCATTTGGAACAACAATTGGATCAGTACACTATTTCTCACCAGAACATGCACGTGGAGGTTATACAGATGCAAAATCAGATATATATTCACTTGGTGTTGTAATGTATGAAATGTTAACAGGAAAAGTACCATTTGATGCAGATACTCCTGTATCAGTTGCTTTAAAACATATGCAAGAAGAACCGGTACCTCCAATAGAAGTAAATCCAGCAATATCAGAACCAATAAATAAATTAATATTAAAAGCATTACAAAAAGATGTTAATCTAAGATATCAGTCAGCTGCAGAAATATTAAGTGACTTAAAAAGAGTTTTAAAAAATCCAAATGAAACAATTGTGGGGGAAATGAGTTATGATCCAACAGCAAGAACTCAAGTTATTGGAAATTTAGATGAAGATGAGGAAGAATATAAAATGAGAGATAGAAACAAAAGAGAAAATAAAAGTGGAAATAAATTTATAGGGTTTATAAAAAAACATAAAATATTATCAACTTTTTTAGGTTTAATAATATTATTTGGTATAAGTTTAGGAGCAACAATAGGACTACTTGGGGCAAATAACCCAGAAGAGTTACAATTACCAAATTTTGCAGGAATGACAAAAGCAGAAGTCGAAGCAAAAGCAGAAGAACTAAATCTAGAAATTGAATTTTTAGAAGAAGTATATAATAAAGATGTTGAAGAAGGAAAAGTTATTTCACAAGATCCAATATTTAGAGAAAACTTTAATATAAAAGAAGAGTCAGTTGTTAAAATATTAATAAGCAAAGGTCAAGAAAAAACAGTAGTTCCAAAAGTTATAGGTGAACAAAAAGAAGAAGCTACAAGATTGTTAGAAGAAGCAAATCTTTTAGTAGAAATAGAAGAAATTGTTAGTGAAACAGTTGAAAAAAATGTAGTAATAAGTCAAAGTATAAAAGAAAATGAAGAAATATTTGCAGGAGAAACAGTAAAATTACAAGTTAGTATAGGAACAGGTCTTAAAGAAATACCAGTACCTAGTGTAGTTGGAAAAACTGAGGAAGAAGGAAGAACAACATTAGAAGATGCACTTTTAAGAGTAGAAGTTGTATATGAAGAAAATAATGATAAAAATAATGGAGAAATATTAAAACAAAGTATTGATGTAGGTCAAATTGCTGAAGAAGGAACAACAATTGTTATAACAGTAAACAAAATTCAAGAATTGATAGAAGGAACAGTTAAAGTTAATTTAAAATCAGTATTAAATTATACAGCTCCAGAAAGTAGTACTGAAGAAGAAAATACTGAATCTGGAAGTAGCAATCAAACTACAGTAGAACAAGTACAAGTTAGAATAGTTGCTGGTGAAGAAACTATATATAACCAAAAGAATGATAAAGATACTACTAATATTTCTGCAACATTTAGTGGAAAAGGTAATGTAACAATTAAGTTATATGTAGATGATGTTTTAAAAGGAACTAAACAATTAAATCTAAACTCAGCTACATCAGTTACTTTTGAATAAAAAATAGAAAATATAAGCAATGAAAAATTAAAAAGTTAAAAGAATAAAGTATAAAAGGTATCTAGAGGTATCTTTTATACTTTTTTGATTGACTAATTAATAATATAATAATATAATGAGAGTATTAAAGTTCTTAAAATAAGGAGAAAAAATAAATATATGAATAAAAAAATATCTGGAAGAATTATAGAAATAATTTCAAATATATATAAAGTAGAAGTAAATGAAAAAATATATGAAGCAGTTCCAAGAGGAGTTTTTAGAAAAGAAGAAAAAACACCAGTAGTAGGAGATTTTGTAGAAATTGAAGTAATTGATGAAACTACTTTAAAAGCAGTTATAATATCAATTGATGATAGAAGTGTATATATAAAAAGACCTAAAATTGCAAATATAACAAAACTAATTTTAGTAGTTTCAATGAAAAATCCAAAACCAGATTTATTGTTATTAGATAAGCAACTAGCATTTGCTGAATTTATGGGAGTAAAACCAGTTATATTATTAAATAAAATTGATTTAGTAAGTGTGATAGAAATTGAAGAGATAAAATGTGTATATGAAAAAATAGGGTATAAAGTTATATTAAATGGTAATGAAGATGTAAGTGGTATAAACGAATTAAATATGGAATTGAAAGGAGAAGTTAGTGCTTTTTCAGGAAATTCTGGTGTGGGAAAATCAACATTAATTAATAAAATATTTAACCTAGATTTAACTGAAGAAGGAGAAATTAGTTTAAGAAATAAAAGAGGAAAAAATACAACAACAGCAATAAAACTATACAAAATAATGGAAGATTCATATATAGCAGATACTCCAGGTTTTTCTACATTTTCAGTAGAAGAAATACCATATAGAGAACTTGTAAAGTATTTTAGAGAAATGATTGAATTTAGTAAAGAGTGTAAATATACAGGTTGTAATCATATAAAAGAAGCAGATTGTGGTATAAAAAAAGTAGTAGAAAATGATATAATAGATAAACTAAGATATGAAAGATTTGTTAAAATATATGAGGAATTAAAAAATAAGGAGGAAAATAAAAAATGGTAGAAATATCAGGATCAATTTTAACGGTAAATGAAGAAGAGGCAAGTGAAGTTTTTTTAAATTTAGAAGCATCTAAATTAGACTATTTCCACATAGATGTTATGGATGGAAAATTTGTAGAAAAAAATACATATGATCAAATGTTAAATTACTGTGGATATATTAAAAGAATATCAAATTTACCGTTAGATGTTCATTTAATGGTAGAAAATATAAAAGAGGGGATAGATGACTTCTTAGCATTAGATCCAAATATAATTACATTTCATTATGAAGCTTGCAAAAATAAAGAAGAAGTATTAAAACATATTAAATATATAAGAGAAAACAATTGTAAAGTAGGAATATCTATAAAACCAAATACAGATATAGCAGAAATATATGATATATTACCATATATTAATATGTGCTTAATAATGAGCGTTGAACCTGGTAAAGGTGGGCAAACATATATTGGTGATATAACAAATAAAATAAAAGCTTTAAAAAGGTATGTAGAAGAAAATAATATGGATTTAGATATAGAAGTAGATGGTGGAATAAATTTAGTAACAGCACCAATTGTAAAAGAAGCTGGAGCAAATGTATTAGTAGCTGGAACTGCGATACTTGTTGCAAAAGATTATAAGGTTATAATAGAAGAATTAAAAAAGTAAATAAGAATAAAATAAGATAAAAGTAAAGAAAAAAAGAAAATGAGAATTAAATTTCAAATTAATCTCATTTTCTTTTTTGATTATTTATACAATAGTTAAAAACTAATCTCTATTTTTTTTAAAAGTATATTTGATAATAAGACCTATACCAAGAACAACAAGTACACTTAAGAATATATTTCCAAAAGTAGGAATAATACTTAAAACAAAAACAATAAGTGATAATAATGCTGAAAGTGTAAGAGTTAATCCTTTTTGTGTTCTTATTTTTTCATTTTTAATTTTAGAAACAATGCTATTTGATACACTAATTAATAAGCAAGGTATAGAAACTAAAATTAAAAGTACTAAAATAGTTAAACATAAAATTGAAATAGGAACTGTAACAACAGGAAGTATAGTAAATATTGTTAAGATAGATAAAATTGCTACTGTAACAACACCTATAACAAAACTTAATAATATAGATTTTATGCTTATAAGTGAACTATTTAAGTGAAATTTAGGAGCTACTTTTTTTAAGATAACCCATAAAATAACAGTAAGAACAACAATAGCGTAAAATAGTGAAACAATAGTTGTTGAAGTTGTAAAATTAGAAGGAGTATACTTTGTTACTTCACCAGTTATATAAGTATCTGGTATTAATAATTCAAGTTCAGTATAATAGTCTAATTTTCCATTTATTGCAGGTGTAGAAGTTTCGGTAGTATTAAATAATATGTCATCAGTATCTAAATAAGCATTTCTTCCAATAATACCAGAAATTTCAACTATTTGTGAATTTATTCTTACATCACGATAGATATATCCATTAATTATTGTTTTTCCAGTATGTGCATATACATCATATACAACACCATCAATAGTTAAAACTTGACTGCAATATGTAAATAAGTTTCCAGAAATTGATGCAGACTCAGTAATTGTTATATTATCTGAAAATACAAAAACATCTCCTCCTATTTGAGATGAAATAGTAACATTATTTGCATAAATAAATAAATTACCATCTATAATATAATCAACATTAAATTCATTACCAACAAGATATACATCATCTTCAGTTAGAGTTGGAACTTCAGGCGTAGCAATTGATGTAACTTCATTTGTAGGAACATCCTCATTAATTAACATTATATCGTCATTAGCACTAGCTATAGGTGTAATTAACACTAATATAGATATAAATATTAAAAATATTGTTAAAAATTTGTTTTTTGAAATTGTTTTAATTAAATTTGATTTGATTTGATTTTTCATTTTTTCCTCCATTAATAATGTATTTTATAAATCTAAATATATACTTATAATTAAAAAAAGTCAATAAATTGACTTTATAAATTCAGTAATAATTTAAATTTAGTTAGTAGCTGTTTTTGGTAACTTAGAATAATGTTTACACATGTGGCTGATAGTACAATTAGCACAATTTGGATTTCTAGCAATACATGTTCTTCTACCATGAAATACTAAAAGATGATTAATATCTTTTAAATATTTTTTAGGAAATATCTTTAGTAAATCTTGTTCTATTTTTTCTGGGTCTGTATTTTTAGAAAGACCAATTAAGCCAGATATTCTTTTAACATGAGTATCTACAGCAATACCAATAGGGGTATTAAATACTTCTAATAGTATAACATTTGCAGATTTTCTACCAACTCCAGCTAAAGTTAGTAAATCATCCATATTATTTGGTACTTCCGAATTATATTTTTCTATTATTTGATTAGCACATAATTTAATGTTTTTTGCTTTATTCTTATAAAATCCGCAAGAATGTATAAAATCTTCTAGTTCACTAACTGGAATAGTTGCGAAATCAGATATTGTTTTACACCTATCAAAAAGTGCAGGAGTTATTTTGTTTACTCTTTCATCAGTACATTGTGCAGATAGTACAACAGCAACTACTAATTCAAAAGGCTGTTTAAAATCTAAACTGCAAGTTGCATCTGGATATGTTTTGTTTAATATTTGTATAAATTCATCTACTTCATTTTTTTTCATTTTATCACCTAAATATATATTATATAAAAAAATAGAATAAGTCAAATTAAAGAACAGTTTAAGAATATTTTTAAATAATGAATTGTAGTTTAAGAGTTATAGATATACATAAATAGGAACAAATAATTAAATTAGATAATATAATATATAAAAGATATAAAATGGAGGATGGTATGTGTAATATATTGAAAAAAACATTAGCAGTTTGTTTGATTGGTTTTGGATTAGGAGTATTATTAGTACTACTTCTTCCAATAACAGGATGGTTATTTTTAATCGGAACAATAATAATAATTGTTGGTTTAGTATGGCTTATATGCTAAATTTTGAAAGGGGTTGATACATATGACGATAGTAGTAAAAAAAGTACCTAAGTTTTTAAGAGGTTTTGTAAAGCTCATATTTGGAATAAAAGAAAAATAAATATATAAAGACACAAAAAAAGAGCTTATGCTCTTTTTACTTTACCGTCTTTTAAACATTTAGCACAAACATGTACTCTTCTATTTTCACCGTTCATTTCAACTTTAACTGTTCTTAAGTTAGGTTTCCATGTACGAGTAGATCTTTTACTTATATGAGAACGAGTAATACTAAGTTTATTACCGTGACTTACTGATTTATCACAAACACAACATACTGCCATCTTAATAGCACCTCCTAATTTTTAAATTAAATTGACTATTTTAGAGTTTAACACAAAATAAAGAAAAAAACAAGTATTTTTCTAAAAATATTAAAAAATCCTTGCAAAATGCTGTAAATGTGGTATAATGTACAAGCTATAAAAAATGAAAGGATTTGAAAATAATGAATTGTAAAGTTGAAAAAACAGAAAATGCAAATGAAGTAAAATTAGAAATAAAAGTAGAAGCTAAGAAATTTGATGAGGCTATACAAAGTGTATATGTAAAAAGTGCTAAATACTTTAATATACCAGGATTTAGAAAAGGTAAAGCACCAATTAAAATAGTAGAAAAATATTATGGAAAAGAAATCTTTTATGAAGATGCTTTTAATGAAGTTGCTCAAAACGCGTTAGAAGAAGCAATAAAAGAAAATAATTTAGAAGTTGTAAGTAGACCCAATATAGATGTATTAGAAATAGGTAAAGGACAAGATTTAGTATTTACAGCAGTTATGGAAATTAAACCAGAAGTTAAATTAGGAAAATATAAAGGTGTAGAAATATCTAAAGTTGAATACAAAGTAACTGATGAAGATATAAATAAAGAAATTGAAACTATGCAAAAAAGAAATGCAAGAATAGTTCCAGTAGAAGATAGAGCAGTAGAAAAAGGTGATGTAGTAACATTAGACTTTGATGGTTCTGTTGATGGAGTTGCTTTTGAAGGTGGAAAAGCTGAAGGTCATGAATTAGAAATAGGAAGTAACACATTTATTCCAGGATTTGAAGATCAAGTAATTGGTGTTAAAATCGGAGAAGAAAAAGATTTAAATGTAAAATTCCCAGAACAATATTTTTCAGAAGAATTAGCTGGAAAAGATGCAGTATTTAAAATCAAAGTACATAGTATAAAAGCAAAAGAATTACCAGTATTAGATGACGAATTTGCAAAAGATGTTAGTGAATTTGATACATTAGAAGCATTAAAAAAAGACATTAAAGAAAAACAAGAAAAAGCTAATAACGAAAAAGCTAAATATGAAACTCAAAGTGCAGTAGTAAAAGCAGTAACAGAAAAAATGACAGTTGAAATTCCAAATGGAATGATTGAAATGGAAACTGAAAACATGTTAAAAGACATTGAACAAAAATTATCATATCAAGGACTACAATTAGATCAATATCTTCAAATGATGGGTAAAACAATGGAAGAAACTAAAAAAGAATATGAACCACAAGCAATAGAAGGTATAAAATCTAGATTAGCAATAGAAGCAATTATTGAAGCTGAAAAAATAGAAGTTTCAGAAGATGAAATAACAGAAAAAATGCAAGAAATGGCTAAAAACTATGGTAAAGAAAATGATGAAGAATTCATTAAAAATGAAAATGCAAGAAAATATATTAAACAAGGATTAGAATCAGAAAAAGCTATGGACTTTTTAGTAAATAATGCAAAAATGAAATAAGATATAAATTTTAGGAAAACAGGTATGGAGATAATCTTTACTTGTTTTTTTATTTTCATAAATGAAAATAAAAGGAATATATATATAGTAGAAAAACAAATAAAATCAATAAAAAATATTAAAAAAACTTGTTTATATTATGAAAAAATGATATAAACTAGTAGAGAAATCAAAAATAAGAAAATTCAAGGAGGAAATTATGTTAGAAAGAAATAGTTTAGTACCATATGTAGTAGAACAAACTAGTAAAGGAGAAAGATCTTACGATATTTTTTCTAGACTATTAAAAGATAGAATAATATTTTTAGGAGAAGATGTAAATCCAACAACATCAAGTTTAATAATCGCACAATTACTATTTTTAGAATCAGAAGATCCAGATAAAGAAATATATTTATATATTAATTCACCAGGTGGATCAATAACAGATGGAATGGGAATAATTGACACAATGAATTATATTAAATGCCCAGTTTCCACAATTTGTATAGGTATGGCGGCATCTATGGGAGCAGCGTTACTTGCAGCTGGAGAAAAAGGAAGAAGATTTGCAACACCTAATGCTGAAGTTATGATACATCAACCATTAATTGGTGGTGGAGGTCTATCAGGACAAACAACTGAAATTAAAATTCATGCAGAACACTTAGTTAAAACAAGAGATAAATTAAACAAATTCTTAAGTGATAGAACAGGTCAAACTGTAGAACAAATTGCCAAAGATACAGAAAGAGATAACTATATGACAGCAGAACAAGCTCTAGCATATGGATTAATAGATGGAATAATGGACAAAAGAAAATAAAGATAGAGATAAAGAAAGAGGAGAAAGATATGGCCAAAAATGATGTTCCTAAAAATGTAAGATGTTCATTTTGTGGAAAAGAACAAGATGCGGTTAAAAAAATAGTTGCAGGACCAGGTGTATATATATGTGATGAATGTGTAGAGTTATGTTCTAGTATAGTACAAACAGAAATATATGAAGATGAAAAAGCAGGATATACATTAAATGAATTAAATAATGTACCAAGTCCAAAAGAAATCAAAAAGATATTAGATGACTATGTAATAGGTCAAGAAGAAGCTAAAAGAACTTTAGCTGTTGCAGTATACAATCATTATAAAAGAATAGCTCATGGTGAAAGTGAAGATAATGAAGTAGAAATTCAAAAAAGTAATATTTTGTTATTAGGACCTACTGGATGTGGAAAAACACTCTTAGCAAGAACATTAGCAAAAATATTAGATGTACCTTTTGCAATATCTGATGCTACAACACTTACAGAAGCTGGATATGTAGGAGAAGATGTTGAGAATATATTATTAAAACTCATTCAAGCAGCAGATGGAGATATAAGAAAAGCAGAAAAAGGGATAATATATATTGATGAGGTTGATAAAATAACTAGAAAATCAGAAAATCCATCAATAACAAGAGATGTTAGTGGAGAAGGTGTGCAACAAGCTTTATTAAAAATAATAGAAGGAACAACAGCAGCAGTACCACCACAAGGAGGAAGAAAACATCCAAATCAAGAAATGCTACATATTAATACTGAAAATATATTAATAATATGTGGTGGAGCTTTTGAAGGATTAGAAAACATTATAAAAGATAGAACAGGTGAAAAAGCAATTGGTTTTGGAACACAAATTAAAAGTAAAAATGAAATAAAACAATTTGAAGTATTTAAAGAACTATTACCTCAAGATTTACTTAAATTTGGATTAATCCCAGAATTTATTGGAAGATTACCAATAGTTGCAACATTAGAAGATTTGGATAAAGATGCATTAGTTAAAATATTAGAAGAACCAAAAAATTCATTAGTAAAACAATATAAAAAATTATTTGAACTAGATGATGTAGAACTTGTATTTGAAAAACAAGCTTTAGAGGCAATAGTAGAAAAAGCACTAGAAAGAAAAACAGGAGCAAGAGGACTTAGATCTATAATTGAAGAAATTATGAGAGATATAATGTTTGAAATACCATCTAGTACAGATATAGAAAAATGTATAATAAATAGAGAAACTGTAATAGACAAAAAAGATCCTGAACTTATTAAAGGTGAACCAAAAGAAAAAAATAAAGAAAAAGAAACTAAAGATAACAAAAAAAATAAAAGAGAAACACCTAATAAAAAAGGTAAAGAAACAGCATAATAAAACTTTAAAATATATAGATCAGAAATGGTTTATATATTTTTTTATTTATCTCTAAATTTATTTATTATTTAACCTATTTATTTTAGCTTTTTATTGAAAAGAAAAATATCTTATGATAAAATTTGTCTAATAAAAGATAAAAAAGAAAAGAGATTCAAATGAAAAGATTTATAGTTATAATTTTTATATTATTAGTAATATTAATATGTCTCGTAATTAATAAAAACTTAGTGTTAGGAAATGAAATTGAAAATATTTCTGTACAAGAAGTTCAAAAAATAGAAACGTATATAAGTAAGATTTATACACGAAAAGATGGTAATTTAGAAGCTATTCCAGAGTTTGAAACAATAAGCGGTTTTGATAATATATGGATTTGGGAAGTTTTAAAACAAAATATAGGGGACAACTATGAATTACAATACGGTGATTTTGAAGAACAAAGTAAAGAAATATTTGGACCAAGTTTTAATTTGGTGTTTCCAAAAGATGGAATTACAACTTTTGAATATATGTCAGAGTTAGGATACTATGTCCCAACAAATACTACGTTTAATAATGAAAATTCAGAATTCATATTAGACAAAATAGAAAAAGTAGATGGTGGATATATAGTACAAATTGTGGAATATATTGAACAGTATTTAACAGATGAAGAACAAACAATTATATTAAAAGATACTCAAGGAAATATAATTGGAACAACTATAATAGAAAATCAAGCTAGCATTAAAGAAATGATTAAATCAGAAGAAGAAAAATTTACTAAAAAAGAAATATACTTAAAAGAAATAAATGGTGAAATTTATATAGAAAAATGTAGAAAAATATAAATAGGTATGATATACTCACATTACAAAAAAAGTAAAGAAAAATTTAAAATGGAGGAATTAAAATGACGCAGGCAGACAAAAATTTTATAGAAACATGTAAAAAAATAATAGAAGAAGGGTATTCTTCAGAAGGTACTGGAGTTAGAACAAGATGGGAAGATGGAGCAGAAGCAAACTACATTTCTGTAATTGGGGTAACAAATGTATATGATGTAGAAAAAGAATTTCCAATGATAACACTAAGAAATAATTCTGCAACTGTTAAAAGAGCAATAGATGAAGTTTTATGGATTTGGCAAAAAAAATCAAATAATATAAAAGATTTGAATTCTAAAATTTGGGATCAATGGGCAAGAGAAGATGGGACAATAGGTAAAGCATATGGATACCAAATGGGTAAAAAATATCAATTTAAAACAAAAGAAGGATTAAAAGAAATGGATCAAGTAGATTTTGTTTTATATTTATTAAATAATGATCCAGCAAGTAGAAGAATAATGACAAATATATTTAATCATGAAGAATTAAAAGATATGGCATTAGAACCATGTGTATATGGTACACAATGGCTAGTTAAAAATAATAAATTACATTTAATATTAAATCAAAGATCACAAGATATGTTAGCTGCAAATGGATGGAATACGATGCAATATGCAGCACTATTATGTATGTTTGCACAAGTTGCAGGTTTAGGTGTTGGAACACTGACACATAATATAGGTGATTGTCATATTTATGATAGACATATACCATTAGTAGAAAAACTATTAGAAGCAAAATCTATGGATGTAACTCCTAAACTAGTTATAAAAAACCAAACTAAAGATTTTTATGATTTTAAAGTAGAAGATTTTGAAATTGAAGGATATAGCTATAATGAAGAAATTAAATTAGGAAAAATACCAGTAGCAGAATAGGAGAAATATGTTAAGTATAATTGTAGCAAAAGCAAAAAATAATATAATAGGGAAAGATAATAAACTTATTTGGCACTTACCAGCAGATTTAAAGAGATTTAAAGAATTAACAACAAATCATACAATAATAATGGGAAGAAAAACATTTGAATCATTAGGACGAGTGCTTCCTAATAGAAAACATATAATATTAAGCCAAAATAAAGAATATAAAGTAGATGATGAAAATGTTAAAATAATTAGTTCAGTATTAGAATTACAAGAATATATTGAATCAGCTGAAGAATCTTTTGTAATAGGTGGTGCAATGATATATAATCTGTTACTACCATACACTAATAAAATGTATATAACAGAAATTAATCAAGACTTTGAAGGTGATACATTCTTTACAAAAATAGATGAAAATATCTGGAAAGAAACATCTAGAACAAAAGGAACAAAAGATGAGAAAAATGATTTGGATTATGATTATGTTGAATATATAAGAAATAGTTAAAAGTATAAATTCCATAAATCTTTCAAAAACACTTGATATTTAAAGGAAAATATAGTAAAATAGGTATGTTGAAAAACAATACCTATTTCTTAGTTTTTAATTTACACCTAAATTTTAAACTCGGTTATAGGAAAAAAGAAAAATAGGAGGTGTAATTTATGACTAAAGAAAGAAAATCAGAAGTAATTAATACTTTTAAAAGAGAAGCAAATGATACTGGATCTTCAGAAGTTCAAATCGCTCTTTTAACAGAAAGAATTAATGAATTAACTGAACACTTAAAAGTTCATAAAAAAGATAATCACTCTAGAAGAGGTCTTTTAAAAATGGTTGGTAAAAGAAGAAGTTTATTAAACTATTTATCTAAAAAAGATTTAAACAAATATAGAGAAATTGTTGAAAAATTAGGATTAAGAAAATAATATTAAAAGCCCAATGTTTGTTAAACATGGGCTTTTAAAAAGTATATTTTAAAGTATATATATAATTAAGTAGCTTGTATAATATATTATTTTTGAAGATAATATATTATAGAGGTTACAGTTATAGAATATTTTAAAATAAAAAAACAATAATATATATAGAAGGAGAATGAAAAATATGTTTAAAAGTTATGAAACAGAATTAGCAGGAAGAAAGCTAGTAATTGAAACAGGTAAAATGGCAGGACTAGCAAATGGAAGTGTAATGGTAAAATATGGAGAAACAGTTGTTATGGTAAATGTAACAGCATCTAAAAAACCAAGAGAAGGAATAGACTTTTTTCCATTGTCAGTAGATTTCGAAGAAAAACTATATTCAGTAGGAAAAATCCCAGGAGGATTCTTAAAAAGAGAAGGAAAACCAAGTGATAAAGCAATACTTACATCAAGAGCAATAGATAGACCACTAAGACCGTTATTTCCAAAAGATTTTAGAAATGATGTAGTAGTTGTTGCAACAGTATTATGTGTAGAACAAGATAATGTACCAGAAGTAGCAGCTATGATAGGAGCAGCAGCAGCACTTGCGATATCTGATATACCATTTAATGGGCCAACAGCAGGAGTAAATGTAGGTTTAGTAGATGGGAAAATTGTAATAAACCCAAATGAAAGTCAAAGAGAAAAAAGTGATTTAACATTAACAGTAGCTGGAACAATGGATAAAATAACAATGATTGAAGCTGGAGCAAATGAAGTTTCAGATGAAGTTATGTTAGAAGCAATTAAAGTAGGTCATGAAGAAATTAAAAAGTTATGTACTTTCATAGATGGAATGCAAAAAGAAATAGGTAAAACAAAATTTGAATATGTTTCTTTTGATGTTGATAAAGAAATTTATACTTTCTTAGAAGAAAACTTTAAATCAGAAATGAAAGAAAAAGTACAAGAAGTAGATAAAGATCAAAGAGATAGAAATTTAGATGAATTATCAGAAAAAATTGAAAAACTATATATTGGAAAATTTGGAGAAGAAATTTTTGCGGAAAATAAATCTAAAATGTCAGAAGCAATATACACATTAGAAAAGAAATGTGTAAGAGAAATGATATATAAAGAACATAAAAGAGTAGATGGAAGAAAATTAGATGATTTAAGAGAATTATCGTGTGAAGTATCATTACTTCCACGTACACACGGTAGTGCGTTATTTACAAGAGGACAAACTCAAGTAATGTCAATTGCAACTTTAGGAATGATTAGTGAAGAGCAAATATTAGATGGTATAGATACAGAAGAATCAAAAAGATATATGCATCACTATAACTTCCCAAGTTATTCAGTAGGTGAAGCAAGACCATCAAGAGGACCTGGAAGAAGAGAAGTAGGACATGGAGCATTAGCAGAAAAAGCAATTGTGCCAGTATTACCAAGTAGAGAAGAGTTCCCTTATGCAATAAGAGTTGTATCAGAAATATTATCATCAAATGGATCAACTTCACAAGCAAGTATTTGTGGAAGTACGCTTTCTTTAATGGATGCAGGTGTTCCAATTTTAAGACCAGTTGCAGGTATTTCGACAGGTTTAGTTACAAACCCAGATAATGAAGATGAATACGTAATGTTAGTTGATATTCAAGGATTAGAAGATTTCTTTGGAGATATGGACTTTAAAGTTGGAGGAACTGAAAAAGGAATTACAGCTATACAAGTTGATATAAAATGTGATGGATTAACTTATGAAATAATAAGTGAAGCATTTGAAAAAACTAAAAAAGCAAGAGCACATATATTAGATAATGTAATGAATCCAGTTATGAGCGCTCCAAGAGAAGAAATATCTAAATATGCACCAAGAATTGTAAGTACTAAAATAAAAGTTGAAAAAATTAAAGATGTAATTGGTACAGGTGGAAAAGTTATAAATAAAATAATTGAAGAAACAGGTGTTAAAATAGATATAGAAGAAGATGGAACAGTATTTATATATTCAGCAGATATAGATAGTGCAAATAGAGCATTAGAAATAGTTGAAAATATTGTGAAAGAAGTTGAAATTGGAGCTATATATTTTGGGGAAGTTACTAAAATAATGAACTTTGGAGCATTTGTAGACTTAGGTGTTGCAGGTAAAGAAGGAATGGTACATGTTTCTAAAATATCTAAAGAAAGAGTAAACAAAGTAGAAGATGTTTTAAAAGTAGGAGATAAAGTAACAGTTAAAGTAACAGAAATTGATGATCAAGGAAGAATTAACTTAACAATGAGAGACTTAAATGATGGATTTTCACAAGAAGATTAATAAATATAAATGATTAAGAAACTAGTATAATTCTAGTTTCTTTTTAATAGTGAAAAGAAAAAAAGAAAAAAGAAAAAAATAAAACATAAAAATAAAACATAAAAATAAAAGTAAATAATCTTTTGAATTTGATTGATATAAATAAATAAATAAGATATAATATTAGCGAAAGAAGAAATATGAGGTGGAAACGTGAAAAAAATCATTTCAAATATAGTATTTGTAATAGTAATAATTGCAGTAATAATATTGATAGTTAAAATATATAGTGAAAATAATTTTTTGGGCTATGTAAAGGCAGAACAAGTACAAGGAGCTTCAGAATTCAAAAGAGATAATGAAGTTAAATATAGTGAAGAAGATAGTTATAGGATAACTTCTAGTGAATTTAATGATGCCATGTTTTATAAAACATTAACATTAGAACCAGGACAGTCATATAAAATAACATGTATGGTGAAAACTGAAGGAGTAGAAGCCTCAAAAACAAACTCCGGAATAGGCGCTCATATTTCGATAGAAGGAACAACAAAAAGATCAATTGCAGTATCAGGAGATTCTAAGTGGCAAGAGATAGAATTGATTTTTAACACACAAGCCAAAGAAGAAATTGTGTTAGGATTTAGACTAGGTGGATATTTAGGAAATGCAAAAGGTACAGCATGGTTTTCAGATTTTAAAATAGAAGAAGGAACAGTAGAAAAAGATAATAAGTGGAATTTTGCAAGCTTTATATTTCAAGACACACAAGTAAAAGTAGATGATAAAAACATAAATATACAAATGACGCAAACTGATTTAGATGACATATATGATGTTATAGATAGATTTGAAAATTCAATACAGTTATTGTCAGATAATAAGATAGATGCTAATATGGATACATATGTAATAGAAACGCCATTAAATAGTCTTTCATATGATGAAGAATTTGGAAATTTTGTTGCACCAGAAGATGTAGAAAAACAAATAAATGAATATGTGCTTACAAATGATTATGATCATATTTTTGTGATAATAAGACTTGGAAATGAAGAATATTCAGATGATATTCAAATAAATGATTGGATAGGACTTGGATATATGAGTTATTATGGTATTGGATATTCAAATATAAGGTTACCAAATGATTCACAAAGTTATATATATAAATTTAACCCAAGTATAAATCAATTTCCAGAAGAAGTTTTAATACATGAATTTTTACATTCATTAGAAAGAACTGCAATAGAATATGAATATGAAATACCAGCATTACATGATTATATAATGTATGGATATAGAAATGAAGTTTTATATGGACAAAAATTATGGTATGCAGATTATTTAAATAAAGAAATAGATACAAGTAGTGGCAAAATAGGACTACCAGAAGAGGTGTTTGAATTAAAACCACCTAATAATAGTAATTTTACATATGCTTATGAGCTTGAGGGTCTTTTAGATGGCCCAGAAGGAATATTTGAAATAATTGATGAAATGTTTTAGGTAAGTAATTAAAAATAAAGGAGAATGAAATTGAAATTATCAGAATTTAACTATGAACTACCAAAAGAGTTAATAGCTCAAATTCCGATTCTAAAAAGAGATGAATCTAGATTAATGGTAGTTGATGGTAACAAAATTTCACATAAGATATTTAAAGATATAATTGAGTATTTAGAACCAGGAGATGTACTAGTTAGAAATAATACAAAGGTAATTCCAGCAAGATTATATGGACAAAAAGAAACAGGAGCAAAAGTTGAGTTTTTACTATTAAACAATATAAAAGAAGATATATGGGAAGCGATAGTAAAACCTGGAAGTAAATTAAAAGTTGGAACAAAAGTTACATTTGGAGAAGGTATACTAGAAGCTGAAATTTTAGAGATTATGCCAGGGGGAACAAGGAAGGTAGAATTTAAATATGAAGGAATATTTAATGAAATATTAGATGAAATAGGGCTTATGCCACTTCCACCATACATAACAGAAAAATTAGAAGAAAAAGCAAGATACCAAACAGTATATGCAAAACATGATGGATCCGCAGCAGCACCAACAGCAGGACTTCATTTTACAAATGAAATATTACAAAAAATAGAAGAAAAAGGAATTGTTGTTGCAAATGTAACACTTCATGTTGGGATTGGAACATTTAGACCAGTAAAGGTAGATGATGTAAAAACACATCAAATGCACTCCGAACATTTTTACATAACTAAGGAAAATGCAGACAAAATTAATAACGCAAAAAAGAATGGCAAAAGAGTAATTTCAGTAGGAACAACATCATGTAGAGTACTAGAAACAGTAGCAGATGAAAATGGATATGTTAAAGAAACAGAAGGAAATACAGATATATTTATATATCCAGGATATAAGTTTAAAATTTTAGATGGATTAATTACAAACTTTCATCTACCAGAATCAACATTATTAATGCTTGTATCAGCATTTTCAGGAAAAGAAAACATAATGAATGCATATGAAGAAGCGGTTAAGGAAAAATATAGGTTTTTTAGCTTTGGAGATGCAATGTATATAAAAACAAAAATAATAAATAGAAAAGAGGAAAATTAAAAAATGAAACATGCAGTTACATATGAATTATTACATGTCTGCAAACAAACAGGAGCAAGAAGAGGAGTTATACACACTCCACATGGCGATATACAAACACCCGTATTTATGCCTGTTGGAACACAAGCAACAGTAAAATCATTAACACCAGAAGATCTAAAAGAAGAAATAAAAGCAGATATAATATTATCAAACACATATCACCTGTATTTAAGACCGGGAAGTAAACTAGTAAAAGAATTTGGAGGACTTCATAACTTTATGAAATGGGACAGACCAATACTTACAGATAGTGGAGGATTTCAAGTATTTAGTTTAGGAGATTTAAGAACAATAAAAGAAGAAGGTGTTGAATTTAAATCACACTTAGATGGAAGTAAACATTTCTTCTCACCAGAATCAGTTATGGAAATAGAGGAAGACTTAGGAGCAGATATAATAATGGCATTTGATGAGTGTGTAGAATATCCAGCTACATATGAATATACGAAACAATCAATGGAAAGAACAACTAGATGGGCTAAAAGATGTAAAGACGCACACAAAAATATTGATGAACAATCATTATTTGGAATAGTACAAGGTGGATTTTATAAAGATTTAAGAGAGCAAAGTGTTAAAGATTTAGTAGAACTAGAGTTTCCTGGATACGCAATTGGTGGAATAAGTGTAGGAGAGCCAAAAGAAGAATTTATAGAAATATTAAAACATACTGCACCATTACTTCCAGAAAATAAGCCAAGATACTTAATGGGAGTCGGGACACCAGATTATTTAATAGAAGCTGCATTATCAGGTATCGATATGTGTGATTGTGTACTTCCAACTAGAATTGCAAGAAATGGAACAGCAATGACATGGAATGGAAAAGTAGTAGTAAGAAATGCAACATATGAAAAAGATACAGCACCACTTGACTCTGAATGTGATTGTTATACATGTAGAAATTACACAAGAGCATATATTAGACATCTTGTAAAAACAAATGAAATATTAGGAATTAGATTATTATCAATTCATAATTTAAGATTTTTGACAAAATTAATGGAAAGAGTTAGAATAGAAATTGAAAATGACAATTTAGGAACATTTAGAGATGAATTTTATAAAAAATATGGATATAAATAAGGGGGATACAAATGAATATTGTAGAAGAAAGTTTTAAAACAACAAATGAACAAAAGAAAAAGAGTCCTATATTAAAAATAATTATAGCTATGATTATAATTATAATATTAACAATAGTAGGATTACTTGCATATGTAAGCTATATGGAAGGACAAGTCTTAAGATTAACAATTGATAATAAAGTAAATGAAAATTTTAAAAGTAGTCTTGTATTTGAACAAGATACTATATATGTACCAATAAAATCTTCAGCACCATACTTTGGTAGCATAGAAGCATATAATGGACATTATGAAGCTAGAGAAGAGGCAGCTAATAAAGCATATGTAAGATTTGAGAATGAAGTAGTAAATTTTACATTAGGTTCAAGTACTATTGAAAAGCTTGATTTAACATCTGGTAATAATAATTATGAATATACAGAATTAGTTAAACCAGTTAAATCAATTAATGGAGTGCTTTATGCATCATCAGATATGATTGAAAAAGCATTTAATATTGTTTTTGAATATGATGTAGATAATAATAAAATTGAAATATACACATTGCCATTTTTAGTTACTGCATATGAAACAGTAGTACTAGATTATGGTTATGCGGGATTAAGTGAAGAATTTGTTAATCAAAAAGCGATATTGGATTCAAGGTTAATAGTTGAAAAAGAAAATAGCGACAATAACTTTGGTGTTATTAGTTTAGAAGGTGATACAATAATTGAAGCAAAATATGATGATATAAGATATTTAACAGCAACAAAAGATTATCAAATTGAAACTAATGATAAAGTTGGAATACTAACAGATAGTGGAGATTTTAGAATAAAAGCACAATATGACTCTATAGAGATATTAGATCAAGCATCATCGTTATATTTAGTAGAAAATAATAATAAATATGGTGTTATAGATTTCCAAGGTTTAACTAAAATTCATATAGAATATGATGAAATAGGTATTAATATAGACAGATATGAACAATCAGAATTGAAAAATGAGTTTGTTATTTTAAATTCATTAATACCAGTATATAATGGGGATTTTTGGGCAGTTTTTGATAAAAACGGTAAAAATTTAACAGGTTTCGTGTATGATTCATTTGGATACACAGCATCTAGTAACAAACAAGCTATGAATTTACTTATTATACCAGGATATAATGTTATGGTAATTGAAAAAAATGAAAAGTATGCATTAATTAATACTTCAGGTAAAGAATTGTTTAATGTTGTTGCAGATGATATATATATGAATATAACAGATGGAGAAAAACATTATTATATTGGAGTTAATAATCAAGTTATAGATGCGGAAGAATATTTAGATAGTTTAGGTGTTCAAAATGTTCAAGAAGATGATGATGAAGTAGAACAAAACGAAGAAGCTGAAGATTCAAACACAAATAATACAGAGAACACAAATAATACAAATAATACAAATAATAATGATAATACAGAAAACACAAATAACAATGAAAATACAGAAAATACTCAAGGAAATGAAACTACAGTAGAAAATACTGAAGAGACAAATAATCAATCAAATACGAATTAATATAAAAAAGTAAGAATATATTCTTACTTTTTTTATACTTTTTTATCATTTTTGACCACCTAGTCTACTAGAAAAAAACTTAAAAATAGTGTATAAATATATAGTGTGAAAATATGCAAAAATATTGAATTAGAAATTAAGATTAATACTAGATTTAAAAGGAGAGATTAGAAATGAAAAAAGCATTTTTATTCCCAGGGCAAGGAGCTCAAATTGTAGGAATGGGAAAAGACATTTATGAAAAATATGAAGTGGCAAGAAAAATATATGATGAAGCATCAAGAATATCAGGAATAGACGTAAAAAAAATATGTTTTGAAGGACCAGAAGAAGAACTTCTAAAAACAGAAAATACACAAATTGCAATACTTACAACAAGTTTAGCAATATTAGAAGTATTAAAAGAAAAGGGAATAAATGCAGAATATGCAGTAGGATTAAGTTTAGGAGAATATACAGCATTGATATATTCAGGAATAGTTAGTTTTGAAGATGGAATTAAATTAATTAAACAAAGAGGATATTTTATGGGAAATCTATTACCAGAAGGAAAATATGCAATGGGAGCAGTAATAGGTTTTGATAATAGTAAAATAGAAGAAATATGTAAAGAAGTATCAGATACAGGAAAATTTGTAGTACCTGCAAACTATAACTGTAGTACACAAACAGTAATATCAGGAGAAGAAGAAGCAGTAGATTTAGCAATAGAAAAATTAAAAGAAGCAGGAGTAAGAAAAGTAATTAAATTAAATACAAGTGGACCATTTCATACTGCAAAATTAGTAGATGCTAAAAATGCTTTTGAAAAAGAATTAGAAAAAGTAACTTTTAATAATTCAGACATAAAAGTTATAAAAAATATGGATGGAACAATATATAGTAGTTCTGATAATGTAAAAGAAATATTAGGAAAACATATAGTAAGTCCAGTAAGATTAGATAAAGCAATAGAATTAATGATAAATGAAAATATAGAAGAATATATAGAAATAGGACCTGGAAAAGTATTAACAGGTTTTGTAAAAAAAGATAATAGAGAAGCAGTAACATTTAATATAAATAATGTAGAAACTTTAGAAAACTATTTAAATAAATAAGGAGGAAAATAAATGAGTGAAAATAAAGTTGTATTTGTAACAGGTGGATCAAGAGGAATAGGGAAAGAAGTAGCATTAAAATTTGCAGAAAATGGATATAATGTAGTTGTAAATTATGTATCAGATAAAACAGATGTAGAAGGATTAAAAAAAGAATTTGAAGCAAAAGGTATTAAAGCCTTAATATTAAAAGCAAATGTAGTTGTAACAGAAGAAGTAGAACAAGTTGTAAATAAAGCAATAGAAGAATTTGGACAAATAGATGTATTAGTAAATAATGCTGGTATTACAAAAGACAATTTACTTATGAGAATGAGTGAAGAAGAATTTGATAGTGTAATAAATATAAATTTAAAAGGAACATATATAGTTTCTAAAATAGTAACAAAATATATGATGAAAAAAAGAAGCGGAAGTATAATAAATATGTCATCAGTTGTAGGTGTAACTGGAAATGCAGGGCAATGTAATTATTCAGCATCAAAAGCAGGAATAATAGGGTTTACAAAAAGTTTAGCAAGAGAGTTATCATCTAGAAATATAAGAGTAAATGCAGTAGCTCCTGGGTTTATTGCAACAGATATGACTGAAGTATTATCAGATGCAGTTAAAGAATCAGTAAATAGTCAAATACCACTTAAAAGAATGGGAACTGCAAGAGAAGTTGCGGAATTGACATACTTTTTAGGAAGTAGTTTAAGTGAATATATAACAGGTCAAGTAATAAACGTAGATGGTGGAATGGTAATGTAATTTGAAAAAATTCCAAAAATATGGTATAATAGATAGATTAGAATTTATAAAAGAGAGGAAAGTTGAAATGGAAAGAAGAGTCGTTATAACTGGTATGGGAGCATTAACTCCAATAGGAAATAATGTAGAAGAAATGTGGAAAGGTATCAAAGATGGTAAATGTGGTATAGATAATATCACAAGATTTGATACAACAGATTTCAAAGTAAAATTAGCAGCAGAATTAAAAGATTTTAATGTAGAAGAATATATAGATAAAAGAGAAGCAAAAAGATTAGATAAATTTTCTCAATACGCAATAGTTGCAGCTAGAGAAGCATGGAAAGACAGTGGATTAGATGCTGAAAAAGAAGATATGGAAAGAATTGGTTGTATAGTAAGTGCAGGTATTGGTGGAATAGAAACTATAGAACAAGAAAACTTGAAAATATTTGAAAAAGGTCCAGATAGAGTATCACCAATGTATATTCCAATGGGAATAGTAAATATGGCAGCAGGAAATGTTGCAATAGATTTAGGTACAAAAGGAGAATCAATAGCAATAGTTACGGCATGTGCTAGTGGAACTCATAGTATTGGAGAAAGTTATAGAATAATAAAACACGGATACCAAGATATAGTTGTATCAGGAGGAACAGAAGCAAGTATAACTCCTAGTGCAATAGCAGGATTTGCAAACGCTAGAGCTCTATGTAAATCAGAAGATAAAGAACGTGCTAGTATGCCATTTGATGCAGATAGATGTGGATTTGTAATGGGAGAAGGAGCAGGAATTTTAATTTTAGAAGAATTAGAACATGCTAAAGCAAGAGGAGCGAAAATATATGCAGAATTAGTAGGATATGGAGCAACATCAGATGCATATCATATAACATCACCACTTCCAGATGGAAATGGTGGAGCAAGAGCTATGATAAAAGCAATGCAAGATGCTAAAGTAAAACCAGAAGAAATTACATATATAAATGCACATGGTACATCAACACCACTTAATGACGCATGTGAAACTATGGCAATAAAAACAGCTTTAGGAGATAGTGCTAAAAATGTAATGGTAAGTTCTACAAAATCAAATACAGGGCATTTATTAGGAGCAGCAGGAGCAGTTGAAGCTATAATGTGTGCTAAAGCAATAGAAGATAAATTTGTACCGCCAACAATAAATTACAAAAATCCAGATGAAGCTTGTGATTTAGATATAGTACCAAATAAAGGAAGAGATATAGAAGTAAACTATGCTATATCAAACTCATTAGGTTTTGGTGGACATAATTGTAGTATAGTAATAAAAAAATACGAGAACTAAAAAAGATTGAAGAAATATAAAAATTGGAAAATTAATTATGTTTTAGAAAGGTGATTAAAATGGAATATAAAGAAATTAAAAAATTAATGGATGATATGGGGAACTCTAAAATAGACTCTTTAGAAATAGAATTTCCAGATGGAATAAAAATAAGTATGGAAAAAAATAAAAATTTAGGAACTGTGGTAAACTCTGTTCAAATGCCAATGCAAGCACCAGTTATAGAAGCTAGTGCTCCAATGACAGCTCCGGCTGTTGTACCAGTTCAAGAAATGAGCCTTACAAATGTAGATGATTCTAAAGTTGTAAAAAGCCCTATGGTAGGAACATTTTATGCAAGCTCATCTCCAGAAAAGCCAGCTTTAGTAAAAGTTGGAGATAAAGTGTCTAAAGGTCAAACATTATGTATCGTAGAAGCTATGAAATTAATGAATGAAATAGAATCAGAATTTGATGGTGAAATAGTAGAAGTATGTGTGAAAAATGAAGATATGGTAGAATTTGGAACACCATTATTTAAGATAAAATAGTAAAGGAAAAAAGAGTATGTTAGATGTAAAAGAAATAGAAAAAATAATACCACAAAGAGCACCATTTTTAATGATAGATAGAGTTGAAGAATATACACCAGGAGAGTCAGCAATAGCATATAAAAATGTATGTATAAATGAATGGTACTTTCAAGGGCATTTTCCAGGAGAGCCAATTATGCCAGGAGTTTTAATTACAGAAGCATTAGCTCAAACAGGAGCAGTAGCTATTCTTTCAATGGAAGAAAATAAAGGTAAAAATGCTTTATTTGGTGGAATAAACAATATGAAATTTAAAAAAATGGTAGTGCCAGGTGATGTTTTAAAATTAGAAGTTAAAATAATTAAGAAAAAAGGACCAATAGGAATTGGAGAAGCTATAGCTACCGTAGATGGAAAGGTAGCGGCAAAAGGTGAACTTACTTTTGCAGTTGTATAGAATTTAACTCATTTAGAAAGGATTTTGATAAAATGTTAAAAAAAGTATTAATTGCAAATAGAGGGGAAATTGCAGTAAGAATAATAAGAGCATGTAGAGAAATGGGAATTAGAACAGTTGCAGTATATTCAGAAGTCGATAAAAATGCCTTACATGTAAAATTAGCAGATGAAGCTGTTTGTATAGGTCCAGCACCATCAGCAAAAAGTTATTTAAATATGAAAACTATATTAGAAACAGCATGTTTAACAGGTGCAGATAGTATTCATCCAGGATTTGGGTTCTTATCTGAAAATGCTAAATTTGCAAAACTTTGTGAACAAATGGGAATAAAATTTATTGGACCAGACTATAGATTAATAGATTTGTTAGGAAATAAATCAGTTGCTAAAGATACTATGAAAAAAGCAGGAGTGCCAGTAGTACCAGGATCAGATGGATTAATTAATTCTAAAGAAGAAGCTATAAAATTAGCTGAAGAAATGAAATATCCAGTAATACTAAAAGCATCAGCAGGTGGTGGAGGTAGAGGTATTCGTGTTGCATATTCTAAAGAAGAATTAGATAAAGAATATGACATAGTTAAACAAGAAGCTAAAATATCTTTTAATGATGATAGCCTATATTTAGAAAAATTTATAGAAAATCCAAGACATGTTGAAATTCAAATATTAGGTGATGAACATGGAAATGCAATACATTTAGGTGAAAGAGATTGTTCTGTACAAAGAAGAAACCAAAAAGTATTAGAAGAAACACCATCAGCAATATTAAAAGAAGAAACTAGAAAAAAAATGGGAGAAGCATCAGTAAAAGCAGTAAAAGAAATTGGATATGCAAATGCAGGAACTATTGAATATTTAGTAGATAAAAATAATGACTTCTATTTTATGGAAATGAATACAAGAATACAAGTAGAGCATCCAGTAACAGAAATGGTAACAGGTATAGATTTAATTAAAGAGCAAATTAAAGTAGCTTCAGGATTAGAGTTAACATATAAGCAAGAAGATATAACTTTTAAAGGTCATAGTTTGGAAGCAAGAATAAATGCTGAAAATCCAGACAAGAACTTTATGCCATGTGCTGGGACCGTTACAGGACTTCATTTACCAGGAGGAAACGGTATAAGAATTGATACTGCAATTTATGCAGGGTATTCAATTCCACCAACATATGATTCAATGATTGCAAAAGTTATTGTACATGGTAAAGACAGAAACGAATCACTTGCTAAAATGAAAAGTGTAATTTCTGAATTAGTAGTAGAAGGTGTAACAACAAATGCAGACTTTATTTTAAAAATACTTGATAATGAGAATTTTAAAAACAATAAATATGATACATCTTTTATAGCAAAAGAAATGCAAAAATAAGATTTTAATAATATAATTAAATATAAAAAGTTAAAGTATTAATCCTAAAAATTAATACTTTAACTTTTTATTGTGCTAATAGGTTGAAAGAAAAAATGTGAAAGAAAAATAAAAAATATGCAAAAACATATTTACTTTTATTAAAAATATATGTAAAATATGAATAGAAAAAAATGTCGAAAACAAAAGAAAATGAAAAGAAAGGAAGATAGATCAATGAGAATATTAATGCTAACATGGGAATATCCACCAAGAATAGTAGGGGGAATATCAAGAGTAGTACATGATTTATCAAAAACACTATTAAAAGATGGGCACGATGTAACTGTAGTTACATATAAAGATGGAGATGCACCATATTTTGAAAATGATAAAGGAGTATTAGTACATAGAATTGATAACTATATGATAAATCCAAATAACTTTATAGATTGGATTATGCAAATGAACTTTAATATGGTAGCAAAAGCAAATGAAATTATTGCAAAAGAAGGTAAATTTGATGTAATACATGCACATGATTGGTTAGTTGCTTATGCTGCAAAAACAATTAAAAATTCATACAATATTCCAATTGTATCAACAATACACGCAACAGAAGCAGGAAGAAATAGCGGAATTTATGATGAACAACAAAGATATATAAATGATACAGAATGGATGCTTACATATGAATCTTCAGAAGTAATTGTAAATAGCAATTATATGAAAAATGAATTGGGGCGTCTATTTGGGCTTCCATACGATAAAATAAATGTAGTGCCCAATGGTGTTAATATGACATTATTTAATAATATAGAAAGAGATTATGTATTTAGACGTAAATATGCTATGGATAATGAAAAAATAATTTTATTTATGGGAAGATTAGTATATGAAAAAGGAATACAACATTTAATTACAGCTATGCCTAAAATATTAGCAGGATACAATGATGCTAAATTAGTTATTTGTGGTAAGGGTGGAATGATAGAAGAATTAAAAGCACAAGTAAGTGCTATGGGAATATCTGAAAAAGTATACTTTGCTGGATATATGTCAGGAAAAGACGTACAAAAAATGTATAAAGCAGCAGATATAGCAGTTTTCCCAAGTACATATGAACCATTTGGAATAGTAGCATTAGAAGCAATGCTTGCAGAAAATCCAATAGTAGTTTCAGATATTGGTGGATTAAATGAAATTGTAACACATAGAGAAAATGGAATGAAAGCATATTGTGGAAATCCGAATGCATTTGCAGATTCAATATTAGAACTATTATATGATCAAAAATTATGTAGTGATATTGTTAAAAAAGCTAAAAACAAGGTTAGAAATGAATATAACTGGAGTACAATAGCACAAGATACACATTTTACATATCAAAAAGCAATTTGTCAGTCAATGGCAGAAAAACAAAAAAGAGAAATTGAACAAGAAAGAGCAAGAAAAACTAAAAAAGCTAAAAATACAGAAAATGAAATTAGTAAATTACTTAGTTTCAAAAAAAGACAAGCATATGCTTAAAAAATACAGTTAAAAAATATTGGCTCTATGTCAACAGTTGGGGTGGAAAGTTTGAAAAAACTTCCTGCTCCTTCTTTTCTTATTTTTTAACTATATATATTTTAAATATTTTTTGGAAATTTTAAAAATTCTACAAATTTAGCATAAAAATAGTGTATAATAGATGAGTAAGAAAAATGAAAGAAGGAAAATAAATGGAAGAACATAAATCAGGATTTGTAACATTAATTGGAAGAACAAATGTAGGAAAATCAACATTATTAAATTTATTAGTAGGAGAAAAGGTAGCAGCAATTGCAGATAAAGTACAAACAACTAGAACAGCTATAAAAGGAATTGTAAATAGAGAAAATTCGCAAATTATATTTGTAGATACACCAGGAATTCATAAACCTAAAACTAAATTAAATGAAACAATGGTAGAAACATCTTTTACAAGTGTTGCTGATTCAGATATAGCCCTATTTTTAATTGAAGCAACAAGTATAGAAATTGGTAAAGGTGATAAAATAATATTAGAAAAAATAAAAGAATTAAAAAGAAAAACAATATTAGTTATTAATAAAATAGATTTAGTTAAAAGAGAAAGCTTATTAAAACTAATAGAAATGTATAGTGCTGAATATGATTTTGCAGCAGTAGTACCAATAGAAGCTACAAATAAAAAGTTTAAAGATGTAATACTAGATGAAATAGAAAAAAACTTACAATATGGTCCAGCATATTATGATAAAGAAGAATATACAGATCAAACACTAAGACAATTAGCAGAAGAGATTATAAGAGAAAAAGCATTAAGAGTATTAAAAGATGAAGTACCTCATGGAATATATATAGAAGTAGATAAAATGGAATTTAGAACTAATAAAACAGGTGAGAATATATATGATGTTGATGCTAATATATATTGCTTAAGAGATTCACATAAAGGGATAATAATAGGAAAAAATGGCGAAATGTTAAAACGAATTGGAAAAATGGCAAGACTAGATATGGAAAAAAATTTTGGGATAAAAATAAATTTAAAAACTTGGGTTAAAGTTAAAAGCGACTGGCAGGAAAATGACAATATAGTAAATAAATTTAAATTAAAATAATAAATATATTTTATGAATAAAATAATAAAATATACAAAAGATAAGATTAAAGTATAACTTTAAAAGGAGACGATTATATGGATAAGAAAAAAGCATGGGAAAATTTTAAGGGAACAGGAAAAATATACGCATATCTTGAAATGAAACAAATAGAACATTTGGAAAATGAGTTAGACGAAAATATATTAAAAAAAATAGCAAGTATGGAAATAGATGAGAGTGATTTAAATGGCGAATACAAAAATAAATGGGATAGTATTAACTGAAACAAATTTTGGTGATTATGATAAAATGTTAACAATATTAACACCTAATCATGGTAAAATTTCATGTGTAGCAAAAGGTGCAAGGCGTCCTAGAAGCACACTTTTAGCAGGAACTCAAATGTTTGCATTTGCAGAATATTTGGTTTTTAAAGGTGGAAATGCATATAATATTAATTCAGTAGATGTTATAGAAGTATTTTATAATCTGCGAATAGATCTAGATAAATTAAATTATGCTGTTAAAATAAATAAGATTGTAAATGAAGTAGTACAAGAAAACCAAAACTCTTTTTATATATTACAATTATTATTAAATACATTATATATAATCTCAGAAAGTGATAAAAATTTAGAATTAATATATAATATTTTTAAATTAAGAATTCTAGTAATATTAGGATTTAAACCAGAAGTAGGGAAGTGTAAGAATTGTGAAGAACAAGAAAATATGAGTTATTTTAGCATAAGAGATAATGGAATGAAATGTGAAGCTTGCTCAAAAGTAGATAAATCTGCAATTTTTATGTCTGAAAGTACAAAAAATGCAATAAAATATACAGTTACAGCACCACCTAAAAAATTATTTAACTTTGATATAAAAGGGGATTCTTTAGAAGAATTTAAGCTTATTGTTAAATTATTTTTTAGAGAAAAACTAGAATTAAATATTGATGATTAATTAAATATAAGGAAATTGCTTGAAAAAAATAAAAAATAGGTATATAATTATAAGTATATCAATAAAAAAATAACTTTAAAGAAGAAAGGGAGCGATTTTTATGAAAATAAAAATAATAGGAAAAGAACTAGAGATTACAGAAGCGTTACATGATTACGTTGAAACAAAATTACAAAGGATTGATAAATACTTCGATGAAGCAGAAGCAGATGTTACATTAAAAACAGAACATCACGCTCAAATAGCTGAAATCTGTGTAATAGCACATGGAGAAAAATTCAGAGCAGTAACAGAAGACAAAGATTTATATGCATCAATAGACAAAGATATTGATATATTAGAAGGTCAAATTAGAAAAATGAAAACTAAAAAAGATAAAATGATGAAAGATTCTTCAATTAAATCAATGGAAATAGTTGATATGAAGATTCAAGAAATCAAAGATGAAATAGTTAAAACTACATATTATGATTTAAAACCATTATCTCCAGAAGATGCAGTTTTAAAATTACAAGAAAAACCAGTAAATACATTTATAACTTTTGTAAATATTGAAACTGGAAAAGTAAATGTATTATATAGATTAAAAGATGGTCATAATTTTGGTATTATAGAACCAGGAGCATAAATAAGTAAATAAATTAAAGGCAGAAAATAATTTCTGTCTTTTTTTATGCATATAAAAAAGATATATATAAATATAAAAATAGCCACTTATCTTTTTATAAGACCGTATATAGCTAAATAATTGAAAGTGATAATGTTTAGGTATATAATTAATTTATGGAGGAAATTATGAAAGTAGCTATAAAATTAGAAAAAACAATTGATATAAAGGATGAGGATATAAAAGTTGTACTAAAATATAATGTAGCTCAAATAAGTGAGTTTGTTTCTTACATAAAAGAATATGAAAATTATAAGAGTAAAGTAATTGTAGGAGATGAAAATCTATTAATTAACTTAGATTCTAACGATATAATTATGTTTTATAGTGATAAAAAGAATAACTATTGTAAAACAAAAGAAAAAGAGTATAAAATTAAAAATAAATTATATGAAATTGAAAAAAGTAACATAAATTATATTAGAATTTCCAAAAGCTGTATTATAAATTTAGAAAAAGTAGAAGCATTTGATTTAAAAGAAAGTAATAAGATAATTGTTAGAATGATAGATGGAACAGAAGAATATATAGCAAGAAGAATTAAAGATATAATGTCATATCTAGATGAAAGGAGAATTTAACAAATGAAGCATATTAAAAAATATATAAAAATAGTATTACAATTTGTATTTATATATGTAATATTTAATTTAATTAATACTATATTACAAATGATACTTGTAAATATGTTAGGCGGAAATATTAATTTTATAGAAACATATGCAGAAGCATTAAAAAATAATAGTTTACTTTACCTAATATTGTATATTGCAATATTTACGATATATAGTTTATATAATAGATATATTGTAAAAACACTAAATACAAAGTTAAATGAAGTTTTGAAAGGAGGAGATTTTAATGAAAAATAAAAAAATAGTAGTAAATATAATAATTATCATAATAGTAGTTTTAATAGCAATTATTTTAGGAGTATATACAGTGTATACATCACATTTATTTAATAGTGATGGTACTATTCATAATCCAGAGCAAGAATTAATTACCCATTTGAAAAGTATTGAAGATGATCAATCAAGAAGAGAAGCTATAGATCATACAGTTAATGAAAATATATTAACACAAGAGCAAGCAAATGAGCTGTATTAGTTTAAATAAATACTGATAAACAGAGGAAAATAAAGAAAAAATGCAAAAAGTGGCAAAAATACCAAAGAAAAACCTGCAAAAAGTGGTAAAAACGTCAAAAGAAAACTTGCAAAAAGTGGCAAAAAACTTGAAAAATATTTTATAATATGATACTATGTAATTGAGGAGTTGATGATAATGTATAGATTATTTGAAGAAAAACTAAGAAATTGGAAGGAAAATCATATAAATAAACCACTAATGGTAATAGGTGTAAGACAAATTGGTAAGACATTTACTATATTAAAATATGCTAAAGAAAATTTTAAAGATTATATATATATTAATTTAGAAAAAGAAGAGAGTATAAGAGAAATATTTGAAAAAACAATAAATGAGGAAGAGATAATTAAACAAATAGAACTATATTTAGGAAAAAAGATAGATATAGAAAATACCATTATGTTTTTTGATGAAGTACAAGTATCTGAAAATTTTATTGTTTCACTCAAATACTTTTGTGAATCTGAAAAACCATATAAAATCATTTGTGCAGGAAGCTTATTAGGCGTTAAAGTAAATAGATTTACAAGTTCGTTTCCAGTTGGAAAAGTCATAATTGAAAATATGTATCCTATGAATTTCGAAGAATTTATGATGGCGACAGAAAATGAGATGTTATTAGAAAAAATACGTGAATCCTATACGAAAATGGAGCCAATGCCAGTTTTCGCACATGAAAGATGTATAGAACTATATAGAGAATATATATGTGTAGGCGGAATGCCAGAGGCAGTTAAAAATTTTATTGAAAATGGTAAAGATATATTGAAATATAATTCAAGTTTAATTTTAAATATAGTTCAAATGTATAATTATGATATGAAAAAGTATGTTAAAGGAAATATAGAAACAGTAAAAATAGAAAAAGTATATAACAGCATTCCAATTCAGCTTGCAAAAGATAAAAGAAGGTTTATGTATGCTGAAATAGAAGAAAATGGAAGAAAAAGAAAATTTGAAAATCCAATAGAGTGGTTAATCTCAGCAGGAATGATATATATATCAAAAAAAGTAAAAAAAGTAGAAATACCACTTAAGTTATATGTTGAAGAAGAATTTTTTAAATTATATTTAAGTGATGTAGGGATTTTAGTTGCAGTCTCTGGAATAAATTATACTGATATAATATTAGATAAAAATTTTGAATTTAAAGGAGCTATTACAGAAAACTATATAGCACAGGAATTAGTAACTAAAACAAATAATCTATACTATTGGACACAAGGAAGAAATTTAGAAATAGATTTTTTGATATATAACAATGATGGAATAATACCAATAGAAGTTAAGTCAGGGACAAATGTAAAATCTACAAGCTTAAATACATATATTAGAGAAAAGAAACCACAATATTCTATTCGCTTTTCAACGAAAAATTTTGGTTTTGAAAACAATATAAAATCTATTCCAATATATGCAGTTTTTTGTATATAGAAATAGTAGGTAATGTATATATATAGTTAAAAGAGAAAAAATGTAGTAATAAGAAAGGAAAATAATAAATGAGAATATTAGCAGGAATGGCAATAATACCAACGATACTAGTAATATTTGTTGCATTTATCATATTTAATATATTTGTTGCTGTAATAGGTATTATATCATTAGTACTACTTATTAAAAGAATAAAGACAAAGAAAAAAAGTAATGCACAAGTAGTAGTTAGTATATTATTTATAATATCAGCAATAATATTAGCTATATTATGGAGTTTAGCACTATATCCAGATTTTTATGGACAAGGTTTATCTAGTATAGTTAATGGAAAAGAAATAGCAGCAATTGAGTATCGTGATATAGATTCTTTAGAAAAATATTTAGAAGATGGCTGGATGATAGACGAAAATCAAGATGAATTGATTGAAAATTTGATGGTAGGGGAATATAGTGCATATTATGATGATGTTGAAGAATGTAATAGAATAGATGAAGAAAAATTAAAAATATTAGACTTGTTACTTGAATATGGATATGATGAAAACTCAACATTAGATGGATTAGAAGAAAGTACACTTTTAACCTATGCAACTACAACTGGAAAATATGAAGCTGTAGAAATATTATTAAAACATGGAGCAAATGTAAATGATTTAAAGCATGAACAAGGAACGATATTGCATAAAATGTGGTTAGTAATTCCAAGTAATACTGATGTTAATAAATTGAAATTATTTATAGAAAATGGAGTAGATAGTAATATAGTTAATGAAGAAGGTATTACAGGTAAAGAACATTTAGAAACTCAAATAAAAGAAGAACGAGAAAAATTTGAAAATGCAGATTATTCAAGTCAGGACATAGAAGTATTAGAAGAACTAGAACAATTGATTAATAATATGAATTAAGTAAATATAAAAATATCTTAAAAATAAAATATAATTATAATAAAAATATAAAAACAAAAATCAATCTCCTACCAAACTTTAATTAAATATATGAAATATTTAATTGATAAAAATTAAATGATAACTATTTCATGTTTTGTTCATAAGATTTGGGTCATTTTTTTAACCATTTGTCCACCTATTTTTCCAAGCGCCATTGAGATATATCACCGTTATATTTGGATTTAAGTTGTACACAAATTTCACTAGCTGTTAAAAAATATTTGAAAATAATCGCCATGAAACTATTGGTATTACTAGATTTGAAAAATGAGTACATATTAAGGGAAGAAAAAAGGTTGCAATTTTTAAATGATTTTTTAAAAGAGAGTTGTAAATGAAAAAATATTATAAAAATAGTTGAAATTATTTTAAAAAGTGATATTATATTACTATAAAGATTATTTATATGATGTGAGGTATTTATGAAAGAGCAAATGTTGTGGCATATTAAATTTGGTTATGGTAAATATATAAGAGAAGAAGTAGGAAGTTATATTATAGAATTTAATAATAATGGAGTGAAAAAAATTAGTGAGGACTTTTTAGGAAAAACATTATTTTTTTCGCCAAAAGATGTTATAAATAAAAAAATATATGAAGAAAATCAGAAATGTTTTGAAGAAGCTAAAAGAATTTATCAAAAAAAAATAATATGTGAATTAGAAGAAAATTTGAAGAAAGAAAATATTTCTAAATTACTAACTTCAATAACAAAAATGCAGAAGGAGAAAGAGAAAAAAGAAGAATACTATTATAATGAATTTTTTGAATATTTAGAAAAAAAATTTAAATTTGAAGGTTTTCACCATTATACAGACTTCACTAATTTTATAAATATAATGAAAGAGCAGAAATTATATTCACGAAAAAAGATTATGGAAAATGGAAAGTTACAGTGTGATGCGGCAGATAAAGAAGTTATAATAAAGACAGAGAATAATGTACTTAATTATGTTAGATTTTATTTTTCCTCAAAAACACCAACATTATATAAATCAGAAGGAATAAAGTTGTATGAAAAAGAAGATGAATCACATATGCCATCTCCAGTATTATTTATCTTTGATAAAAAAATATCTAAAGTAGGAAAAAAATATTTTACAAATAAAAATGCAGGGAGCAAGTATAAGCAAGTCTTTAATAACTTTGAAAATATATTAAAATCAAGAGAGTGGGATTGGAAATTTATTTTCGATAGAAACCCAATTCCAGATTGTGATGAAATAAAAAAACACATAATCTCATGTAGAAATGCAGAGTATTTACATTTTAATGAAGTAGATATATTATATGCTAATAAAATTATTTTTAGAACAAGTGCTGATTTTAAAAATGCCATTAGTTTATTTGGTAAAAAAGAAAATTTTTTCGTAGATAATTCAAAATTTAATTATAAAAACTTAATTAATATAAATTGCTTAGAAGATTATATAATAGAGCAACGAGATAGTGAAATTAAAGTGAAAATGTTTTTTATAAGAGAGATAGAAAAAACTATAACTAATACGATAGAAATAAGTTATGAGAATGGAGAGATTGAAAAAATCATAATAGAACCTAGTAAAATTAAAGATACAACTTATGAGGTGATATTTAAATTAAAATATAGTATAAAATTTAATTTAATATATAATTTTAATGGATATAAAATTATATATTATAAAGGAATGGAGGATATAACAGTTTAATGTTATTAGAATAAAATGATAAAATATATAGAAGATACAGTATTTAATTCACCAGCAGAATCCTATGTGAATACGGTCAATTGTGATGGTTTTATGGGAAAGGGAATTGCATTGGAATTTATGTTAAGATACCCTAGTATGTATGAAGATTATAAAAAAAGATGTATAGAAAAAAAGATAAATGTGGGGAAAATTGAGTATTATAATATTGGAAGTAATAATATAATAAATTTTCCAACTAAAAAAAGTTTTAAGTTCCCGTCTAATATTAAATGGATAGAAGAAGGACTTGAAGACTTCGTGAAAACATATAAAGGAAAAAACATTAAATCTGTTGCATTCCCTAAATTGGGATGTGGAAATGGTGGATTAGAATGGACAAAAGTTAAAGTGCTTATGGAAAAATATTTACAGAATATAGAAATAGACATATATATATGTATGGATAGATATACATTTGCAAAAGGCAAAGAAAAAGAAATGTTAGATTTGTTTAATGAAATGACTATAGATAACTTGAAAAATATTATTAGAGTAACTGCAAAACAAGAAGAAAGTATTTTAAATAGTAGACCATTGAATAGATTTTATAAAATTCAAGAAATTGAAGGATTAGGAATTAAGTCCTATGAAAAATTGTTTGAATATTTTTATAATTGTAGTAATAATTTAAAACAAATTTCTTTTTTTGATATATAAGAAAATAGTTTTAACTAAACAAAATGAGCATAATACTTAGTTAGTTAAATAAAAAATTAAAAGGCAGGAAATCAAGTCCTGCCTTTATGTATTCATAATAAAAATTAAATGATAACTATTTCATGTTTTGTTCATAAGATTCGATCATTTTTTTAACCATTTGTCCACCTATTTTACCAGCGTCTCTTGCAGATATATCACCGTTATATCCGTCTTTAAGTTGTACACCGACTTCCCTAACCGTTAAAAAAATATTTGAAAGTAGTCGCCCTGAAACTATTAGAAGTACAGGCTTTGGAAAATAAGTACATATTAATGGGAGAAAAAAGGTTGCAATTTTTAAATGATTTTTCAAAAGAGAGTTGTAAATGAAAAATCTTATAAAAATAGTTGAAATTATTTTTATAAGTGGTATTATATTGTTATAAAGATTATTTATAAAATGTATTATGATATAATATAGAAATAACCCAAAATGCATAGTAAAAATAAAATAATAGGATGGTGAAAAAAATTAAAATTAAAATTCATAAAGGTATTAATCAGATAGGAGGATGTATTACTGAAATAAGCTCTAAGAGTGGAAGTAAAATTATAATTGATTTTGGTGAAGATTTACCAGACGAAGAAAAACCTAAAATTAAATTTGAGTTAAATGGATTAACAAAAGGCAAAAAAAAATATGATGCAGTATTCATAACACATAGTCATGGAGATCATATTTCTTCAATTAATAAGGTGTTAAAATCTATTCCTATATATATTGAAGAAAAAAGTTTTTATATATATGAAAAAACTATTCAATATACAACGTACCCGTTTAAAAAAAATTTCAAGCTAGATAGTAGTAATTACTTTAAATTTAATTTTAATGATGTTATTAATATTGGAGATATTAAAATAACACCATATATAATAGATCATTCGTCATATAATTCAGCAATGTTTTTAGTAGAATGTGATGGTAAAAGAGTGTTACATACGGGAGATTTTAGAACACATGGTAGAAAACAAAATTCTTTATTAAATGCTATTAGAAAAATTGTGAAAGTTGATTATTTAATTACTGAAGGAACCTCTTTAGGTAGAGAAAAAAAGGAATTAGTTACAGAACAAGAACTGAGTTCTAATGTCAAAAGTTTATTTACTAAATATAATCAAATATATATTCTGCAAGCATCAACTAATATTGATAGAATTGTTGGTTTTTATAAAGCAAAAGGGAATAAAGCATTTATAATGGATGCAGCCACATGTGATATAACAAGCAATATTAGTGGAACAATACCTAGTTTTGGCGAAAAAAAATATACTAATTTGTTTTCATATAAACCAATTAAATATGTAAAAGAAAAGGAAGAAATCTTTAATGAAAAATTTTCAAATAGGCAATTTAATTTTAACTCTAAAAGAGATTTTGTAATGTTAGTTAAATCTTCAATGATTGAAGATATAAAGAAAATATATGATAAAAATAAGAAATGTTTATTTGTATATTCTATGTGGCCAGGATACATTGATAGGCAAGAATTTATGAGTAATTTTATAAATGAAATAATAAAATTACCTATGGATTTTGTAATTAGGCATACATCAGGTCATGCTGATAATGAAACATTAATGATGTTAGATAAGATATTAAACTATCCTAAAGTTATAGTTATTCATACAAACAAACAAGAAAAGGCTAAAAAGTTATTTAAAAACTATATTGAGATAAATGATAATAAAGAAATGGAAGTGTAAGTGTAATGGAAGAATTCAATAATAAAAAATATGTACATCGTTATAGATATGATAAAAATAATAAAATAGTTGATGATGTTTACTATAATGGAGTAAAACTAGCTAAAATACAAGGTGATAAAGTAGAATATTATGCTAATGTTTTATTAATTAATGAAAAACAAAGAAAGAATATAGACAAATTTAAAAGTGATATGAAGAACTGGATAGACATTATAGAAAAATATTTTGTTTTTTTAATAGGTACTAAAAAAGAAAAAAGAATTATCTTAAAATATAATCCTAATAATATTTTAAAACACCAAAAAAATTTAAATACTATTCTTGATGAGTTATATAATTTTTTAAAAGAGGATAAACTAATAAACAAAAACAAATTTCCAAGTAGAGAAGAATTTATGTTTAATAAAAAAGATGAAAATAGCTATGAGTATCCAATATATTTATCTAAAGATAAATATTCATGGAATGAAATAATAAAATTTCAAAATGATTTAGCTAAAGTTACAATAGAACAAAAAATGAAAAAAAGTAATTTAAACATAAGAATGAAACCAAGAGGAAATATTAAAGATAATATAAATAATATAAATGAAGTGATGGAAATATTTATTAATGAATACTGTTCAATAGTAGGTGGAGAAGATGAAAAAATGTTTCAGCAGTATTTAATGATTGAAAATAATCCGAGAGATAAACTATATAATGATTCTTTTAAGTTGGAAATGGAAGTAGGAATAAAGTCACCAACAAATTGTGAAAATAAAGTTAATACAGGAAGAGTAGATAATGTTTTTTTGAAAAAAGATAAATTTATTTTTGTTGAAGTAAAATACAATGAATCAGTCATCATGGGGACTAATGGCATATGTAAGCACTTGGATGATATTATAAAATTTGTTAATTCTGAAAAATATAAAGAAATAGTGTTGAAAAATTTGACTCAAAATATTGAAATTAGAAATCAATTATTCAATACTAAATTACCTACTAATTTAGACTTTACTAATTTAGAATATCATATAGTAATAGGATATGACTTTGAAAAAAAAGAAGAAATAAAAAGAATGTTAGAAAATTTAAATAATGAAAAAGAAATAGAACAATTAATAAAAGCTCATAAATTACCAAAAGAAACTAAAACAATAGATTATTATAAAAAACAACTAAAGGGAAAAGTAGATTTAAAAATATATCTTGTAGAAATGAAAAAGAATCCAGAAACATCAGAAATAGAGGATTATCTAACTAAATATGTTGAATGGTAATTTGTAAAAAAGGTGAGTTTTGGGAATATGATGTAGAGTAGTGAAAGTATTAATATTTAATGATGCAAAAGTATATTACTTATAAAATGATTCTTTGATGAAATTTTAAAATAATTTATGTTATAATATAAATTAAGACGATGTTGATTACACATTCAAAATCAATAAATTTAAAATATAAGTAGGAGTTAGTTTTATGATGAAAAAAATATTAGAAGAAAAAATTTTAAAAATAAAAGACCCATTATTGCTAGAAAGGATAAATGAAGAAGTAAAACTTGTAAAGTATCACCATCTTGAAGAAGAAATAATTGCTGTTTATGAACTTATAAACGTTTTAAAGCAAAACGATATACCAAGTTATATAATGGGGAATAGCTCTAATTGTTATATAATGTATATACTAGGAGTAAGTAATGTCGATCCTCTTAGATTTAATTTGAAATATCAAACTTTTTTTGGTGAAGAACAGAATGCTACAAAAATCAGTAACTCAAAGCTTAACATAACAGTAATGATTCCTAAAAGTGCATATGATAATGTTCTTAATTTCTTAAAACATTTTGAGTTACTAAAGAATAAAGAAATCAAAATTACAAAATATAGTTTTAATATTGGAAAACTAAGTATTACTAGTTTTGAATTACCACATAGAATAGAAGGGTTCTATAATGAAGTGAATTATAGCTTGTTAGAGAAGTTTGTAATAAATGAATATTCAGAGTCTGAATATGATTACGAATCTATAAAAATAAAAGTGTTAGGAAATGATTATAAAACAAATTCAAATATTTTTGACCATATGAAAATTTTTGGATTAACTCACGGGACATGGAAATATAATGATAAAATAGAAGAAATCAACAAATTAAATATGCCATTATTAAAAATTCCAGTTTTTTTTGATGATATATATGATTTGTTAATAGAAAATAAATATGATTTAAAAAAAGCTTGGGAAATTGCGAATTTAATTCGTCTAGGAAAAGGAGTTGACGAAAAAAGACTAAATACTTCTCTTGATATAGCACAATGGTGTAATAGTGTAAGGTATCTATTTCCAAGAGCACATGCTATTGAATTTTTTATATTTAGTTATAGATTGAATTTAAAATTAACTTAGTTAAAAAATAAGTAATATAAACAGTTAGTAGGTTTTATAATTGTAAACGATAGTATTTTCGACTTGTTGGAGTAACTATTAATTATGAGCATAATACGTGGTTAGTTAAATAAAAAATTAAAAGGCAGGAAATCAAGTCCTGCCTTTATGTATTCATAATAAAAATATCTTAAAAATAAAATATAATTATAA